>NZ_PYTW01000066.1:0-204 GCF_003028435.1 Serratia sp. Nf2 | reverse complement strand
GCTTAGAGGCTTTTCCTGGAAGCAGGGCATCAACTACTTCTGCACCGTAGTGCATCGTCATCACGCCTCAGGGTTAGTATGCAACCGGATTTACCAGGTCACACCCCCTACACGCTTAAACCGGGACAACCGTCGCCCGGCTAGCCTAGCCTTCTCCGTCCCCCCTTCGCAGTAACACCAAGTACAGGAATATTAACCTGTTTC
>NZ_PYTW01000065.1:0-204 GCF_003028435.1 Serratia sp. Nf2 | reverse complement strand
AACCCTGAGGCGTGATGACGATGCACTACGGTGCAGAAGTAGTTGATGCCCTGCTTCCAGGAAAAGCCTCTAAGCTCCAGGTAACATTAAATCGTACCCCAAACCGACACAGGTGGTCAGGTAGAGAATACCAAGGCGCTTGAGAGAACTCGGGTGAAGGAACTAGGCAAAATGGTGCCGTAACTTCGGGAGAAGGCACGCTGG
>NZ_PYTW01000064.1:0-206 GCF_003028435.1 Serratia sp. Nf2 | reverse complement strand
CTGCAACACCGCGAACCCAATCAGGGCAAACCGGGCGCGCGGCTGGTGTACGATCTGGCGGATAACCTGCTGGGCGAGCGCAGCCCGCAGAGCGACATCGACGCGCACCTGCCGCTGGCGCCGATCGCCGATAACCGGCTGACGCACTGGCAAAAGCTGTTTTACCGTTACGACGCCTGGGGCAACCTGATCAGCCGGCGCAACGG
>NZ_PYTW01000063.1:0-251 GCF_003028435.1 Serratia sp. Nf2 | reverse complement strand
GGTTAGCGATAACCGAAAAAATCTTAAAGATGACTTGCGAGTCATGTTTAAGATATTGCTCTTTAACAATCTGGAACAAGCTGAAAATTGAAACATGACGGCTGAAATTTATCCCTCCGTAGATGTACTGGGATGAAGAGTAACCTGTCATAGAGTCTCTCAAATGTTTGCAGCGCGAACGATGGAAACATCTTCGGGTTGTGAGGTTAAGTGACTAAGCGTACACGGTGGATGCCTAGGCAGTCAGAGGC
>NZ_PYTW01000062.1:0-251 GCF_003028435.1 Serratia sp. Nf2 | reverse complement strand
GCCTCTGACTGCCTAGGCATCCACCGTGTACGCTTAGTCACTTAACCTCACAACCCGAAGATGTTTCCATCGTTCGCGCTGCAAACATTTGAGAGACTCTATGACAGGTTACTCTTCATCCCAGTACTTCTACGGAGGGATAAATTTCAGCCGTCATGTTTCAATTTTCAGCTTGTTCCAGATTGTTAAAGAGCAAAATACTTCGCAGCATACTGTTTCCAATATACTCTGAAGTATTGAAATACCGGACT
>NZ_PYTW01000061.1:0-255 GCF_003028435.1 Serratia sp. Nf2 | reverse complement strand
CCAGACTCCTACGGGAGGCAGCAGTGGGGAATATTGCACAATGGGCGCAAGCCTGATGCAGCCATGCCGCGTGTGTGAAGAAGGCCTTCGGGTTGTAAAGCACTTTCAGCGAGGAGGAAGGTGGTGAACTTAATACGTTCATCAATTGACGTTACTCGCAGAAGAAGCACCGGCTAACTCCGTGCCAGCAGCCGCGGTAATACGGAGGGTGCAAGCGTTAATCGGAATTACTGGGCGTAAAGCGCACGCAGGCGG
>NZ_PYTW01000060.1:0-255 GCF_003028435.1 Serratia sp. Nf2 | reverse complement strand
ACGGGAGGCAGCAGTGGGGAATATTGCACAATGGGCGCAAGCCTGATGCAGCCATGCCGCGTGTGTGAAGAAGGCCTTCGGGTTGTAAAGCACTTTCAGCGAGGAGGAAGGTGGTGAGCTTAATACGCTCATCAATTGACGTTACTCGCAGAAGAAGCACCGGCTAACTCCGTGCCAGCAGCCGCGGTAATACGGAGGGTGCAAGCGTTAATCGGAATTACTGGGCGTAAAGCGCACGCAGGCGGTTTGTTAAGT
>NZ_PYTW01000059.1:0-265 GCF_003028435.1 Serratia sp. Nf2 | reverse complement strand
CCAGACTCCTACGGGAGGCAGCAGTGGGGAATATTGCACAATGGGCGCAAGCCTGATGCAGCCATGCCGCGTGTGTGAAGAAGGCCTTCGGGTTGTAAAGCACTTTCAGCGAGGAGGAAGGTGGTGAGCTTAATACGTTCATCAATTGACGTTACTCGCAGAAGAAGCACCGGCTAACTCCGTGCCAGCAGCCGCGGTAATACGGAGGGTGCAAGCGTTAATCGGAATTACTGGGCGTAAAGCGCACGCAGGCGGTTTGTTAAGT
>NZ_PYTW01000005.1:0-417927 GCF_003028435.1 Serratia sp. Nf2 | reverse complement strand
GCACACCGACGCCGATACAGGAAGCCGCCAGGCCGGCGACGAACAGCGCACCCGCCGCCACCGCGCCTGCGGCGGCGATCAGGCCGCCGACAAGGGTGCCGGCAATCATGCCGGCCAGGGCATGGGAATGCCCGATGGTATCGCCGACGCGGGCCGCTTCGGTCATCGTAAGGTCCTTTTACGCAAAGAGTTCATCGTTAGGCCGCCCGGTAGCTGTTCAGCACCTGCTGCAGCAGCGCGTCGCGAGAAACATTGATCGAGGGAAAAACGTTCATCACCGGTCAGAAGCACTTTGACGGTGTGGTCTAGGTAACCTTCAGGTAGGGGCGCACTACCTTCGATAAAGATACAGCGGAAAGTATCGGGCATCATGCAAAATCCTTTTGCTTCACGAAAGATTAAGCATCGCATAATCGCATAAAAAAAGCTCTGCATGTCACATGCAGAGCTTTTTGATCGCCAGATACCCTATGGCTTGAAAGACGACGGATTTAGCGGCGGTTGCCGAAGATACGCAACAACATCAGGAACAGGTTGATGAAGTCGAGATACAGTGTCAGCGCGCCGACGATGGCGTACTTGCGGAAGCTGTCTTTATCATCGGCGTTCAGCTGCTCGCCCATCGCCTTGAGTTTTTGCGTGTCGTACGCGGTCAGGCCGACGAACACCACCACCCCGATGTAGGTAATCGCCCACATCAGCGCGGTGCTTTTCAGCCAGATGTTCACCAGCGAGGCCAGCACGATGCCGATCAGCGCCATGAACAGCATGCTGCCGAAGCCGCTCAGATCGCGCTTGGTGGTGTAACCGTACAGGCTCATGGCGCCGAACATGCCGGCGGTGACCACGAAGGTGCTGGCGATCGAGCTGTAGGTGTAGGCGATGAAGATGCTCGACAGCGTCAGCCCGGTCAGCGCCGAGTACAGCATGAACAGCGAAGTGGCCACCGCGCCGCTCAGGCGGTTGACCATGCCGGAAATCACGAACACCAACGCCAGTTGGGCGATGATCAGGCCGAAGAAGGTGATCTGGCTGGAGAAGATGAAGTTGAGGATCGCGGGCGTGTTGGCCGCATACCAGGAAACGAACGCCGTCAGCAGCAGACCGCAGGTCATCCAGCCGTAAACCTGCGCCATGTAGGCCTGAATGCCGCTGTTGGCACGTTCGACGATTGAACCATTAGAGCGTGGATATCGGTCCATGACGGTTACCTTTTGCGTTGTAAACAAGATTCCGAAGCCCCGCGAACAGGGCTTCGCCTGCTATAAGCGTACCACAGAATATGCCGGGCGAAAGCGGCAAAGGTCTTGATTTGTTTCCGCTGTTGACGCGTTATTTAGCCGCGTCGTGCCAGCGCTGCGCGGCCTCGCGATCGCTGTCGCGGGCGTCTACCCAACGATCGCCCTGGCCGGTCGCTTCGCGCTTCCAGAACGGCGCGCGGGTCTTCAGATAGTCCATGATGAACTCGCTGGCGGCGAACGCCATGCTGCGGTGCGCGCCGGTCACGCCAACGAACACGATCTCGTCGCCGGGATACAGCGCGCCGACGCGGTGGATCACCGTCACCCGCTGCAGCGGCCAACGGCTGCGCGCCTCGGCCACGATCTCCGCCAGCGCCTTCTCGGTCATGCCGGGGTAGTGTTCCAGCGTCAGCGCGCTGACGTCGTCACCCAAATTATGGTTGCGCACCTTGCCGGTGAAGGTCACCACCGCGCCATCGGCGTCGCACTGCGCCAGCCACTGATACTCGTCGCCGACGTTGAACGGCGCTTCGCCCACGCGAATGCGGGTATTTTCCATGCTTATCCCCCGGTAACCGGCGGGAAGAAGGCCACTTCATCGCCGGCGCGCAGCGGATGATCCGCCGCCACCAGCGACTGGTTGACCGCCGCCAACAGCTTGCCGGATTCCAGCGCCAGCGCCCAGCGATCGCCGCGCGCACACAGCGCCTGGCGCAGCGCCTCGACGGTCGGGTAATCCGCCGGCATCGACAGGCCGCCGGTGCCCACCAGTTCGCGCACCTGCGCGAAGAAAAGAATATCGATCATACGTTCACCTTAAAATCGCCGGATTTGCCGCCGCTTTTCGCCAGCAGGCGTACCGGGCCGATCACCATGTCTTTCTGTACCGCTTTGCACATGTCATAGATGGTCAATGCCGCCACCGAGGCGGCGGTCAGCGCCTCCATTTCGACGCCGGTTTTGCCGGTCAGCCGGCAGCAGGTTTCGATGCGCACCCGGTTGTGCTGCGTTTGCGCCTCAAGCTGCACTTCGACCTTGCTCAGCATCAGTGGGTGGCACAGCGGGATCAGCTCCCAAGTGCGTTTGGCCGCCTGAATGCCGGCGATGCGCGCCGTGGCGAACACGTCGCCCTTGTGATGGCTGCCGTCGACGATCATCGCCAGCGTGGCGGGCAGCATCTCGACGAAAGCTTCGGCGCGCGCCTCGCGCACCGTTTCGGCCTTGGCGGACACGTCAACCATATGGGCTTCGCCGGCGGCGTTAATGTGGGTTAGCTGTGTCATGACTCAGGGCTTCTTCAAGTGAGGCTGGAAGTTGCACGGGCGATGGCGCGCGTCCAACTGCTCTTCGATAATCCGCTCCCAGGCGGTGCGGCAGGCGCGGGTGGAGCCCGGCATGGCGAAAATCACCGTGCGGTTGGCCAGGCCGGCCAGCGCGCGCGACTGGATCGTCGCAGTACCGATCTCTTCGTACGACACCATGCGGAACAGTTCACCGAACCCTTCCACCTCTCTGTCGAACAGCGGCAGCAGCGCTTCCGGCGTGTTGTCGCGCGCGGTAAAACCGGTGCCGCCGGTGATCAGCACCGCCTGCACGTTGTCATCGGCGATCCAGGCGGAAACCCGCGCGCGGATCTGGTAAATGTCATCTTTGACGATGGCGCGATCCACCACCTGATGGCCGGCTTCCTGCGCCGCGTCCTGCAGATATTGCCCGGAGGTGTCTTCCGCCGCGCCGCGGCTGTCGGACACGGTCAGGATGGCGATATGCGCCGGAATAAACTCGCTGCTCGCATGGCTCATGGTTCAATAGGCTCCTATTCTGAGATACCCCACAGATTTCAAGTTGCAGCCAGGCGGCCAGTGCGTAAATCCCCAGGAGCTTACTCCGGTAAGTGACTGGGGTGAGCGCACGCAGCCAACAACGCTGCGGCTTGAAATATGTGGGTATCAGCCGCCGATAAACGACAGGTTCTGGGTGATCCCGCTGTTGCCCTGATGCAGGAAATGGGTCTGCTTCTTGCTCAGCAGCCCGCTCTGGATGCGTGCCTTCAGCGCGTCGAGCTGGCCGTCGTCCGCCAGCAGATCGCGTAGGGGCACCCCCTGCTCGCCGAACAGGCACAGGTGCAGATTGCCGATGGAAGAAACGCGCAGCCGGTTGCAGCTGGCGCAGAAGTCTTTCTCATACGGCATGATAAGACCCACCTCACCCTGGTAGTCCGGGTGGCTGAACACCTGCGCCGGGCCGTCGCTGCGGCCGCGCGCCTGGCGCTGCCAGCCCTGCTGCTCCAGCTGCCGGCGAATCACTTCGCCGGAAACGTGGTGTTTGCGAAACAGCTCGCCGCCCTCACCGGTTTCCATCAGTTCGATAAAGCGCAGTTGGATCGGCCGGTCTTTGATCCAGGCGAGAAAGGCGCCGAGCTGCTGGTGGTTAACGTCGCGCATCAGCACCGCGTTGACTTTGACCTTGCTGAAACCGGCGCTGAAGGCGGCGTCGATGCCGTCCATCACCTGGCGGAACTTATCCTGACCGGTGATGGCGTGAAACTGGCGGGGATCCAGGCTGTCGATGCTGACGTTGATCGCCGTCAGACCGGCGTCACGCCAGGCGGTGACGTCGCGCGCCAGACGGTAGCCATTGGTGGTGACCGCCAGGGTACGGATGGCCGGGTTTTCCCGCACGGCGGCGATGATCTCGGTAAAATCGCGGCGCAGCGAAGGCTCGCCGCCGGTCAGGCGCACCTTTTCGGTGCCCAGTTCGGCGAACGCGCGGCTGACGCGGCGGATTTCATCCAGCGACAGGAAGCTTTTCGGACTGCCGCTCGGCTTGTAGCCATCGGGCAGACAATAGGTGCAACGAAAGTTGCACACGTCGGTGATCGACAAGCGCAGGTAATAGAACTTGCGCTCATAAGCATCAATGAGTTGCGGCACCATAACACCTTTCCAAAGTCGGGAGATGCGAGCGTTTCCCCTCTGCACCCTGGTGGCTGACTTCGCCACGGCCCAGGCACCATATCGTTCCGGATGAACAACGTAGGCGCAGGGGCTAGGAGTTTGATTTCTCTTCCCGCTACCTTGAGTAGCCGGAACGAAACCGTGGTTTTCAGCAGAATTCTAGCGCTAATCGGCAACGATAGCCAACGCGTAAATTCGCTATATAATTGTCTATACAGCGTTTTTAGACGCCGCGTATTCAGGTAAACCATGATAAACGTCACTTGCGCGGACGAATTGACCGGAATCACGCAAATGACACTCTTATCGCGTTTTTATGCCGGATCCGCTACCTTATGCGGGCAGTTCAGCCCCTTTGTAAGGAAATTTATGCGTAATCGTACCCTGGCCGATCTCGACCGCGTGGTGGCGTTAGGCGGCGGACACGGCCTGGGCCGTGTGATGTCGGCCCTGTCGTCCTTAGGCTCCCGCCTGACCGGCATCGTCACCACCACCGACAACGGCGGTTCTACCGGCCGCATCCGCCGTTCGGAAGGCGGCATTGCCTGGGGCGATACCCGTAACTGTCTCAACCAGCTGATCACCGAACCGAGCGTCGCCTCGGCGATGTTCGAATACCGCTTCAGCGGCAACGGCGAACTGGCCGGCCACAACCTCGGCAACCTGATGCTAAAAGCGCTGGATCACCTGAGCGTGCGCCCGTTGGAAGCGATCAACCTGGTGCGCAGCCTGCTGAAGGTGGACGCGGCGCTGATCCCGATGTCGGAGCAGCCGGTGGATTTGATGGCGCACGATCACGAAGGCAATCACGTTTACGGTGAAGTGAATGTCGACCAGCTGGCCCATATGCCGCAGGAGCTGATGCTGTCGCCCCCGGTCAGCGCCACGCGCGAAGCGCTGGACGCCATCGCGCAGGCCGACGTGATCCTGATCGGGCCGGGCAGTTTCCTCACCAGCCTGATGCCGCTGCTGCTGCTGGACGATCTCACCCAGGCGCTGCGTCGCAGCAGCGCCAGCATGATCTATATCGGCAATCTCGGCCGCGAGCTGAGCGTGGCCGCCGCGGCGCTGTCGTTAAAGGATAAGCTGACGCTGATGGAAGAGAAGATAGGCCGCCGGATGATCGATGCGCTGATCGTCGGCCCGGCGGTGGACGCCAGTGAAGTGCAGGATCGGGTGGTGATTCAGCAACCGCTGGAAGCGAGCGACATCCCCTACCGCCACGATCGCCAACTGCTGCGCCAGGCGCTGGATCGGGCGCTGGTGGAGCTGGCCGCCCGCCGCTGACCGGATTTAACCATCTCGCCCGCGCAGCCAGGGATTATCGCTGGCTGGGGCGGGATGGCTGACCATATCGATATACAGGTCTTCCACCTCTTTGCGCGCCCAGGGCGTGCGACGCAAAAACTTCAGGCTGGACTTGATGCTCGGATCGCTGAGGAAGCAGTTGATGCGAATGCGCGCGCCCAGTTCGGGCCAACCGTAGTGATCCACCAGTTTATTCAGCAGTTGCTCCAGCGTCACGCCGTGCAGCGGGTCTTTGGACTGGTGTTGGCTCATGTTCGGTACTCTTCGTGGTCAAATCGGGCCGCACACCATAACAGCTTTGACGCGGCCGACAAGGAATTTTGACGCCCATGGCGCGGGCGCCATCCAACGGTCAGGAAATCGCGATGAACTGCTCGCGCAGCTGGTGGATCTCGTCGCGTAGCGCAGCCGCCTGTTCGAACTCCAGGTTTTGCGCGTGGGTGTACATTTGCGCCTCCAAATCGCGGATTTTCTGATCCAGCGCTTTCGGCGTGAGGTTCTGCAGCGGGGCGCCGCCGTCCAGCGCCTTGCCCCTGCCTTTGCTCTTGGCACGGTTGACCGGCTGGCCGATCTGCAAAATGTCGCCGATCTTCTTGTTCAGCCCCTGCGGCACGATGCCGTTGGCTTCATTATACGCCTGCTGCTTGGCGCGGCGCCGCTCGGTTTCGCCGATCGCCTTGGCCATCGAATCGGTGATGCGATCGCCATACAGGATCGCCTTGCCGTTCAGGTTACGCGCCGCGCGGCCAATGGTCTGGATCAGCGAACGCTCGGAACGCAGGAAGCCTTCCTTGTCGGCGTCCAGAATCGCCACCAGCGACACCTCAGGCATGTCGAGCCCCTCACGCAACAGGTTGATGCCCACCAGCACGTCGAACTCGCCCAGACGCAGGTCACGGATGATTTCGACCCGTTCCACGGTATCGATGTCCGAGTGCAGGTAGCGCACGCGCTCGCCATGTTCTTCCAGGTATTCGGTCAGGTCTTCCGCCATGCGTTTGGTCAGGGTGGTCACCAGCACGCGCTCGTTGATCGCCGCGCGTTTGCGGATCTCGGAAAGCAGATCGTCCACCTGGGTGCCCACCGGCCGCACTTCCACGATCGGATCCAGCAGCCCGGTCGGCCGCACCACCTGATCGATCAGATCGCCGCCGGATTTCTCCAGCTCATATTTGCCCGGCGTCGCGGAAACATAGATGGTCTGCGGCGCCAGCGCCTCGAACTCCTCGAAGCGCAAGGGGCGGTTGTCCAGCGCCGAGGGCAGGCGGAAGCCGTACTCCACCAGCGTTTCCTTACGCGCGCGGTCGCCCTTGAACATCGCGCCGATCTGCGGAATGGTGACGTGAGATTCGTCGACCACCAGCAGGCCGTCCGCCGGCAGGTAGTCGAACAGCGTCGGCGGCGGCTCGCCCTCGCCGCGCCCGGACAGGTAGCGCGAGTAGTTTTCGATGCCCGAGCAGTAACCCAGCTCGTTCATCATCTCCAGATCGAACTGGGTGCGCTGCGTCAGGCGCTGCTCTTCCAGCAGCTTGTTGTTGGCCAACAGCACCTTGCGGCGGTCCGCCAGATCGACCTTGATCTCTTCCATCGCCTGCATGATCCGCTCGCGCGGCGTCACGTAGTGCGATTTCGGGTAGATGGTAAAACGCGGCACCACCTGCTCTATCTGCCCGGTCAGCGGATCGAACAGCGACAACCGCTCCACTTCTTCGTCGAACAGCTCGACGCGCAGCGCCAGCTCGTCCGATTCCGCCGGGTAGATGTCGATCACCTCGCCGCGCACGCGGAAGGTAGCGCGCTGAAAAGCCTGATCGTTGCGGGAATATTGCAGTTCCGCCAGGCGGCGCAAAATGGATCGTTGATCGATGATCATGCCCTGGGTCAGGTGCAGCATCATCTTCAGGTAAAGATCCGGATCGCCCAGGCCGTAGATCGCCGACACCGACGCCACCACCACCACGTCGCGCCGCTCCAGCAGCGCCTTGGTGGCGGACAGGCGCATCTGCTCGATATGCTCGTTCACCGAAGCGTCTTTTTCAATGAAGGTGTCGGAGCTGGGCACGTAGGCTTCCGGCTGGTAGTAGTCGTAGTAGGAGACGAAGTATTCCACCGCATTCTCCGGGAAAAACGCTTTCATCTCGCCGTACAGCTGCGCCGCCAGCGTCTTGTTCGGCGCCAGCACCATGGTCGGCCGATTCAGATCGGCTATCACATTGGCGATGGTGAATGTCTTGCCCGAACCGGTGACCCCCAGCAGCGTCTGATGCGCCAGGCCGTCTTCCAGCCCCTCTTCCAGCTTGCGGATGGCTTCCGGCTGATCGCCGGCCGGTTTGAACTCGGAATGCAGTTTGAAAAGTTTACTCATTGCTCGGCTACCCTGTGGAGATGCGCGCGCTCAGGCGGCCAGCCGACTCTGCGCCGGACGTGGCCCCTAATTATGGAAAGTGTCGGCGATTTGCGCCAGTGCCCATGATACTGGATATAAAACCAGCTTCAAGCGGATTCGTCGCTGCGCCCGGCACTGCGGCAACGCCGCTGCACCGTGACGTTACAGCCGGGTGACATTTTTATTGTCAATAACAGATTTATCCCCAGAACTTGCCGCGAATTAACTTATTGATAGCACCGCGTCGAAAAATCATACATAGAGACCTGATCAATAACCCTGCGTCTTGATTTTAATTAATATATTGATATATAACACATTTAATAAAAAGACGAGAATGCGGGCAAAGCGAACAGAACCCGCGTCCGCTCTCGCTTTACAGCGTTTTTCTAAATCTAATACACAAGGTTATCCACAGGAATAGTGGATAACTCTCACCGCCCCGCCCGGGGCGGGAGTTACAGAAAGAAAGCTTTTCGCCCTTTACACCTGCTAAAATGGCTTTTTTAGTTATTTTTTCATAAAAATATCGCTTTGTTTATGCCGATTAATACTAAAAATCCCCATTGCCAAAATCGCATCGGCCCCTTTCTCGCGGATCGCTCTTGACGGCGGCGCAATGCCTTGCACCATGCCTTCACCGAAGAGCACCACAAGAGTGCAAAAAACGTCCGGGTTAACTTCCCCGCGTATTTTCGGGCCGCCACGGTAGCGCACGTCAGGCCTGGTTAGCGGTTAACAAGGCGATAACAATCCCCGTTTTCACCCGGCGATAAAACTGGCCTGAGAGTTGCTTTATCTTCCTGCGCATAAATGCGGTGCGGCAGCATGATGCGCTGCCTGCCGCGACGTGTAACCACCGCGGCGCTATCGCCCGTAAAAGCGCAAGAACGACACCAAGTCGTCACAAGCGTCGTTTTTAACGACATATTGACTGTCATTCCGTCCACCGCAGACCTTGCTCTGGCTCATCGGACGGACGGCATTTTGTTCCAGACATTGCCACACTCGGGAAATTCGCCGCGCATGCGGCCTTTGCAGTCCCCGCCAACGAGTGAAACGGGCGTCTATGAGGAGAATGCCAAATGCTGAGCCTGAGATCGGTCAATCAATTTTACGGGCAGAACCACACCCTGTGGGACATCAACCTGGAGCTGCCGCGCGGCCAGTGCACCGTGCTGCTCGGCCGCAACGGCGTGGGCAAGACCACGCTGGTCAACTGCATCATGGGGCATGTGCCGGTGGTAAGCGGCAGCATGACCTGGCAACCGGCGGATCAGCCGCCGCAAAATCTGCTGCTGCAGCCGATGGAGCGCCGCGCCGCGCTGGGCATCAGCCACGTGCCCCAGGGGCGGCAGCTTTTTTCGCAGCTGAGCGTGGAGGAAAATCTGCAGGTGGCGCAAATGGCCGGGCGCGGCGCCCCTCGCCGCATTCCGCCGCTGATCTACAACCTGTTTCCCCATTTGCGTCAGATGCGCGCGCGCCGCGCCGGCGATCTGTGCGTGGGCGCCCAACGCCAGCTGGCGATTGGTCGGGCGCTGGCTCAGGAGCCGGCGCTGCTGATCCTCGACGAACCGACGGCGGGCGTACCGCCCTCGATCGCCGCCGACATCGGCAACGTGATCCGCTGGCTCAACCGCGAATTGGGCATGACCATTTTACTGGTGGAGCATCAGCTGTCGTTCGTGCGCCGGGTGGCGGACCGCTTCTGCCTGTTGGACAGCGGGCGCACGGTGGCGCACGGCGCGCTGGCGCAGCTGGATGAGGCGTTGATCGGTACCGGGCTGACAGGGCAAGAAGAAGGATGAGGGAGAGAAGCCCCCCTCATGGAGAGTTTACAGCAGGCTGATATCCAGATACTCCCCCAGCGGCGCCCGCTCGGCCTGCGGCAGGTGCGGGATTTCGCCCAGCAGCGGCGCCGGCAGCATACGGCGCAGCGTGGCCAGGTATTCCTGATGCCGCCGCCCCGGCGGCGTCACGTCGTTGGCGATCCAACCGGCCAGCGTCAGCCCCGCCTGTTGCACCGCCTGCGCCGTCAGCACCGCGTGGTTGATGCAGCCCAGTTTGATGCCCACCACCAGGATCACCGGCAGCTGCTCCTGCTGCACCCAGTCGGCGAAGGTGTACTGCGCCGACAGCGGGGTAAACCATCCGCCCGCGCCCTCGACCAGCACCCAGTCGGCGCGCTGCTCCAGCCGGCGCAGGCCGTCGGACAGCCGCGCCGCCTCGATCGGCCGGCCTTCATCGGCGCTGACGATATGCGGCGAGGTCGGTTCGGCAAAAACGTAAGGGTTCACTTCGTCGTAGCGGAGCGCCACGCCGCTGTTGGCCTGCAGCGCCAGCGCGTCGCCGTTGCGCAGCCCCTCGGGGGTCATCTCGCTGCCGGAAGCCACCGGCTTATAACCGGCGCTGCGGTAGCCCGCCCGGTTGGCGGCCTGCAGTAAGGCGCTGCTGGCGACGGTTTTTCCGACCTCGGTGTCGGTGCCGGTCACGAACCAACGTTTAATCACGATAAATCACTCCATAAACCAGATGATAGCTGAGCGGGAACTGCCCCTGCCGGCACGGGTAAGCCGCCTGCAGCGCGGCGAGACGGCCGCGCGACATCAGGCCGCCCTCACGCCCCTGATGCAGATGCGTGGCCCCGATGCCCTTGAGCGAACGCATCAGCGTCATCACGTCCGGGTAGTTCAGGGTGCGCAGCTCCGTGACCAGCTCGTGTCGGTAGTCAGCACAGACGGCGCGGATCTGCGCCAGCGGCAGAAAGGCGTTCACGTGGCGCTCGCCGTCCACCTGTTGCCAGGCGTCCCCCAGCTCCTGCAGCGATCCCGCCGCCAGCGTGGAAAACAGGATCGCGCCGCCGGGGCGGGTGACGCGATACAGCTCCGCCAGCGCGGCGGGCAGATCGCTGCACCACTGCACCACCAGGCTGCTGAAACAGATGTCCATCGCCGCATCGGGCAGCGGCACCTGTTCGATATCGCCCAGCAAATAATGATGCGCCGCCTGCCGTTGGCGGGCGACGTCCAGCATGCCCGGCGCCAGATCGAGCGCGGTTACCTGCATGCCGCGCTCGCGCCACAGACGGCTGAAATAACCGGTGCCGCAGCCGGCATCCAGCAGCCGTTCGCCCGGATGGGCACTCCCCATCCCCAGTAAGCGCTCGCCAACGTCACGCTGCAGCGCGGCGGCGGCGTCGTAGCTGCCGGCGGCACGGCTGAAGGCCGAAGCGACCGCCTGTTTGTTCACCGCGTCATTGGCTGACGTCATGTAATACCTCCAGCAGGCGATCGATGTCCTGCGGCTGATGCGCCGCCGTCAGGGTAATGCGCAGCCGCGCGCCGCCCGGCGGTACCGTCGGTGGGCGGATGGCGCTCACCCACAGCCCGCGCTCGCGCAGGCGGGTCGCCAGATCGAGTGCGCGTTGATTGTCCCCCACCAGCAACGGCTGGATGGCGGTGTCGGAATCCGTCAGGGTTAGCGCCAGCGGCGCCGCGCCCTGGCGGAAACGCCGGATGTTGTCCTGCAGCCGGGCGCGCAGTTCATCGCCCTCTCGAATGCAGGCCAGCGCCGCCTGCAGCGCACAGGCCTGCGCCGGCGGCATCGCGGTGCTGTAGATCAGATGGCGGGCGAACTGCAGCAGATACTCGGCGGTCGCCTCATCGCACAGCACTGCCGCGCCGCTGACGCCGAACGCCTTGCCGAAGGTCGCCACCAGCAGTTCAGGGCGCACGCCCTGCTGCCAGCAGCTGCCGCGGCCTTGCTCGCCGCGCACGCCGACGCCGTGGGCATCGTCCACCATCAGCCAGGCGCCCGCCGCGCGGGTTAAGCGATGCAGTTCCGTCAACGGTGCGCCGTCGCCGTCCATGCTGAACACCCCTTCGGTCACCGCCAGCCGCTGCCCTTCACAGGGTTTGGCCAGCAGATCCGCCAGCGCCTGCGGCTTGTTGTGCTGGAAGCGGCGCAGCTCGGCCGGCGACTGCGCCGCCGCCTCCAGCAGCGAGGCGTGGCTGAGGCGATCGGCTAAAATGCGATCGCCTTTCTGCATCAACGCCGCCAGCACCGCCTGGTTGGCGGCGTAACCGGAGATAAACAGCAGCGCGCGCGGATAGCCGAGCCACGCCGCCAGTTGCTCCTCCAGCGCCTGATGCGCCGCGCTAAAGCCGGTGACATGGCTCGAACCGCCGCTGCCGACGCCGTAACGCTGCGCGCCCTGCTGCCAGGCGGCGATTACCCGCGCGTCCTGGCTCAGCCCCAGGTAGTCGTTGCCGGAGAAGTTCAGGTAGAGGCGATCGCCGAGCCGGATCTGGCGGCCATTGCCGCCCTCGGTGGTCTGTCGCCGACGGTAGGCGGCGTTGAGGCGCCGCTCTGCCAGCGCCTGCTCGATGCGTTGTGGCCAGCTCATCACAGCGCCGCGTTGTAAAACTCGGCGGTATCGGCGTTCAGCAGCTGCTTAGCCAGCACCTGCTGTTGCTGGTTGTCGCCGTGTTCGGTGGCGGTCTGCTGCGGGTTCAGCCCCAGCTTGCGGAACAGCTGCAGGTCTTTGTCTTCTTCCGGGTTCGGCGTGGTCAGCAGCTTGCAGCCATAGAAGATCGAGTTGGCGCCGGCCATAAAGCACATCGCCTGCGTCTGTTCGTTCATCTGTTCACGGCCGGCGGAGAGGCGGACATAAGAAGACGGCATCATGATGCGCGCCACCGCAATAGTGCGGATGAAGTCAAACGGATCGACGTCGTCGTTATCCGCCAGCGGCGTGCCTTTTACCTTCACCAGCATGTTGATCGGCACGCTCTCCGGCGGCTTCGGCAGGTTGGCCAGCTGCACCAGCAGCCCGGCACGGTCGCGCACCGTTTCACCCAGCCCGACGATGCCGCCGGAGCACACTTTGATGCCGGCGTCGCGCACTTTGTCGAGCGTATCCAGGCGTTCCTGGTAGCTGCGGGTGGTGATGATGCTGCCGTAGAACTCCGGCGAGGTATCGAGGTTATGGTTGTAATAATCCAGCCCGGCTTCCGCCAGCCGCTCGGCCTGAGTGCCGTCCAGTGTGCCCAGCGTCATGCAGGTTTCCATGCCCATCGCTTTCACGCCCTGCACCATCTGCTGCAAATAAGGCATATCGCGCTCGTGCGGGTTCTTCCACGCCGCGCCCATGCAAAAACGGGTCGAGCCGTTCGCCTTGGCCTTGCGCGCCGATTCCAGCACCTGCTCGACCTGCATCAACCGCTCCGACTCCAGGCCGGTCTTGTAGCGCGAACTCTGCGGGCAGTATTTGCAGTCTTCCGGACAAGCGCCGGTTTTGATCGACAGCAGTGTGCTGACCTGCACCTGACGCGGGTCGAAGTGTTGGCGGTGTACGGTTTGCGCTTCGAACAGCAGTTCAAGCAGCGGTTTATCAAACAGGGCCTGGGCTTGCCCTACTGTCCAGTGAATGCGGTCGGCCATCATGGCGTCTCCAAAACGAAAAAGTGTCGCCAGTTTAAATATTGTGGATATACTGTCAACCAATCTTAATTCAATTTGGTTTACAAGTATGTCCGTCACTGCTTCCGACCTGGCGTTTGACCAACGTCATATCTGGCACCCCTACACCTCCATGAGCCGCCCGTTACCCTGTTACCCGATCGAATCGGCCAGCGGCGTCGAACTGCAGCTGGCGGACGGCCGGCGTCTGGTGGACGGCATGTCCTCCTGGTGGGCGGCGATCCACGGTTACAACCACCCGCGCCTGAATCAGGCCGCCAGCCAGCAGCTGGAGAAGATGTCGCACGTGATGTTCGGCGGTATTACCCATCCGGCCGCCATCTCGCTGTGCCGTCGGTTAGTGGAGATGACGCCGGAAGCGCTGCAGTGCGTGTTCCTGGCAGATTCCGGTTCGGTGGCGGTGGAAGTGTCGCTGAAGATGGCGCTGCAGTATTGGCAGGCGCGCGGTGAGCGGCGGCAGCGCATCCTGACGCTGCGCCATGGCTATCACGGCGATACCTTCGGCGCGATGTCGGTTTGCGATCCGGACAACTCGATGCACAGCCTCTATCAGGGCTACCTGGCGCCGCACCTGTTCGCCACCGCGCCGCAGTGCCGCTTCGACGAAGAATGGCGCGAAGAGGACATCGCCCCGTTCGCCGCGTTGCTGGAGCAGCACGCCGGTGAAGTGGCGGCGGTGATCCTGGAACCGGTGGTGCAAGGTGCCGGCGGCATGCGCATCTACCACCCGACCTACCTCAAGCGGGTGCGCGAGCTGTGCGATCGCTATCAGGTGCTGCTGATCGCCGACGAGATCGCCACCGGCTTCGGCCGCACCGGCAAGCTGTTCGCCTGCGAGCACGCACAGGTGGTACCGGACATTCTCTGCCTGGGCAAGGCGCTGACCGGCGGCTACATGACGCTGTCCGCCACCCTGACCACCCGCCACGTGGCGGAGACCATCAGCAACGGCGCGGCCGGCTGCTTTATGCACGGCCCAACCTTTATGGGCAACCCGCTGGCCTGCGCGGTGGCGGACGCCAGCCTGGCGCTGCTGGCGGAAAATCGCTGGCAGGCGCAGGTGAGCGCCATCGAATCCCAGCTGAAACAGGAACTGCTGCCGCTCGCGGCGCTGCCGAAGGTGGCGGACGTGCGGGTGCTGGGCGCGATTGGGGTGGTGGAGATGCGCGAACCGGTGAACGTCGCCGAGCTGCAGCGCGGGTTCGTCGAGCGCGGGGTGTGGATCCGGCCGTTCGGCAAGCTGATTTACCTGATGCCGCCTTACATCATCGAAGCGGAACAGCTCAGCCGCCTGACCGCCGCCGTCGCCGCCGCCGCGCGTTAATGCCTTACCAATGCTGGTCCAGATAGCGGGCCAGCAATCCCAGACACAGCAGCCAAAGTAAAATGATCATCGCTGCCGCCATGCGGCCGGTGGGGTTATCGACGCGCTTTTGCGCCTTCTCGCGCAGCTCGGCCATCAGCGGCTTGGGGATCAGGCGCACCGCCAGCATGATGCCCAACGGCACGATGATGACGTCATCCAGATAGCCCAGCACCGGAATGAAGTCCGGGATCAGATCGATCGGCGAGATCGCATAGCCGGCCACCAGCAGCGCGATCAGTTTGGCGTACCACGGGGTGCGCTTATCACGGGCGGCCAGCCACAGCGCGTAAATATCGCGCTTGATGCTTTTGGCCCAACGGCGCAGCCAGCCGAACCACGGCGTGCGTTTTTTCAGTGAGATCATGGTGGCGTTATTTGGCTATCCGGCGGTCTGTAGGAAGGAAGATGCGGCCATGGTAACCGATCCGCGCCGCCGTTGGCGAATGGCAATCCCACTTGTATTGTCACGGCGAAACGATCTAGCTTAAGGGTCCGCGTTTACCGACAACTGGGAGTCACTATGGCTTTTCGTTTGTACAGCAACGATCTGCAGGACGGCGGCAAACTGCCGCAGGCGCAGGTCTTCAACGGCATGGGCTACCACGGCGATAACCTGTCGCCCCACCTGGCCTGGGACGGCGTGCCGGCCGGCACCAAGAGCTTCGTAATCGCCGTTTACGATCCCGATGCCCCGACCGGCTCCGGCTGGTGGCACTGGATCGTGGCCAATATTCCCGCCGACGTGCGCGAGCTGCCGCAGGGCGCGGGCTCCGGCAAAGCCCCACTGCCCGCCGGCGCACTGCAGACCCGCACCGACTTCGGCTCGGCTGGCTACGGCGGCGCGGCGCCGCCAGAGGGCGAGAGCCACCGCTACCAGTTCACCGTGCATGCGCTGGACGTGGAGCGTATCGAAGTGGATGAGGGATCCAGCGGCGCGCTGGTGGGCTTCAACGTCCATTTCCACAGCCTCGGCAGCGCCACGCTGACGGTGACGTTCAACTGATTCCCCGCCAATAAAAAAGCGCGATTCAACCGAACCGCGCTTTTTCCATACTCGTCTGACCGCCGAATTACTTCGCCAGCACGCTCACCCACATCGGGCCTTTGCCCACCGGATAGCGCGCCAGCGTGGTCAGCTCGCCGCTGCGCTGGTCAATCTCATGCACCGCGATGTGATCGGATTTCTGGCCGGACGAAATCACGAAGCGGCCGCTGTGATCGATATTGAAACCGCGCGGCTGCGCTTCGGTCGGGTGATAGCCGACCACGCTCAGCGTGCCGCCGTCTTCGGAAACGCTGAAAATGGTCAGAATGCTGGCGGTGCGATCGCTGGTGTACAGGAAGCGGCCGTTCGGGGTGATATGGATGTCCGCCGCCCAGCGGGTGCCGTCGAAGTCGGCCGGCATGATGTCCAGCGTCTGCGTCACGGTGTAGTGGCCGCCGTTTTCCGAGATGGCCAGCACGTCCACCGTGCCGTCCAGCTCATTGACGCAGTAGGCGAACTTGTCGTTGTGGTGGAACGCCATATGGCGCGGGCCGGCGCCGGCGGCGGTCACCACCGCTTCCTGCGCGTGCGGCGTCAGCTGGCCTGCCAGGCTCAGGTTGAACAGGCGGATGCGGTCTTCTTTCAGGCACGGCACCAGCACCAGCTGGTTGGTCGGATCGATGTTCGCCGAGTGCGGCGCGGTCAGGCCGTCGATCTGCTGAATAGGCGCCGTCACCACGCCGTCATGGCCAATCGGGCTGATGCTGGCGCAGTTGCCGCTGTAGGAGGCGGAGAACAGGTAACGCCCCTGCAAATCGGTGGAGATATGGGTCGGGCTGCCCGGCAGCGGCGCCATGCCGGCCTGCTGCAGCGTGCCGTCCGCCTCGATGCGGTAGCTGACGATGCCGAACGCCGGACGTACGCCGACGTACAGGTGGGTCTTGTCCGGATGAAGGGTCATCGGCTGCACCTGGCCCGGCACATCAACGGTTTGCAGCAGCGCCAGCGCGCCGGCGTCGTCCAACTGCCAAACGTGGATCTGCTGGCTCTCCGGGCTGGCGACATAAACGATTTGCTTCATGTGTTCTCCTTGCAAAGGGTAAAAGAGGAACCGGTTTCAGGCCGTTCGATTGCCCCTAGCTTACCGCACATCCGTCGCATGGCAACCCCGCTTAGCACCGGAAGCTCACGCGGTTTTCTCCGTTGGCTATCCGGTGTACCATCGAATTAATTTTATGGCTAACGATAACGAGAACCCTATGAGCTACCGCGTCATCGCCCTCGATCTTGACGGCACCCTGCTGGACAACCAAAAACGCATCTTACCGCAGTCGCTGGAAGCACTGACGCAGGCGCGCGCCGCCGGCGTCCAGGTGGTGGTGGTCACCGGCCGCCATCACGTCGCCATCCATCCTTTCTACCAGGCGCTGCAGATAGACACCCCGGCCATCTGCTGCAACGGCACCTACCTGTATGATTTTCAGCAGAAAAAGGTGCTGGCCGCCGATCCGCTGGCGAAAGATCAGGCCAAGCAGGTGCTGCAGATGCTCAAACAGACCGACATTCACGGGCTGATGTACGTTGACGACGCCATGCTGTACCAGGAGCCGAGCGGCCACGTGACCCGCTCGCTGGCCTGGGCCGAAACTCTGCCGGCGGCGCAGCGCCCGACGCTGCTGCAGGTCGGCAGCCTGGCGCAGGCGGCCGACGACGCGCAGGCGATCTGGAAATTCGCTACCTCGCACGCCGATACCCTGGCGCTGCGCGAGTTTGCCGACACGGTGGAGAAAGAGCTGGGGCTGGCGTGCGAATGGTCCTGGCACGATCAGGTGGATATCGCCAAAGGCGGCAACAGCAAAGGCAAGCGCCTGCGCCAATGGGTAGAGTCGCAGGGGCTGAGCATGGATCAGGTGGTGGCGTTCGGCGACAACTACAACGACATCAGCATGCTGGAAGCGGTCGGGTTGGGTGTGGCGATGGGCAACGCCGATGACGCGATCAAGGAACGCGCCGATCTGGTGATCGCCGATAACCTGCAGCCGGGCATCGCCGAGGTGATCCGCACCCGCGTACTCTAGTTTTTTCGCCCTCCCGCCGGGAGGGCCTGTCTTAGCGGCTCTCGCGGCTGATCGACACGCTCTTCACCTGCGCGTACAGCCACTGCCCGGGGCGGATCGCCAGTTCATCGCGCGCCCACGGCGTGATCCGCGCCCACAGCACGTGCTCCCCGACCGCCAGCTTCACTTCCACCTGCCCGTCCACCTCCAGATACTCGCTCACCTTGGCCGGCAACACGTTGCGAATGCTGCTGTTGACCGGCGGTTGCAGCACCAGCGAGACGTCGGCGGCGTTGATGCGAATGCGCAGTTGGGTGCCCAGTTCGGCGTCGATGCCGCTGACCCACAACCTTTGATCGCCAAGCGCCAGCGCGGTCATGGCATAGCGTTGATGATGCTCAATCACGCTGACGCGCAGCACGCTGCTCTGATCTTCACGCTGCAGCCACGGCCGCAGCGCGCTGCTGGCCCAGACGGCTTCCAGCCCGCCGAACGCAAGCACCTCGCCGCGATCCAGCACCATCACCTGCTCGGCCAGGCGCAGGATCTCGTCCAGGCTGTGGCTGACGTAGAGGATGGGGATGTTGACGTCCTGCGCCAGCCGCTCCAGATACGGCAGCAGCTCGCGTTTGCGCGGCAGGTCGAGCGAGGCCAGCGGTTCGTCCATCAACAGCAGCTCCGGCGCGGTCAGCAGCGCGCGGCCGATCGCCACCCGCTGTTTTTCACCGCCGGAGAGCGTCAGCGGCAGCCGATTGAGCAACGGCCCGATGCCCAGCAGCTCGACGATGGTATTGAACTGCGCGCGCATGCCGGCCGCCATGCCGTACTGCAGGTTGCCGCGCACCCGATAGTGCGGGAACAGCCGTGCATCCTGAAACACGTAGCCGATGCGGCGCTTTTCCGGCGGCAGGCAAAGGCCCGCGGCGGTATCCACCAGCGTACGGCCATTAAGTGCGATGCGCCCCTGCTGCAAGCGGGTCAGGCCGCCGATGGCGTTAATCAGGGACGTTTTGCCCGCGCCGGACAGGCCGAAAATCGCGGTGATGCCCTGCGCCGACAAATCGGCGCGGACGTTGAGATTAAGGTCGCCCAGCTGCTGCGAGAAATCCAGCTCCAGCATTTACACCCCCATCCGTTTGCGGCCCCAGCGGGCCAGCCATTCGGACACCATCAGGGAAGCCAGCGACAGCACGATGGCGATCACGCACAGGCGCGCGGCGGCGGCTTCCGCCCCCGGCGTTTCAATCAGCGTATACATCGCCAGCGGAATGGTGCGGGTTTCACCGGGAATGTTGGAGACGAAGGTGATGGTGGCGCCAAACTCCCCCAGCGAGCGGGCGAAGGCCAGCACCACGCCGACAATGACGCCGGGCAGCGACAGCGGCAGCGTGATGGTGAAAAACACCCGCCACGGGTTGGCGCCCAGCGTGCGCGCCGCCTGCTCCAGCCGGGTATCCACCGCCTCCAGCGCCAGCCGGATGGCGCGCACCATCAGCGGAAACGCCACCACCGCCGATGCCAGCGCGGCGCCGCGCCAACTAAAGCTAAAGCTGAAGCCGAACCAGTCGTACAGCCACTCGCCGATGACGCCGCGCCGCCCCATGGCGATCAGCAGCAAATAGCCGACCACCACCGGGGGCAGCACCAGGGGCAGGTGAATGACGCCGTCCAACAGCGCCTTGCCGGGAAAGCGGCAACGCACCAGCACCCAGGCCATCAGAATGCCGAACGGCAGGCTGCAGACCACCGCCAAACCGGAGACTTTCAGGCTCAGCTCAACCGCCTGCCACTCGTACTCACTCAGAATCATTTACGCGGGGTGAATCCATAATGTTCGAAAATAGCGGCCGCTTCCGGGCTCTTCAGATAGGTATAGAAAGCGCTGACCGTCGGATTTTGACGATCTTTCACCATCGCCATCGGATATTCAACCGGTTTGTGGCTGTCTTCCGGGAACACGCCCACCACTTTCACCTTGTCGCTGGCGACCGCGTCGGAGCCGTAGACGATGCCGAGCGGCGCTTCACCGCGCTCCACCAGCGCCATGGCGCTGCGCACGTTGTTGGCGCGCGCCAGTTTCGGCTCCAGCGCGTTCCAGGCGCCCAGGTGCTCCAGCGCCTCTTTGGCGTAGATGCCGGCCGGCACGTGATCCGGATCGCCCACCGCCAGGCGGCCGCCGTTGAGCAGCTTGGCCCAGTCGGTCTGCTTGTCGATGGCGATCTTGTCTTGCTTATCGCTCTTGGCGGCGATCAGCACCAGTTCGTTGCCCAGCAGCGTGTAGCGGGTGTCTTTCACCATCTGCTGCTTGTCGATGGCGTAATCCATCCACTGTTGATCGGCGGAGATGAACAGATCGGCCGGGGCGCCCTGCTCAATTTGGCGCGCCAGCGTCGAGGACGACGCAAAGGAGGAAACCACCTGCACATCCTTGCCTTTTTGATACTGGGTGGCGATGTCCTGCAGCGCGTTGGTCAGCGACGCGGCGGCGAACACGGTGATCTTTTCCGCCGCCGAAGCCTGTGCCACCAGGCCCGAGGCCAACACGATCCCGCCAACCCATTTGGTCCATTGCTGTTTCATTGTTTTTCTCCGCAAGTTAACGTGCATTATCACTCTTCGTTATATAAAAAATAATATAACGTTGCGCGAAAGCTTGTCATGCGGTTTATCGGCAAAGCGTGAGATAACTTGAGGAATGCCCGCCGGGCGACGCCGGCGGGTATCGGGATGGGGAACGGTCAGTGCTGGGTGCGGTTTTCTTTCGAACGGCCCACTTTGGAGAAGACGTTGAACACTTCGCCAAAACCGTAGATCAGGCCGAGGATCAGCGCCATGACCACCGGCACCATGACTACGGCAAACAACAGACTTTTCAATAATTCCAACATGATAGCCTCGCTTAACTGCCCATTGAGCGGCAAATGCCTTTCACCGCATATCGGGTTATTCTAACCCAAAAAAATCGCTAAAACCGGAGTTATTTTAGCCAGCGGGGCGAAATTGTGATCGGCCAAACGTGCCCTTTTGACCGATCTCATCCCGCCGCGGGATAGTAGATCAACGGTGGCGCGTAGCCGGCGGGCGCCGCCAGCCGGGCCTCCACCCCGTACACCGCGCGAATGTGTTCCGGCGTCAGCGCCTGCTGCGGCGCACCCGCCGCGCAGACCCTGCCTCGCTGCAGCAGCGCCACCCGATCGCAATAACAGGCGGCCAGATTCAGATCGTGCAACGTCACCACCACGCTAAGTTTCAGCCGCCGCAGCAAGGCCATAAACTGCTGCTGATGGGCGATATCCAGATGGTTGGCGGGTTCGTCCAGCAGCAGCCACGGCGTTTGCTGCGCCAGCGCGCGCGCCAGGTGCACCCGCTGCCGTTCACCGCCGGACAGCCGCTGCCAATCGCGATCGGCCAGGTGGCTAATGCCCACTTGCTCCATCGCCTGCCCGGCGAAGCGGCGATCCTCGGTACCAAAACCGCGCCAGCGGCCGATATGGGCCAGGCGCCCCAGCAGCACCGCCTCCTTCACCGGCAGCGCGAAGGCGCCGGGGGCGGATTGCTCGAGAAAAGCGATGCGCCTGGCGCGCTCCCGCCCGGAAAACGCGGCGATCTCGCGCCCTTCCAGCCAAACGCGGCCCCCGGCGACGGGCTGCAACCCGGCCAACAGCTTGAGCAACGTGGATTTACCGCTGCCGTTGACGCCGAGCACGCCGGTGACCTCACCGTGCAAGGCGCAGAAACTGAGATTTTCCAGCACCGTGCGTTCGCCCGCCCGCCAGCTCACCCCCTCGGCGCACAGGCCGGATCGCGCTTTTTCAATCGTCATGCATTGACCTTCCGATACAGCAACAGCAGGAATACCGGCACCCCCAGCAGCGCGGTCAGCACGCCGACCGGCAGCTCGCGCGGGGCAAACAGCGTTCTGGCCAGCGTGTCCGCCGCCACGGCGAACAGCGCACCGCACAGCGCGCTGGCCGGCAACAGCCGCCGATGCCGCGAGCCGACCAGCCGCCGGGCGACGTGCGGCACCGTCAGCCCGATAAATCCCACCGCACCGCTGAACGCGACGATCGCCGCCGTCAGCGCGGTGGTCACCACATACAGCAGCAGCTTCAGCGGAGCCACCGCCACCCCCAGCGAAGCGGCGGTCACGCCGCCGAACGCCAGCGCGTCCAGCTCACCCGCTCGCAGCCAACAAAGCAGCAGCGCCGCCGCCAGCGCCAGCCCGCACAACCCGACCTGCGGCCAGCGCGCGTCGCTGAACGATCCCAGCAGCCAGAACATCACGCCGCGCGTGGCGTTGGCATCCGCCTGCCAGAGGGTGATCAGCGAAGTCAGTGCGGAGAGCAGCTGCGTCACCGCTACCCCGGCCAGAATAAACAGCGTGGACTCCCCCTGCAGGGAACGCCCGGCCAGCAGCATCACCAACGCAAACGCCCCCAGCGCGCCGATAAACGCGCCACCGGACACCGACAACAGGCCGCCCCCCAGTCCCAATATCAACACCGTTACCGCCCCCACGCCGGCGCCGGAGGAGATCCCCAGCACCCAGGGATCGGCCAGCGGGTTGCGGGTCAGCGACTGCAGCACGGTGCCCGCCAACGCCAGCCCGGCGCCGGCCAGCGCCGCCAAGAGCGCGCGCGGCATCCGCAGCGACCAGATGATGCGCTGATACACCTCGGCATCGGTCGCCGCGCTGCCGCTGACGCCGAATACGATGCGCCAGGCGTCGTGCCACGCGATCGGCGCAGGCCCCGACAAGGTGGCGCCCAGCAGGGCCAGCGGCAGCGCCGCCGCCAACAACAGCAGCCAGCCGGCCTCACGGCCGGGCAGTAACCGCCGGATCATGCTATTTCCAGCCTGCGATCACATAGTCGTCCAACAGCTGCCACACCGTCCCTGCCTCGCTGAAACCGGCCTGCCTGAGGGCCGCGAGCTGGAAATCCACCGGCGTCGGCGGTGGCACCGGGCGGCCGGCGAACAGCGCTTCACGCTCGGCCTGATAAGCGGCCAGCGCCGGTGATTGCAGCGCGCCCGCGAACCAACGATCCCAATCCTCGACGCCGTTGTCCCAGGCGCGCTGTTGGGTCTGCTCATCATGCCGCTCCGCCAACGCTTTCAGCCGCGGCTGACGCGGGTCATAGCGCTGATGATCGGCGTTGAGGAATACGCCGCCGTCGGCCAGCAGCCCGGCGACGTTGCGGTACAGCGCCAGCTGCTGCTCTGGCATCAGCCAGTGCAGCGCCGTGCTGGACACCGCCGCCTGCGGCGCGGGGCCGGACAGCGCGGAAAAACAGGCCGGATCCGCCAGATCGGCCTGCAGAATGCGGATCCGATCGCCGTATTCCGCCAGCGCGCCGCGCGCCACCGCCAGCAGCAGCGGATCAAGATCGATGGCGGTCACTCTGGCCTGCGGAAAGCGCTGCAAAATGCGCAGGCTCAGCGAGCCCGGGCCGCAGGCCAGATCCACCACGTGAAAATCCTGGCCGGCAGCCAGCGCCAGCACGTCCAGCTGGGCGTTAAAACGCGCTTCCCGTTCGGCGATGTAGGCCGCCTGCTGGCGATCCCAGGAGTCCAGCAGCGAAGAGAATGAAACGGCAGTCATATCAAGGTTCCTTGTTGGAAAAAGTCGGAGCCTGCGGCGGCAAGGCCGCCAGGCCCCGAATCAAACGGCCCAGCGCCGCCACGGTGCGGGCGGAAGGGTCCATGTCGTAACCGGGGAGGATCACGTAGCGCCGCTGGCGCACGGCGCGCAGCGTCGCGGTCAGCGGGTGATGTTCCAGAAAGGCGATCTTGTCGGCCGCGCTGTCGCCGAGGCCGCCGCGCGGCAGATCGCCAAGCACGATCGCATCCGGATCGCGGGCGGCGATGATTTCCCAGGACACCGTCGGCCACAGCTCGGGCCGATCGCCGAACAGGTTCTCGCTGCCGACGCTGCGGCTCAGCAAGCCTGGCGCGCCGCAGCAGCCCGCCACATAAGGCGTCTGCGCGCCGGCATACCACCACAGCAGACGCCAATGCGGCAGCGGCGCGCGCTGCGCCTCAAGCGCCCTCAGCTGCCCGCGCAGCCGTTCGATCAGCGCTTCACCGGCGCGGCTGACGTTGAAAATAAGCGCCAGCTCCCGTAGCTCGGTGAAAATGTCTTCGAACGTCAGCGCGGCGACGATCGCGCTTTGCTGACCGCTGCAGGCGCCGGGAGAGAGATAAGTGCCGATGCCCCATTCCGCCAGCCGCGCCCGGTCGGGCGTTTCCGGGCTGTGCAGCCAGTAATAGCTGGCCGAATAGACAAAATCCGGCCGCATCAGCAGCAACGCTTCCGCCGTGGGCGGCGCCGGGCTGGTGGGCGCCCGCAGCGCATCGGCCGGCGCCGTCGGTGCGGGATCGCGCGCGCGGTCATACCCGACCACGCCGATCGCGCGGGCGGCCAGCCCCAGCGCC
Source organism: Serratia sp. Nf2 (assembly GCF_003028435.1). Classification (NCBI taxonomy): domain Bacteria; kingdom Pseudomonadati; phylum Pseudomonadota; class Gammaproteobacteria; order Enterobacterales; family Yersiniaceae; genus Serratia; species Serratia sp. Nf2. The sequence continues at coordinate 393,711 of NZ_PYTW01000005.1, read as the reverse complement.
AGCAGATTTTCCAGCGCCGGGTTGGCGTAAACCAGCACCCGCTGCGGCGGCTGCGGGTAATCGCGCGTTACCCCGCAATTTTGCAGGCTGACGGCATCGGCACGCAGCGGCGCGCCCCCGCCCAATCCCAGGGCGCACAACAGCAGGGCAAGCCAGCGTTTCACGCCGTCAAAACCTGACCGACACGAAGGTTTCATAGCTGCGCGGCGGCGCGATCAGCGCCTGATCCGGGTAGGTGCGCTGATAGGCATACAGCTGGTTGGTGGCGTTGCGAATGCGAAAACCGACATCGACGATCGGCGTCAGCTGATAGTCTGCCGCCAGATCGAGCGTGGTGTACGCGCGCATCTTGCGCCGGTTGGCGTCGTCGTTGTAGCTGCTGCCGACGTAGCGCAGCGAAGAAGCCAGCCCCAGGCGCTCCGTCGCCTGATAATGCACGCTGAGGTTGGCGGTCCAGTCCGGGATATAGGCCGGGCGATTGCCGTTATAGCTGCGCAGCGGGCTGCCGCCGCGATAGTCGTCGTAGCGGGCGTGCGTGTAGGCGGCGTTGCCGGCCAGCTCCCAGCGCTCGTCGGGACGCAGCACCACGCCAAGCTCAATGCCGCGCGACGTCTGCCGGCCTACCGCGTTCAATGCATCCGGCCGCTGCGCGTCGGGCACAAACAGGTTGTCCTTGCGCAGTTCGTACAGCGCCAGCGTCGCCTCGCCCTTGTTACCCCAAAACTGCCCTTTGGCGCCGGCCTCCCACTGACGCGCTCGCGTCAGCGGCAGATCGGTCTGCGTTGGGCTGAGGAAGAACAGATCGTTGCCCGGCTCCTGGCCGGTGGTGTAGTTGGCGTAGAGCGTGAGGTTATCAGTCAATGCATAGCTGGGGCCCAGGCTCCAGGTACTGAAAACGTAGGTGTGCGCGCGGCTCTCTTCCTGCGGCCCCTGGAAGCGCCAGTCCATGTTCATATGGTTGTAGCGCAACTGGCCCAGCAGCGCTAAACGCTCGGTCAGGCTGAAGCGATCCTCGAGAAAGGCGGCGTACTGGTTCTGGGTGACGTGGCGCACCGGCGCGCGTTGCCGGTCGGTACCCTGGGCGAACGGCTCTCGGGGCGGCGCGCCAAGCGGAACGTCTTCCGAGCCGGGGAAGCCGTTGGAATAATACTGAAAATGCCGCTTGCTCAGATCGAGGCCGACCAGCAACCGGTTATCAAAACCGGCGATGGCGCGGTCGAATACCAGCGAACTGCGGTTGCCGATCAGATCGTCGTCGTGCGCCAGGGCGCCGAAGGAGTCGCGGTTGACGTCGCCGGGCCGGGCCGCCGCCGCGACGCGGAAGCGCTCGACGTTGCGCCATTCGCGAAAGCCGCTGTAGTAATAGAATTGGTTATGCCATTCCACTTCGGGCGTCATAAACCAGTCCAGGCTGGCCTGAAATGCGGTGGCGTTGCTCTGGATGCGGCTGTCGGTCAGGTTGTTGTAATTGATGTCGCGTAGTTCGCCGGCAATGCGCCCGTCCAGCAGCGGCGTGCCGTAGTAAGGGTTGTTGGTGCGATTGAGCATGCGGTCCAGGCTCAGCGTCAACAGCGCATCGTCCGTCAGCTTAAACAGCAACGAGCCGGAAACCCGCTTCTGCCGATCGCGTTCATACTGCACGTTGCTGCCGCTGTCGTTGCCGCTGACATCCAACCGGTACGCCACCGCATCATCCACCAGCGCGCCGCCGGCCCCCAGATGCAGACGCTGGCTGCGGTAGCTGCCGAAGCCATAATCGAGCTCGAGCGGCTGGCGGCTGAAGGTCGGCCGCCGCGAGATCAGGTTGACGCTGCCGCCTGCGGCGCTCAGGCCGTTCAAGGCCGATCCCGGCCCGCGCAGTATCTCGATGCTGTCGTAATGCGCCGGATCGCCCAGCTGCAGCGTGCTGCCGGGCATCTCTACGCCGTTATACAGCCAGGCGATCGGCCGAAAACCGCGCGCGGAAAAGTTGTTGGACAACGTTGGCGAAGCGACACCGGACAAGCCGGTGGCGTGCTCGACGGCGGCGGCCAGCGAGCGATCGCCCCGCTGTTGGATCGCCCTTGCGCTGATGATATCGACGCTGCGCGGCGTCTCCCGAGTGGTCAGCCCGAGCTGCGAAGCGCTGCGGCTCACGGCGCTCAACGCATCGTAGCGCCCGGCGGGGGCCGCCGCCTCCACGGTGAGCTGTTCTTCGCACCCCGTGGCATTGCGGGCTTTATCGCAGTCGGCGGCGAAAGCCAGCGGCGCCGTCAGTGCGCCGCCGACCCAGGCGGCGGCAAGGCATAAAGATTTTCTGGGCGTGACAAGACGCCGGCGTGTCGTACTCATGTGAAGCATCCCTGTGGTGAAATAAAAACCGGCCGCAGCCGGCGTAAAGCCTTATCGTTTTTTAGTTATGTTATATTATAACAATAAAGCAATACCAGTCTTTATTGCCCCGCGCTCCAGTGCACTGCGTTTGGCGCTTTGCCGCCAAATCGGCGACAATAAGATTTTTGCCGCCGACAGGATGCGCTATGCAGGCCGAAATTCTTCTGACTCTCAAACTCCAGCAAAAGCTGTTCGCCGATCCGCGCCGCATCGCGTTGCTGAAACAGGTGCAGCACACCGGCTCCATCAGCCAGGGCGCCAAACTGGCGGGTATCAGCTACAAAAGCGCCTGGGACGCCATCAATGAAATGAACCAACTGGCGGAACACACGGTGGTAGAACGCGCCACCGGCGGTAAAGGCGGCGGCGGCGCGCAGCTGACGCACTATGGCCAGCGGTTGATCCAGCTGTATGACCTGCTGGGCCAGGTGCAGCAAAAAGCGTTCGACGTATTGCAGCAGGACGATCTGCCGCTCGACAGCCTGCTGGCGGCCATCTCGCGCTTCTCGCTGCAAACCAGCGCGCGCAATCAGTTCTTCGGCACCGTCATCGAACGCGATCATCAGCAGGTGCAGCAGCATCTGGCGATTTTGTTGAACGACGGCACCACTCGCCTGACGGCGGCCATTACCCAGCAAAGTGCCGACCGGCTGCAGCTGACGCCGGGCAAAGAGGTGCTGGCGCTGATCAAGGCGCCCTGGGTGCGGTTAAGCGTCGAGACGGCGGATCATGCCGGTGCGGATAACGTGCTGGCGGGCGTGGTGGCCGGCATTCAGCCAGGCGCCGAACACAGCGAGGTGCTGGTAACGCTGGCGGGCGGAGAAACCCTGTGCGCCACCCTGACGACGGCGGAGTTGCAGCGTCTGCAGCTGAGCGTTGGCAACGCCGTACACGCCCTGTTCAACGCCGATCGCGTGATTGTCGCCACGTTGTGTTAAGCGCAACATGACGTTGCGTTTTTGTTGATTGACATCCCCCTGCAATGCGCCTATTTCTAAGGCAAATAATTGCAAAAAAAGGAACAGGTGATGTCGTCGTTGCATATTTCGCAAGGTTCATTCCGCTTAAGCGATACCCGCACCCTGACGCTGGACGCGCTGGAAATCCAGGCCGGCGACAGCTGGGCCTTCGTCGGCGCCAACGGCAGCGGCAAATCCGCCCTGGCGCGCGCGCTGGCGGACGAACTGGTTCTGCTGAGCGGTGAGCGCCGCAGCGATTTTCGGCACGCGGTGCGCATCTCTTTCGAACAGCTGCAAAAAATGGTCAGCGACGAGTGGCAACGCAACAACACCGATCTGCTCAGCGCGGACGAGGACGACACCGGCCGCACCGCGGCGGAAATCATTCAGGAAGAGGTGAAAGACGCCGCACGCTGTGAGCGGCTGGCCGCGCAGTTCGGCATCACCGCCCTGCTGACGCGCCGCTTCAAATACCTCTCCACCGGCGAAACGCGCAAGACCTTGCTGTGCCGGGCGCTGATGCCCGAGCCTGACCTGCTGATCCTCGACGAGCCCTTCGACGGGCTGGACGTGCACTCGCGCGCGCAGCTCGCCGCGTTGCTGAGCGAGCTTTCCGCCCAGGGCCAAACCGTGGTGCTGGTGCTCAACCGGTTCGACGAAATCCCGGATTTTGTCCGACAGGTGGGCGTGCTGGCGGACTGCACCCTGACCAGCCGCGGGCCGCGCCGCCAAGTGATGGCGGACGCGCTGGTGGCACAGCTGGCGCACAGCGAAAACCTCAGCGGGCTGGCGCTGCCGGAAACCGAGGATCCGACGCAAAAAGTGGCCCTGCCGGCGGACCGGCCGCTGATCGTCCTGCGCGACGGCGTGGTCAGCTATAACGATCGGCCGATCCTCAATCATCTCGACTGGCAGGTTAACCCCGGTGAACATTGGCAGATCGTCGGCCCGAACGGCGCCGGCAAATCCACGCTGCTCAGCTTGATCACCGGCGACCATCCGCAGGGCTACAGCAACGATCTGACGCTGTTCGGCCGCCGCCGCGGCAGCGGGGAAACCATTTGGGAAATCAAACGCCATATCGGCTACGTCAGCAGCAGCCTGCATCTGGATTATCGCGTCAACACCAGCGTGCGCAACGTGGTGCTGTCGGGGTTCTTCGACTCGATCGGCATTTATCAGGCGGTCTCGGATCGTCAGCGGCAGCTGACCGAGCAGTGGCTGGCGCTGCTCGGGCTCGACGGCGCGCGCGGGGATGCCCCGTTCCATAGCCTTTCCTGGGGCCAACAGCGGCTGGCACTGATCGCCCGCGCGCTGGTGAAACACCCGGCGCTGCTGATCCTCGACGAGCCGCTGCAAGGGTTGGATCCGCTCAATCGCCAGCTGGTGCGCCGCTTCATCGACGTGCTGATCGGCCAGGGCGCCACCCAACTGCTGTTCGTCTCGCACCATGCCGAAGACGCGCCGCAGTGCATCACACACCGCCTCAGCTTCGTGCCCGACGACGAAGGCGGCTACGGCTACCAACAGCAACGGCTGGAGGCGGCCTCCGCCTGAAACGCGGCGTAAACATATCCGGCAACACTTCACCGCAGCACATCACATTTGGCCTTTTATCATAGAAAGAAAGAAGGCCATTTCCTGGAGACGCCATGTCCGCTGCGTTGATTATTATCGACCTGATCGAGGATCTGATCGGGTCCAAAGGGCGCGCCAATCACTGCCGCGAACAGGGGGTGGCGACCCACCTGCTCGCCAACGTCAATGCCGCCACGGCCTATGCCCGGGTGCGAAAAATTCCGGTGATTTGGGTGCGGGTGGGTTTCGCCGACGATTATCATGACATCCCGCCCCACTCGCCGCTGTTCAACCATCTCAAGCAGATAGGCGCGCTGCGTTTAAACAGCCCGGGCTGCCGCTGGGTGCCCGAACTGCATCAGGAAGAGACCGATCTGCAGTTTGAAAAAACGGCGGTCAGCGCCTTCTCCGGTAACAATTTGTTAGCCTGGCTGCGGCAACATCGGTGCCACCATTTGCTGCTGGCGGGCATCAGCACGCCGCTCGCCATTGAGAGCACCGCGCGTCAGGCGCACGACGCCGGCTTTCAGGTGACCGTACTGCACGATCTGTGCGCAGCCCCCACGCAAGAGATCCACCAGCAGAGCCTGGATACCCTGCAAAATCTGGCCGAAATCACCCGTTCGCAGGCCTGGATGAAAGGCTAACTCCCATCGCCGCCGGTCATGTGGGCCGGCATCATGCACGAATGCGTCACTGCCCCGACCTTTAGCGTCATCTTGGTGTGCTACTATCCGCTTTAGCGCTCAATCTCGCCATCATCGCACGCCGCAAAGGCGCTGAGCGCCGTGTACATATTTTAAAGGGACATATTATGTGGGGCGTACTGGCTGCTTCGTTATTTTTCTTGCCGTTTAACCGGCTGATCGCCTGGGTGATCCTGGCCGCCTCGGCGGGCATGGGGCTTTATCATGGGGTACTGACGCCACTCAGCCTGAGTTATCTGCTGGTGATCGTAGCGTTGGCGGGGCTGCGTCACCATTTTCGCGAGCAGCGTAATCTGGCGATCGCATTCGAAGGGTTGGTGGTCGCCGGCTGCGTCGCGCTGTTCTTGCATCTGGTGCCGGGCATCCACAACCAGCTGATGATCGACGGCGAAAAAGCCGGCCCGCTCAGCGCGCCGTTCACCATGTATTACAACTTCGACAAGGCGATGGTGCCCTTCCTGCTGTTCGCCTGCTTGCCCACGCTGTTCAGAACCGATAAAGCGGAAAAAAGCATCGCCTCGGGTTCCTGGATTGCATTGATCATCAGCGTACCGGCATTGTTGCTGCTGGCCGTAGCGCTGGGTGGCTTAAAAATCGAGCTGCATGCGCCCGCCTGGATGCTGCCTTTCGTGATGGCAAACCTGTTCTTCGTCTGTATGGCCGAAGAAGCGCTGTTTCGCGGTTACCTGCAACAGCGCCTCAGCCAATGGCTGGGCGCCTGGCCGGCGCTGATCGTCGCCTCTTTGGTGTTCGGCGCCGCGCATTTGGCCGGCGGCATGCTGATGGTGATCTTCGCGACGCTGGCCGGGGTGATCTACGGCCTGGCGTGGATGTGGAGCGGCCGCCTGTGGGTGCCGATTCTGTTCCATTTCGGGCTTAATCTGACCCATCTGCTGTTCTTCACCTACCCGCTGTATCAGCATCCTTAACGGCTGAAGCCGGCAGAGAGCCCCTCTTTGCCGGCTAGCTGGGTGAAAACGCTATCACCGTTATCTCATCGCAATGCCCTCAATTACGTTGCCTCCGGCTTTCCTTCGCCCATCCTGCGCATTTCAATGAAGTGTAAACGATTCCATTTTTCGCGTTAGATCACCTTTTTACCGTCGCGAGCGTGCTATCTTTTTGCGCAATGACCTCCCCCTGTTCAGCAACGGGCGTATTAAGACGGTAACTGGAAACGATTACACCCTCGTCGACGCCAAGAAAGGAACCGTATGACGGAATTTAACCCTATCGACCATCCGCACCGCCGCTACAACCCGCTGAGCGGCCAGTGGGTGCTGGTTTCACCGCACCGCGCCAAGCGCCCCTGGCAGGGCCAACAAGAGGCCGTCCCGACGGAAACGCTGCCGGCGCACGATCCCGACTGTTTCCTGTGCCCGGGCAATGCGCGCGTCACCGGCGATCGCAATCCGGATTATCGCGGCACCTACGTCTTCACCAACGATTTCGCCGCGCTGATGAGTGATACGCCGCCGGCGCCCGACAGCCAGGATCCTTTGATGCGCAGCCAGAGCGCGCGTGGCGTCAGCCGGGTGATCTGCTTCTCTCCCGATCACAGCAAGACCCTGCCCGAATTGCCGCTGCCGGCGCTGGAGCAGGTGGTCGCCGCCTGGCAGGCGCAAACCGATGAGCTGGGCAGGCAGTACCCCTGGGTACAGCTGTTCGAAAATAAAGGCGCGGCGATGGGTTGCTCCAATCCGCACCCGCACGGGCAAGTCTGGGCCAACAGTTTTCTGCCGAACGAGGCCGAGCGCGAAGATCGCCTGCAGCACGAGTATTTTCAGGAGCATGCCTCCCCGCTGCTGTTGGACTACGCGCAGCGCGAGCTGGCCGCCGGCGAACGCATCGTGGTGAACACCGAACACTGGCTGGCGGTGGTGCCCTACTGGGCCGCCTGGCCGTTTGAAACGCTGCTGCTGCCGAAAGCCGCGGTGCAGCGCATTACCGATCTCAGCGCGGCGCAAAGCCAAGATCTGGCGCTGGCGCTGAAGAAGCTGACCAGCCGCTACGACAACCTGTTCCAGTGCTCCTTCCCCTATTCGATGGGATGGCACGGCGCGCCGTTCAACGGCGCCGACAACCGACACTGGCAGCTGCACGCCCATTTCTACCCGCCGCTGCTGCGTTCAGCCAGCGTGCGCAAATTTATGGTCGGTTACGAGATGCTGGCGGAAACCCAGCGCGATCTGACCGCCGAACAGGCCGCAGCGCGTCTGCGTGCCGTCAGCGATATTCATTACCGTGAAGCCGGAGCCCAAGCATGAGCCTGAAACCGCTTACCCATTCCCTGTTTACCGAACACTTCGGCTACGCGCCGGCGTTGACCCTCCAGGCGCCGGGGCGGGTGAACCTGATCGGCGAACATACCGATTACAACGACGGCTTCGTGCTGCCCTGCGCCATCGATTACCAAACCGTCATCGCCTGCGCCAAACGCGACGACCGCCAGATCCGCGTGCTGGCCGCCGATTATCAGAATCAGCAGGATCAATTCTCGCTCGACGATCCGATCGTCAGCCACCCCGATCAGCGCTGGTCCGACTATGTGCGCGGCGTGGTGAAACACCTTCAGCGCCGCAGCGCCGACTTTGGCGGCGCGGATCTGGTGATCGCCGGTAATGTGCCGCAAGGGGCGGGGCTCAGCTCCTCCGCCGCGCTGGAAGTGGCGGTGGGCCAGGCGCTGCAGGCGCTCTATCAGCTGCCGCTGGACGGCGTCGCGCTGGCGCTGAACGGCCAGGAGGCGGAGAACCAATTCGTCGGCTGCAACTGCGGCATCATGGATCAGCTGATCTCCGCGCTCGGCCGGCGCGACAGCGCTCTGCTGATCGACTGCCGCTCGCTGGAAACCCGTGCGGTACCAATGCCGGACAACGTCGCGGTGGTGATCGTCAACTCCAATGTGCAACGCGGGCTGGTGGACAGCGAATACAACACCCGCCGCAAACAGTGCGAAGCAGCGGCTCAGTTCTTCGGCGTCAAGGCGCTGCGCGACGTCAGCCCCGAACAGTTTGAGGCGCGCCAACACCAGCTCGATCCGTTAGTGGCCAAACGCGCGCGCCATGTGATCAGCGAGAACGCCCGCACGCTGGCAGCGGCCGACGCGCTGGCGGCCGGCGATCTGCAGCGCATGGGCCGGCTGATGGCGGAGTCGCACGCCTCTATGCGCGACGACTTTGAAATCACCGTGCCGCCGATCGATAAGCTGGTCGAGATCGTCAAAGCGGCGATCGGCCCACGCGGCGGCGTGCGCATGACCGGCGGCGGCTTTGGCGGCTGCATCGTCGCGCTGATGCCGCAGGATCTCGTGGAGACGGTGCGTGCCGCCGTGGCGTACGAGTATCCGCAGCAAACCGGCGGATTGCAGGAAACGTTCTATGTCTGCCAGGCTTCTCAAGGCGCCGGCCTATGCTGACGGCAGTCGCCCCCGATGGGCAGCCTTATCAGCTGACCCAGTTGCAAAACGCCGGTGGCATGACGGTGACGCTGATGGACTGGGGCGCCACCTGGCTGTCCGCCGTCTTGCCGCTCACATCCGGTGAAAAACGCGAGCTGCTGCTCGGCTGCCGCAGCCCGGCGGACTACCCGCGTCAGGGCGCCTATCTGGGCGCCACCGTCGGCCGCTACGCCAACCGCATCGCCAACGCCAGCCTGCCCATCGACGGAAAACCCCATGCGCTGGCTGCCAATCAGGGCGCCCACCAGTTGCACGGCGGCCCCGACGGTTTTCATGCCCGCCGCTGGCGCCGGGTCCAGCACGATGCGCAACAGGTCTGCTATGCGCTGCACTCGGCGGAGGGCGATCAGGGTTTCCCCGGCAATCTCGACGTGCAGGTTTGTTACCGCCTGACTCACGACAATCGTCTGGAAATCAGCTACCTGGCGCAGGTCGATCGCCCCTGCCCGGTCAACCTGACCAACCACGCCTATTTCAACCTGGACGGCGCCGGCACCGACGCACGCGCCCAGCGGCTGCAGTTGTTCGCCGATCGCTATCTGCCCGTCGACGCCGAGGGCATTCCCTGCGCCGATCTGACGCCGGTGGACGGCAGCGGCATGGATTTTCGTCAGCCGAAAACGCTGCTGCAGGATTTCCTGCGCGACAGGGACCAGCAACGGGTGAAAGGCTACGATCACGCATTCCTGCTGCATCGTACCTGTGGGGCGCTGGAGAGCCCGGCGGCCCATTTGTGGTCCGCCGACGGGCAAGTGCAAATGAGCGTGTTCACCGACGCGCCTGCGCTGCAACTCTACAGCGGCAATTACCTGGCCGGCACGCCGGCGCGCGATGGCGGCAGCTACGCCGACCATGCCGGCGTGGCGCTGGAGAGCGAGTTTTTGCCGGACAGCCCGCACCATCCCGAGTGGCCGCAGCCGGACTGCTGGCTGCAGCCGGGGAGCCGCTACCGCAGCGCCACGCATTATCAGTTTTATCCTATCTGACCCGCTACGCCCCTCGCCGTGCGGCCGGGGGCAATTTGTTATAAATGCTTACCTTTTAGCGCTATCCCCCCACCGGCGCCCACCTTCCCTTATTCCAAAGCGCACACTACACTCAGGCTACCGTGATAAGCACAACGCCTTGTGCAACGTCACCATTTTCGGCCGATGGCGGCCAATCAATAGCTGAAGGAACACCTATGCGTCTGATTACTGCACTTCCATTGCTGGCGGGCTTAATGCTGAGCACCAATCTGATGGCGGCCGACACGACGACGGCGACGAAAACGCCTTCTCCGGCGCAGGCGGCCCAACAGAAACGCATGACCGATTGCAACCAACAGGCATCCACCAAATCGCTGAAAGGCGCCGATCGCTCCACCTTCATGAGCACCTGTCTGAAATCCGAAGGCTCCGCCGCGACGGGCAAAACCCTGACGCCGCAGCAGCAGAAAATGAAAAGCTGCAACGCCGACGCCAAGACCAAGGATCTGAAGGGCGACGCGCGTAAAACCTTCATGAGCAACTGCCTGAAAAAATCGGCCTGATTTTCCCCGCGCCACGGCGCGCCCGGAGCGATTTCGGCGCGCCATTTCCCCCTCGCAGCGCCAGCCTGAACGATTCAGCTTTTTCCTTTCGCCAGCCCTTACTTTGCGGCAAGAAATTGGCTATGGTTAGACACTATCGATTGCCGAGCCCCGGCCCGCGGCAATATAATGATTTTCGTTATCATTGAAATGTCAGATTATTAAGGAGTTAAGCTATGGCTGTAACTAAGCTGGTTCTGGTGCGTCACGGCGAAAGCCAGTGGAACCAAGAAAACCGCTTCACCGGTTGGTATGATGTTGATCTGTCCGACAAGGGCCGCACCGAAGCGAAAGCAGCAGGCAAGCTGTTGAAAGAGGAAGGTTTCACTTTCGACTTCGCTTACACCTCCGTACTGAAGCGCGCGATCCACACCCTGTGGAACATCCTCGACGAGCTGGATCAGGCCTGGTTGCCGACCGAAAAATCCTGGAAGCTGAACGAACGTCACTACGGCGCACTGCAGGGTCTGAACAAAGCGGAAACCGCCGAAAAATACGGCGACGAGCAGGTGAAACAATGGCGTCGCGGCTTCGCGGTGACCCCACCTGAGCTGACCAAAGAAGACGAACGTTACCCTGGCCACGATCCACGCTACGCCTCGCTGACCGAGCAAGAGCTGCCGCTGACCGAAAGCCTGGCGCTGACCATCGATCGCGTTATCCCTTACTGGGACGAAGAGATCCTGCCACGCATCAAGAGCGGCGAGCGCGTGATCGTTGCAGCGCACGGCAACTCGCTGCGCGCGCTGGTGAAATACCTGGATAACCTGAGCGAAGACGAAATCCTCGAGCTGAACATCCCAACCGGCGTGCCGTTGGTGTATGAATTCGACGAGAACTTCAAGCCAATCAAACGTTACTACCTGGGTAACGCCGACGAGATCGCTGCAAAAGCGGCCGCCGTGGCAAACCAGGGTAAAGCGAAGTAATTTCGCCCGTTAACGAAAAAGCCCCCGGTGAAAACCGGGGGCTTTTTTATTACTGCTGCGCCATCGCCTCGTTCACCGCATCCAGCCGTTCCTGCATCGCCGGATGGGTGCTGAGCCAGGCCGGCAGCACCCAGCCGTCAGCCGTCTCGCGTTCAGGCGCCTGCGCCAACGCGCGGTAGATAGCCGCCATTTGCGCCAGCGAACGCCCCTGGCGCTGCATTTCCGCTATCGCGAACGCATCCGCCTCGCGCTCCATCCCGCGTGAAAACTGCATCTCATTCACGAAGGACGCAGACTGCAGCAGCGTGTCGCCGATGCCGCTGACGTCACCGGTCATCCACATCAGCGTCAACGCCACCAGTGACGAACGCACCAACATGCGCATCGGGTGACGATGAGCGTGATGCCCCATCTCATGCAACATCACCGCCGCCAGCCCATCGTCGTTTTTCGACAGGGCGACCAGACTATCGCTGAGCACCAGCGTGCCGTCCGGCAACATAAAGGCGTTCGGCGCACCGGGCACCGCCATCAGCTTCAACGACAGCGGCGTACGCTCCAGGCGCATCTCGGCCGGCATCACCTGCCGGAACAGCTGCTGCAACGCCTGCTGCCGCTCGGCCGGCAATGCGGAGGGTTCAAAACCGCTCTGGCTCAAAAACGTCTGCGTGTGTTCACCCAGCGTCTGTTCCACCGAAGTGGGGATGCGCATGGCGATTTCGTTGCTCGCCCACGGCAGCACGACGTTAACGTAGGCCACGGCGGCCAGCAGCGTCACCAACAGCGCCAGGGCGACGCCGCGTTTATGGCGCTCCAGGCGGTGCACCCAACCCGGCGAACGGCGCTGATAGAACCAGCGGCGAAAGGCCGCGTCGTCGTCCGGCACAAAGCGCGCGCCGTCCTTGAAGGTCAGCGTCAGCGGGATATTGCCCAGCGCCGCAGAGACGGTGATGTCCGCCAAGGGGATGTAACGTTGCTCATCCTGCCGCTGCAGCGTCACGCCCTCGCCGCTTTCATTAACCAACAGGCGAGCCGCCTCACGTGCGGCCCGCCCCGGCAACTGATAGGCGCCCTCGAGGATCATCGGCGCCTCAGAAACTGCCGCCCAGATCCAGCGCCTGCACCGCTTCTTCGGCCACCGCGCTGTTGGCGGTTTCCTGATGCGCCGCGATGTCCAGCAACGCCAGATCGCCTTCGACCGCCGTGCACTCCGCCAGATAACGGGCGTGGCGCACTTCCGCCACCGGCACGGCGAAACCGAGCGAGAACAGGGTGATCAGGGTATTGGTGATCAACAGCCCCATATACGGCAGCGTTTGCATGGAAGAGCGCAATTTTACGTTGCCGTTCAGCGTCGCCTGGTTAAACAGATAGTTGCGTTGGGCGACGACCTGATAGCTGCTGGCGATCAAGGCGCCAATCAGCAGCACCACCATCATCAGCAGCAGGCTGCCAATATTTTCCAACACCAGCAAATCGGCGGTTTCATCCGTCAGCATGCCCATCAATACCATTTGGTACAGGGACAGTATGAACGACCCCATACATACCAGCGCAGCCAACATAAACGGCAGGAAAATGAGCAGGCCGATCAAGGCAAATTTGATAAAGGCCGACTTTTTCAGCTCGGCAATAAACGGCGTTCGGCCGAAGAACAGATTATTAACGTACAGATCGTGCTGCAGCGCGCTAATAATACCGTTGACGGCGGCGAATGCCGGCACGGCCAACAGCAGCGTCAACACCAGCATCAGACCGATGGCGTTGATGCTGTCAAAACCGCTGCCAATGCTGAGCAAAATGATTAAGGCGACATAAAGCCCGATAATCAGTAATAGCGGGCAGAACAGTAACGCCCAATAAGCGCGCCCGGTGCGGCAAACATAATTAAAACGCACGCCGCGATAGCTCGACATAATCGCATTGTAGCGCCAGCTGCGGATAACGATCCACGGCAGCAGGGCAAGCAACACCAGCAAAGCCAGCAGCCCCAGCAGTGGCGTTACCGCCAACAGGATATAAAATACGATGAGGCCGCCGATCACCAACAGCCGCCCTTTCAGAATTTGCAGTGGTTGCGCATGGTAGTCGAAACGATCGCCGTCCAATTCCGTGTTGCCGTAAAAATAGCGGCGGCGGCGTACCGTCGCCCAAGCGGAATAGATGCCCAGGGTCACGATGGTCAATAATGCGTTGACCAACCAAATCGCGAAGTACTCGCCACCTTTCCCATGGAATTTAATCCGGTGCAGCCCCAGCGGCTGCGAGGTATTGCTTGTCATAATTCTTTCGTCCTGAAAGTAATAGGTCATACCACTCCCCGCTTATTCGTCATGCGGGGTTTGCGGAATAAAAAAGCGTCTTATATAAGCACAATGCCGCGAGCAGTGACAATTATTCTTTTATTAAATAGGAATAATGCGAAGGTGGCCGCTTAATGATTTCATTGGCCTATTAATTGTAAGCCTTAAATTATCGGAAGGGGGAGGTAGAGAAGTGCAATGATGAAAATTAAAACAAGGGCCCGCTGCCGGGCCCTTGTCATTTTCGCGATTAGCCGCGGCGCGCTTTCACCGCCGCCGCCAGATCGCGCAGCACGGTTTCGGTGTCCTGCCAGCCGATGCAGCCGTCGGTCACGCTCTTGCCGTAAACCAGCGGTTCGCCGCTTTCGAGGTTCTGGTTACCTTCCACCAGGTGGCTCTCAATCATCACGCCGATGATCGCTTTTTCACCGCCGCTGATCTGCCCGCAAACGTCAGCGCTCACGTCCATCTGCTTTTTGAACTGTTTGCTGCTGTTGGCATGGCTGAAGTCGATCATCACCTGCGCCGGCAGCCCGGCTTTGCTCAGGCCGGCTTTGACGTCTTTCACGTGCGCCGCGCTGTAGTTAGGCTCTTTACCGCCGCGCAGGATAATGTGGCAGTCGCCGTTGCCGCTGGTGTTAACGATAGCCGAGTGGCCCCACTTGGTCACCGACAGGAAGCAGTGCGGCGCACCGGCGGCGTTGATGGCGTCGATCGCCACCTTGATGGTGCCGTCGGTGCCGTTCTTGAAGCCCACCGGGCATGAGAGGCCGGAGGCCAGCTCGCGGTGCACCTGCGATTCCGTGGTGCGCGCGCCGATGGCGCCCCAGCTCATCAGATCCGCCAGGTACTGCGGCGTGATCATGTCGAGGAATTCGCCGGCGGCCGGCAGGCCGCTGTCGTTGATCTCTACCAGCAGCTTGCGCGCCAGGCGCAGACCGTCGTTGATGTTGAAGCTGTTGTCCATCTGCGGATCGTTGATCAGGCCTTTCCAGCCCACGGTGGTGCGCGGTTTTTCGAAGTATACGCGCATGACCACTTCCAGCTCGCCGCTCAGTTCTTCACGCAGCGCCAGCAGGCGCCCCGCGTACTCTTTGGCGGCTTGGGTATCGTGAATAGAGCAAGGGCCAATCACCACCAGCAGGCGATCGTCGCTGCCGCGGAGGATATTGTGAATTGCGCTGCGGGCCTGGGACACCGTCTTTGCTGCGCGTTCAGTGGCCGGGAATTTCTCCAGCAAAGCCACCGGCGGCAGGAGTTCCTTAATATCATTAATGCGTAAATCGTCGTTTTGGTAATTCATAGCTTTTCCATTCGGTATCGAGGGGTATTTCGCAGTGCGTAACGGTGTAGATCCCAACAATCTAGCCTGTGGGAATGGCGCTGTAAATCACCTTTGCCCCCCTCCGCTGGAACCGCCAAATTAACAGCAGATTGTGCTGTTTCATCAGGGGAGCGCAGAGCCTCCTTTTTCGCTATGCTAGCGATCGGAATATAAAACGACCCGAGTTGAACATGCCCTCTCTGTTATTAGTTGATGACCACCCGGTGGTTCATGTCGCACTGGAAGCGGCGCTAATGAAATCATCCCGCCCCTACCGTCTGCAGGCGGCGCAGGACGACGTCCAGGCGCAGGCCCTGCTGGCCGAGGCCGCTTTCGGCCTGGTGATCCTGGATATCGGCCTGCCGCAGGTCGACGGGCTGCAGCTATTGAAAAAAATTCGCCGCCGCTATCCGCAGCAGCCGATCCTGATCTATACCGCGCAGGAAGCGGAGGTCTATGCGCGCATGGCCCATGCCGCCGGCGCCAACGGTTTCGTCAATAAAGGCAGCTCGTTGGCAGAGCTGGTACAGGCGATCGAGCAGGTGCTGGACGGTGAAACCCACTTCCCCGCCGCCGCGCTGGCCGAAGAAGCGCCGACGGCGGACGGTGGGCTGCTCACTCCCAAAGAGCTCGAAGTGCTGGGCTTGCTGAGCCAGGGGCTGTCCAACCTGCAGATCGCCGATCGGCTGCACATCAGCAACAAGACCGTCAGCACGCACAAAAAGAACATCCAGCGCAAAACCGGCGCCGGCAACCTGCTGGAGCTGGTGGCGGTGTTTAAAGAGCTGGCGCCATGATGCGCCGCGCTCTGCTGCTGCTGATCCTGTGGTGCGGTCTGGCGCAGGCGGCGGAGCCGGTGCGCTATCAGCTGGTCAGCAATCTGAATACCCCCGAGAACATGCTGATCGTCGGCGAGAAAAATCCCTGGCGCGACCGAACGCTGCGCATCGGCATCATCAGTGAGAACACCAGCCCGTACAACATCATCGTGGACGACGATCTGTACGGGCTGAACGCCGACTACCTCGGCTATATCCAGCAGGTGACCGGCATTCGCTTCGCCATTTACGGCTTTGCCGATCTGACGCAGCTGGAGCAGGCGCTGCACGACGGCAAGATCGATCTGCTGTACGGCATCCCGCAGAGTGAGGCGCTGCACGGATTGGCGATCTCTCAGCCCTATTACGTCAGCAACCTGCGCGTATTGCGCGATCGCAGCAACGATCGGCCGGTGATGCTCAACTCCGCCAACGCCCGCGTCGCGATCGGCGCGCTGACCGACATGCAGTCCGGCGGCGCTCTGCAGGCGGTGGCATCGCAGATCCAGCGCTACGACAACAATCTGCAGGCGGTCTACTCGCTGCTCAACGGCAGCAGCGACTACTTTATCGCCGACGAGGCCAGCGCCAGCTTTATCATCGACCAACTGCAGCTCGGCCAGCTCTATCAGATTGAAAGCAACGAGAATCTGGGCAACCTGTCCTTCGTGTTCGCCGCCGCCGACTCGCGGCTGATAGACACGCTGGACACCGCCATCGCCGACGCGCCGATGGAGCTGATGAACGCCCTGCAGAGCCGCTGGAGCAAAAAGATCCCCAGCTACCTCGACACCGGCAATGCCGATCTGACGACGATGGAGAAGAATTGGGTGGCGAGCCACCGCGTGGTTTACTACGCCGCCATCGAGAACAACTTCCCGTTCGCCTACCGCGGCTCCGACGGCCAGCCGCGCGGCTACGCCATCGACATTCTCAACATCATCGCGCAAAACACCGGGCTGCGTTTCGCGCCGCTGTGGGCACGCAACGCCGAGCAGGCCGATCAGCTGGTGCAGTCCGGCCAGGCCAGCTTCCGCGCCGCCCTGCCGCTGGCGCGCGGCGTCAAGGCGCGCTACGGCGCCAGCATGCCGATCCACCGTTCACTGTGGGGCGTTTACGTCGGCCAGCATGCTAACGGCATTTCCACCTGGAGCGATTTGGCCGGCCAGCGCATCGGCGTGCTGCAGGGCGATTTGGCGCAGGGGCTGGTGCCGGAGCAGGAGCAGACCGTCAGCTTCGCCGACAGCAAGTCGATGTACGACGCGCTGGCCAACGGCCAGTTGGATGCGCTGGTGGATAACGTCATCTCCGCCAACTTTTTGGCGCTGTCGCGCTATTCCGGCGCCATCAAGCTGGCCTTCGCCGCCAACAACATCCCCTATCCGGTGGCCTTCGGCGTGCGCCGCGATCAGCCGCTGCTCCTGGCGATCCTCGATAAGAACCTGATGCAGATCCCGGCGGACACCCTGCAATCGCTACGCGACGAGTGGATCGTCGATCGCAGCAACCTGATCGACGCGGTGAACGACAACCGCATGCCACCGCAGACCACCTGGCTGCTGGCGCTGCTGGCCGCCGCCACCGTGCTGCTGCTGGCGCTGACGCTGCGCCGTTTCATGCTGCAGCGCCGTGAAAAACGCGAACGCGAAGAGCTCGAGCACGCGCGCCGAAGCGCCGAAGCGGAAAATCGCATGAAGAGCAAATTCCTCGCCACCGTCAGCCACGAGCTGCGCACGCCGATGCACGCCATCCTCGGCCTGCTGGAGCTGGAGCTCAAACGCCAACCCGCGCCGGAAGGCCTGCCGGTGATATATAGTTCGGCCTCTTCGCTGCTCAACCTGCTCAATGACCTGCAGGATCACGCTCGGCTGGAAACCGGTTCGCTGACGCTGGCGCCAAAACCGGTGGCGCTACGCCCCTGGGTCGCGCGCATCGACGCCCTCTACCGACCGCTGATCGGTGAACGGCCGTTGACGCTGAGCGTGGTGGCGGATCCGGCGCTGCCGGAGGCGGTGATTATTGATGGTGAGCGTTTACTTCAGGTGGCTAACAACCTGATAAACAACGCGATAAAGTTCACGCCGCGCGGCACCATTCAGGTCGAGATCGGCTGGCGCGCGCAGGATGAGCGGCAGGGGGAATTGCGATTAGCGGTGAACGACAGCGGCTGCGGTATCGCCGCCGATGAAATAGGCAAGCTGTTCCAACCGTTTTACCGCGCGCGCGGCGCACAACGCATCTCGGTGCAGGGCACCGGTTTGGGACTGTCTATCTGTAAAGAGATCGTCGAACAGATGGGCGGCCGCATCGAGCTGCACTCGCAGCCAGGAGTCGGCACCCGCGTCGAGGTCGCGATACCGGTCGAGCTGAGCGGCGCGGCCCCGGTTACCGCCCCTGAGGAAAGCCCCTTTGCTCTGCCGTCTCCCGCCTTGCGTACCGCGCTGATTGACGATCACCCCACCAATCTGTTGCTTATGGAACGCCAGTTGCGCCACTTCGGGCTGCAACCCGCCCGCTTCGAACAAGGCTATGCGCTGTTGAAAGCCCAGCGCCGTCAACCGTTCGATCTGCTGTTTATCGACTATAACATGCCGCGCCCGGACGGCCTGACGCTGGCCAGGCTGATCCGCCGCGACGAACAGCGGCTGCAACGCCCGCCTTGCCGCATAGTGCTCTGCTCGGCAGACGTGCAGGAGTTTACCCGCATTCCTCCGGGGCTGGTGGCGATCGACCACTTCCTGACCAAACCGATTTCACTGGCGGCGATCGGCCAGGTATTGGCCCAGCAGTCGCAGGCCCAGGAAGAAAAGTCAGTCCTTACTGACCTGCGGCAAACGCTGGCCGAAATGGCAGGTGGCGATCGCGCCATGCTGCAGCGGCTGGCGCAGACGCTCGGCGATACGCTGCGCCAGGACCGGCAGCGGCTCGCGGACGCCGTCGCCGCGAGCGACTGGCCGCACCTGGAGCAGGCGGCGCACCGCATCAAGGGCAGCCTGCTGATGCTGCAGCTGCCGGAAGCCGCGCAGCTGTGCCAGCAGCTGGTGGATACCGCACGTCGGGGCGAGCTTGCCGCCGCCGCTTATACTAAATTAAAGGCGTTAGTGGCGCAGATAGAACCGGAGCTGGACGCCCTGCTCGCCGCCGCCCCCTCTTTCGCTATGCATAAGGATGAATAATGTCGGACACTCCACACGTACACCTGCCGAAAGACAGTAATAGTAAACGCCTACTGACCGCTTTTTTAGTCACCGCCGTCTTTATGGTGGCCGAGGTGGTCGGTGGCCTGTTGTCCGGCTCGCTGGCGCTGTTGGCCGACGCCGGCCATATGTTGACCGATGCCGCCGCGCTGCTGGTGGCGCTGATGGCGGTGCACTTCTCCCAGCGCAAACCCAACGCGCGCCACACCTTCGGCTATTTGCGCCTGACCACCCTGGCGGCCTTCCTCAACGCCGCGGCGCTGCTGGTGATCGTGGTATTCATCCTGTGGGAGGCGATACGGCGTTTCTTCGAACCGCAGCCGGTGATGGGTACGCCAATGCTGATCATCGCCGTAGCGGGGCTGCTGGCGAACCTGTTCGCCTTCTGGCTGCTGCATCGCGGCAGTGAAGAGAAAAATATCAACGTGCGCGCCGCCGCGCTGCATGTGTTGGGCGACCTGCTCGGTTCGGTGGGCGCCATCGTCGCCGCCATCGTCATTCTCGCCACCGGCTGGACGCCGATTGACCCGATCCTGTCGGTGCTGGTCTCCTGTCTGGTGCTGCGCAGTGCCTGGCGGCTGCTGAAGGAGAGTTTCCACGAGCTGTTGGAAGGCACACCGCAGGAGGTCGATATCGCCAAGCTGCAAAAAGACCTGTGCCTGAATATCCCGGAGGTGCGCAACATCCATCACGTGCACGTCTGGCAGATTGGCGAACAGAAGCTGATGACGCTGCATGCGCAGGTGATCCCGCCGCATGATCATGATGGGCTGTTGCAACGCATTCAGGGTTATCTGTTGGAACACTACAAGATTGGCCACGTGACCATTCAGATGGAGTACCGGCACTGCGAGACACCGGACTGCGGTATCAACCGGGCGCCGGAGCCGAGTGAACACTCACATGCCGAAGCGCACTCCCATCTGGGACATCGTCACTAAGCCAAGAGGGCGCCACCACGGCGCCCTCTGCGTTGTTACGGTGCGGAAGAGAGCGGGTTGGAACGGTTGCGCCCGGCGCTCTTGATCCACAGCCAGGAGCCGTTCAGGGCGATCAGCGTCAGAATGACGTATTCCAGCGCCATCGCGTATACCCCCTGGTAGGCGAAGATAGCCACGCTGATGACGTCGATAACCACCCACAGCAGCCAGTTTTCCACGTACTTGCGCGTCATCAGGATCATCGCCACGATGGAGAGCACCATCATCGCCGAATCCCAGAATGGGAACGCGTCCGGCTGCAGCTCAGGCATCTGCACGTTCAGCCCCAGCCCTTGCATCACCGCTACCGCGATCTGCGTCAGCCAAGCGAACACGCGGTCGATGTTAAAGGTCATCAGGCCAATGCCGATGACGCAAACCGCCGCCCAGGCCAACGCTTTCGGTAACGGCAGCCAGCGGATCTGCAGCTCAGCCTGATTATCCTGGGTTTGGCGGCTCCAGGCATACCAACCGTAAATGTTGGCGCCGAAAAAGAACAGCTGCAGCAGCAGGCTGGCGTACAGCTGGATCTGGAAGAAAATCACCGCGAACAGCGTGACGTTGATCAGGCCGAACAGGTAGTTGATGATTTTTTCCTTGCTGGCGTACCAGATGCACAGTAACCCGAACAGCGTGCCGATGGCTTCGATCCACGACAGATCGTAACCGCCCGCGCCAAGCGGAATATGCACCAGAATATTGCTGGTACTGAAGAAGCTCATGAGGTCATCCTTTTAAACGGTTAAGCGTTGCCTTTAACCTGCATCTTAAGCTGAGCGGCGAAATCCAGCATGCGGTTCAGCGGCACCAGGGCCTTCTCACGCAGCGCGGCGTCCACGTGGATCTCATGCTGCGCGCCCCCCTGCTCCAGCCCTTCAGCAATCGCCTTCAGGCCATTCATCGCCATCCACGGGCAATGCGCGCAGCTGCGACAGGTCGCCCCTTCTCCGGCGGTTGGCGCTTCGAACAGCTCCTTGTCCGGGCAGGCCTGCTGCATCTTGTAAAAGATACCGCGATCGGTGGCGACGATCAGCTGTTGATGCGGCAATGTTTTCGCCGCCTGAATCAGTTGGCTGGTCGATCCCACCGCATCCGCCAACTCAACCACCGCCTGTGGCGATTCGGGATGCACCAGGATGGCCGCCTGCGGATAAAGCGCCTTCATGCGCCGCAGCGCCTGAGTCTTGAACTCGTCATGGACAATGCAGGCGCCTTGCCAGCACAGCACGTCGGCGCCGGTCTGCTTCTGCACGTAGCTGCCGAGATGACGATCCGGCGCCCAGATGATCTTCTCGCCCAGGCTGTCCAGGTGTTCGATCAGCTCAACGGCGATGCTGGAAGTGACCACCCAGTCGGCGCGCGCTTTGACCGCCGCCGAGGTGTTCGCATAGACCACCACGGTACGATCGGGGTGTCTGTCGCAAAACGCATGAAACTCCTCTTCCGGGCAGCCCAGATCCAGCGAACATTCGGCAAACAGCGTCGGCATCAGCACCTGCTTTTCTGGGCTGAGGATCTTGGCGGTTTCCCCCATGAAGCGCACGCCGGCCACCAACAGCGTGGAAGCCGGATGGGCGCTGCCGAAGCGCGCCATTTCCAGCGAATCCGCCACGCAGCCGCCGGTTTCTTCCGCCAGCGCCTGGATTTCCGGATCGGTATAATAGTGGGCGACCATCACCGCATTGCGCTGCTTGAGCAGGGTTTTGATCTTCTCGCGATAAAAGGCTTTTTCGGCTACGTCCAGCGGAACCGGTTTAGGCGGGAAGGGGTACACCGCCGCATTGACATCAAACATTTCACTCATCGCTGCAATCTCATGCTAGGCTGGGCGCCTGCCGCGTGAATATCGCCTGCCGCAACGCCCTTCGTTTTATATACTAAACAAAATACCTAAAACCGCGCGAAAAGTCCGCTGATATTTTCATATTTGCGCACCTATTGTTTAATAGATTAAAAATACAGGCATTGCCCGCGCTGTCACGGCGGATAATCGCCTGACGAGGACGTATAGCGTTCAGAGAGGAGCGGGATGATGATCGGTGCGGTGTTGAAACGAGAAAGCAGCAGATTCAGATTGCGATGACGCAGATGCGAAAAAAGCGCCAAAAGGCGCTTTTCTATGAATTGGTGGGTCGTGCAGGATTGATTCGGCCTTTGGCCTCACCCTGCGGGCAACGCTGCGCGTTGTCGTATCGCTGCGCGATGCTCGAACCTGAGCGCAGGATCTCACCCGCACGACTCGGTGAACTCTGTTAGCAAGAGGGTAAAGTAGAGTCTAGTGGCGCAGATGCGAAAAAGCGCCAAAAGGCGCTTTTTTCTGAATTGGTGGGTCGTGCAGGATTGATTCGGCCTTTGGCCTCACCCTGCGGGCAACGCTGCGCGTTGTCGTATCGCTGCGCGATGCTCGAACCTGAGCGCAGGATCTCACCCGCACGACTCGGTGAACTCTGTTAGCAAGAGGGTAAAGTAGAGTCTGGTGGCGCAGATGCGAAAAAAGCGCCAAAAGGCGCTTTTTTCTGAATTGGTGGGTCGTGCAGGATTCGAACCTGCGACCAATTGATTAAAAGTCAACTGCTCTACCAACTGAGCTAACGACCCGCAGTGTGGTGGGTGATGACGGGCTCGAACCGCCGACCCCCTCCGTGTAAAGGAGATGCTCTACCAACTGAGCTAATCACCCACTGCTGTGGTACTGCTATTTTTCACTCTCAAAGAGTGGTGGGTCGTGCAGGATAACTCGGCCTTTGGCCTCGCCCTTGCGGGCCATCACCGGAGTGATGTTGTCTCGCTTTGCGAGACTCGAACCTTTACGGTTCTCATCCTGACGATTTAACACCTTGCTCTATTAAAGAGTGGTGGGTCGTGCAGGATTCGAACCTGCGACCAATTGATTAAAAGTCAACTGCTCTACCAACTGAGCTAACGACCCACTGATGTGGTTTACTGCTGATGGCGAATAGGCTATTGGAACCGACTCGCGGAAAACAAGGATGGGGATGTTCAGGACAACTCGACGGGTACTCGACTCGGACCTTTACTTTGCCACATCAAACCGATTCTGAAGCTGCCATTCTTTCTTAAAGAATGGTGGGTCGTGCAGGATAACTCGGCCTTTGGCCTCGCCCTTGCGGGCCATCACCGGAGTGATGTTGTCTCGCTTCGCGAGACTCGAACCTTTACGGTTCTCATCCTTTACGATTCTCTATCGCAGCCATTCTTAAAGAATGGTGGGTCGTGCAGGATTCGAACCTGCGACCAATTGATTAAAAGTCAACTGCTCTACCAACTGAGCTAACGACCCATAACAGTGGTGGGTGATGACGGGCTCGAACCGCCGACCCCCTCCGTGTAAAGGAGATGCTCTACCAACTGAGCTAATCACCCACTGTTGTGGTTACTGCTACTTCAGAAATTGGTGGGTCGTGCAGGATGACTCGGCCTTTGGCCTCGCCCTGACGGGCCATCACTTCGTGATGTTATCCTTCCCGATTCCACTTCATTTCTTGCTTCAAAATTGGTGGGTCGTGCAGGATTCGAACCTGCGACCAATTGATTAAAAGTCAACTGCTCTACCAACTGAGCTAACGACCCAATTTCCCTGCCGCTTTAACATCTTGCAAGATGTCTTGGCAACGGCGGCATATATTACTAATTTATCTTGGCAGCGCAACCTAAATTTTTGACTGATGCGTTCAACTGCTTGTTCTTCACGCGAATGAGCCCAGAAATCGGTCAAATCGACTAACTTCTGGGCTCATTTTTCTGACTGTTAACCGCCTACGCGACTTTTCGCCTGTTTGGCCGCCGCACTGGTTGGGTATTGTTTAATCACCTGCTGGAACACGGCTTTGGCTTTATCGGCCTGCCCTTTCTCCTGCATGATGATACCCACCTTGTACATGGCGTCCGGCGCCTTCGGTGATTTAGCGTAATTCTTCACCACCACCGCAAAATAGTAGGCCGCGTCGTCTTTTTTACCCTTGTTGTAGAACAACTGGCCCAGCCAATAGTTGGCGTTAGGCTGGTAGGTAGACTTCGGGTACTGTTTTACGAAGGACTGAAAGGCGGAAATCGCCTGGTCATACTGTTTTTTTTCCAGCGCCAGAGAAACAGCGGCGTTGTAGTCGCTGTTCTCATCACCGCCGCTCGGCGTTGCAGAAGCGGCTGCAGGCGCGCTGCCGCCCGCATCGGAAGATGCGCCTGCGGCTGCCCCACCGGCAGCGCCCGCGGCCGCAGAAGCGCTCTGAGCGCCGCCCTGGCTGAGGCTATCCATCTGTTGATAGATTTGCTTCTGGCGTTCAACCACCTGATTCAACTGATACTGGCTTTCCTGGATTTGCCCACGGAGAGAATCAATGTCGCGTTGGTTATCAGAGAGTTGTTGCTGGAGTTGATTTAAAAGCTGGCCTTGAGCATTACTGATGCGCTCAAGCGAGGTGACGCGGTCTTCGACCGAGCCGGAGCCGACATTACTGATTGGCGCTTGGGCAGTAGCGGCCCAAGGGGCCGCTACGCCAACCAGTAACGACAGACTCAACAGGTGACGTCTGAAGTTACTGTTCATGCGA
This sequence comes from Serratia sp. Nf2, assembly GCF_003028435.1. NCBI lineage: Bacteria > Pseudomonadati > Pseudomonadota > Gammaproteobacteria > Enterobacterales > Yersiniaceae > Serratia > Serratia sp. Nf2. The sequence goes on along the minus strand of NZ_PYTW01000005.1, from coordinate 368,948 downwards.
TTCTCTTAGTAAACCAGAACGGCACGACGGTTTTTAGCATAAGCCGCTTCGTCGTGGCCCAGTACTGCTGGTTTTTCTTTACCGTAAGAAACGATAGAGATCTGGTCAGCGGAAACGCCTTTACCCTGCAGGTACATTTTAACGGCGTTAGCACGGCGCTCACCCAGAGCGATGTTGTATTCCGGCGTGCCGCGTTCGTCAGCGTGGCCTTCAACGGTCACTTTGTAAGACGGGTTGTTACGCAGGAATGCAGCGTGCGCGTCCAGCATCTGAGCGAATTCGGAGCTTACGTCATACTTGTCCAGGCCGAAGTAAACAATGTTGTTCTTCTGCAGTTCTTGCATCTGCAGACGAGCTTGTTCTTCGGAAGACAGGTTGCTGCTGCCGTTTTCCATACCAGTGCCAGCGCCCATACCAGATTGGTCGTTGTTCGCGCTTTTGTTAGAACTACAAGCTGCTACAGCCAGAACTGGCAGTGCCAGCAGAAGCCCTTTCAGCACTTTGTTCAGTTGCATTTCTTTGATCCTTTTATAGTTTGCCATACATATTTACACATGCATCACAGATACGGCGACCAGGCAGGGAATTTGACCTGTCCATCAGTTGCCGGAAGACGCGCTTTGAAACGCCCATCAGTTGACACCAACTGCAGCACGGAGCCCATACCTTGCGTGGAGCTATAGATCACCATGGTGCCGTTTGGCGCAATACTAGGCGTTTCATCCAGGAAGGTGCCGGTCAAAACCTGAACGGCGCCCGATCCAAGATCTTGTTTGGCGATGTGTTGTGCACCACTGTTGGTGCTCACCATCACCAGGAATTTACCGTCGGAGCTGACTTCAGAATCCTGATTCTGAGCGCCTTCCCACGTCAGACGCTGTGCGGCACCGCCGCTGGCGCTGATTTTATAAATCTGCGGACGCCCGCCCTGGTCGGAGGTAAACGCCAGAGACTGGCCATCCGGGAACCAGGTCGGTTCGGTGTTGTTGTTGCGGCCATCGGTCAGTTGCGTGATCTGGCCGGAGCCGAGGTTCATCACGTACAGGTTCAGGCTGCCGCTCTTGGACAGCGCGAAGGCCAGCTTGCTGCCGTCCGGCGAGAACGCTGGCGCACCGTTGTGGCGCGGGAACGAGGCGATCTGGCGGATAGCGCCGTTAGCCAGGGTCTGCACCACCAGCGCGGAACGGCCGCTCTCGAAGGTCACGTAAGCCAGTTTGCTGCCGTCCGGCGACCAGGCCGGTGACATCAGCGGCTCAGGCGAACGGTGCACCGTGAACTGGTTATAACCGTCGTAATCCGCTACGCGCAGCTCATACGGGAATTTCCCGCCGTTGGTCTGCACGACGTAGGCGATACGGGTACGGAACGCGCCCTTGATGCCGGTCAGCTTCTCGAACACTTCGTCGCTGGCAGTATGGGCAGAATAACGCAACCATTGTTTGGTCACTTTATACTGGTTCTGCGCCAAAACGGTGCCCGGCGAACCCGAGGTATCCACCAGCTGGTAGGAGATCAGGTAGCTGCCGTCAGCGCCAGGTTGAACCTGGCCGACAACCACGGCGTCGATGCCCAGCGCAGTCCAGGCCGCCGGCGTCACTTCAGACGCGGAGGTCGGTTGCTGCGGCATGCGCGCCACGTCGATCGGGTTGAATTTGCCGCTGTTGCGCAGATCCGCGCCGACAATCTTGCCGATATCCTCCGGCGGCGTGCCTGGGCCCGCCCATTTAAACGGCACCACGCCAATCGGACGAGCGGAGTCGACCCCTTGGGTGATTTCAATGCGAACTTCCGCGTGCAGCACGGACGCCCACAGAATTAAAAAACCTAGCGCTACTCGAAATGCCTGCTTCATCTCATCTCCCTTATCCAGGCGGGATGCCTGCGATAAATTAGCAGAATTTTAACAAACCAACTTACGTAAAACTACATAATCCCTGTTGGTTACCTTAGTACATCCCTGTGATATCACTCACTCAATCAACCGTTATTGCGGCTTGAATTCAAGGATAGAATTCTTAAAGTGCTGATAAACGGCATCGCTCGGCGGCTTCGGTATATGCGCCAACTTGGCGGCAGACACCGCTGCTTGGCACAGTGCAGGATCGCCCCCCGCCGCTTGTACGCTTATCAGCAGGCCGTCCGGCGCCAGCTTGATACGCAGATCGCAGGTTTTGCCGGCGAACGAACTGGCGTCATAGAACTTGCTCTGAATCGCCCCTTGAATCTGCCCCATATAACCGCTGATATCCGCCCCGCTGGCCCCAGCCGCTTTGGCATTGCCCTGCCCGGTCGGTTTACCGTCGCCCTTCGATTTGGCGCCGCCGCCTTTCGGCGCGTTCTTGCCGTCCGCCAGGCCGCCAAACAGATCGCTAACTTCATCCGATTGTTTCGCAGCCTCAGCGGCGGCCTTCTTCTTGGCGTCCGCAGCGGCTTTCTTGGCTGCCGCAGCTTTCTCAGCGGCGGCCGCTTTCTTCTCTGCCTCGGCGGCAGCCTTCTTCTCGGCTTCCGCTGCGGCTTTCTTCTCGGCTTCAGCGGCCGCTTTCTTCTCTGCGGCCTCTGCGGCTTTTTGCTCTGCGGCGGCGGCGGCAGCTTTCTTCGCCTCTTCCGCCTGTTTCTTGGCGGCGGCAGCGGCGGCAGCTTCTTTCTTGGCTTCCGCTTCGGCTTTCTTCTGCGCGTCCGCCTGCGCCTTGGCGACCTTGTCCGCTTCGGCCTTCGCCTTAGCGGCGGCGGCTTCGGCGACCTTCTGTTGCTCTTTGGCCTTGGCTGCGGCGGCTTCCGCCGCTTTTTGCTGCTCGGCGGCCTGTTTCTGCTGCTCCGCTGCCTTCTGCTGTTGCTCAGCCTGCGCCTTGGCGTCCTGCGCAGCTTTCTCCTGCGCCGCCAAACGCTCTTTCTCCAGCTCTTTCAGGCGCTGTTGCTGCTCCGCCTGCTTCTGCTGAAGCTCTTCGGCCTGTTGCTCCGCCTTTTTCTGGCGCTGCTTCTCGGCACGCTGCGCATCGTTGCTCTGCTGCTGCTGGCGGTTGTATTGCTCCACCACCGCGCCAGGATCGACCATCACTGCGCCCACCACGGTGCCATCACCGCCACCGCCGGCGCCCATGTCGACCTTTTCCTGCAGCGATCCCCAAATCAGCAGGGCAATCAATATGAAGTGCAGAACGACCGAAACAATAACGGCGCGGTTCAGCTTATCGTTTTGCTCAGTTGCCTTTACCAAAATAGATTCCCAAAAACTGGTGTTGCTTATACGGGGTTCCTGGGCCGCAGCGCAGGAACCGGGTTGCCGTTCGCCTTACGGTCAGATCGGCTGGGTCATCAGCCCCACGGAAGCCACGCCCGCCTGATGGAGAATATTCAATGCCTTGATAATCTCATCGTAAGGGACTTCCTTCGCACCGCCGATCAAAAAGACCGTTTTCGGGTTAGCCGCCAAACGCGACTTGGCTTCGGCCGCGACTTGCTCAGGCGGCAGCAGCTCCATACGGTTGTGATCCACCACCAGGGTGTATTGACCTACGCCGGAAACCTCGAGGATCACCGGCGGATGGTCATCGCTGGACACCGTTTTGGAATCGGTGGCGTCCGGCAGGTCAACTTCCACGCTCTGCGTGATGATTGGCGCGGTTGCCATAAAGATCAGCAGCAGCACCAGCAACACGTCGAGCAGCGGAACGATGTTAATTTCGGACTTCAGCTCGCGCCGACTACGTCCACGTACTCTCGCCATGCTACCTCCTACTTATTTGCTGTCGCTGGAGAAGGCCTGACGATGCAGAATAGCGGTGAACTCTTCCATAAAGTTGTCGTAATTCTGCTCAAGCTTGTTGACGCGCTGGTTGAGACGGTTATAGGCCATTACCGCCGGGATGGCGGCGAACAGACCGATCGCGGTGGCGATCAGCGCTTCGGCGATACCCGGCGCCACCATCTGCAGCGTGGCTTGCTTCACCGCGCCCAGCGCAATAAAGGCGTGCATGATCCCCCACACGGTGCCGAACAGGCCGATGTACGGGCTGATCGAACCGACGGTGCCGAGGAACGGAATATGGGTTTCCAGCGTTTCCAGCTCGCGGTTCATAGAAATGCGCATCGCACGCGACGCCCCTTCGATCACCGACTCCGGCGCATGGTTGTTGGCGCGGTGCAGGCGGGCGAACTCTTTGAATCCGGAATGGAAGATCTGCTCGGAACCGGTCAGGCTATCGCGACGCGCCTGACTTTCCTGGTACAGACGGGAAAGCTCGATACCGGACCAGAATTTGTCTTCAAAGGCTTCGGCGTCACGCGTCGCCGCATTGAGGATGCGGGTACGCTGAATGATGATCGCCCAAGAGGCTACCGAGAAGCATATCAAAATCAACATGATAAGCTTAACCAGCAGGCTCGCCTTCAAGAATAAATCTAGGATGTTCATGTCAGTCACTGCTTAAACTCCGCGACAATAGACTTAGGAAGCGCTCTTGGCTTCATTTGGTGTGGATCAATACAGGCAATCAGGACATCAGCCTGGCTCAGTAGGGCCCCGTCAGAATTGACAATGCGTTGAGCAAACGTGAGAGAAGCCCCGCGCAGACAGGTGATTTCGCTCTGGACCTCCAGTTGCTCGTCGAGACGAGCCGGAGCCAGATAATCCACCGTCATGCGCCGGACGACAAAAGCGACTTGTTCACTGAGCAGCTGCTGTTGATGAAAGTTGTGCTGACGCAGCATCTCTGTGCGCGCTCTTTCAAAAAAGGCGACGTAGCGGGCGTGATAGACCACACCACTGGCATCGGTATCCTCGTAGTAAACGCGAACCGGCCATCGAAACAACGTATTACTCACTCTACTTCCCAGCAATGCAATTTAACGCTGCTACTATACGCAAGACGGATCGGGTTGGGAATGGGTTACAAGATGGGAATGAAAATAATTATGGGCCGTGAGGGCCCATAACATGGGGACATCAGGGAGATTATAAAGAAACGTAAAGTAATCCTGCGCACAAGATCACAATTGCGGGAAGCGGCGCGAAAAAGGCGCGCCAGACGCTGCGCTGCGGGCGGAATCCGAAACCGTGGATCACCCCGGCGCACACCGCCCAAATCAGCAACAGCCCTTCCCAAATCTCCAGCGAGCTGGTTTTGGCGGCGAAACGAGTCGGATCCCAGAACACGCATCCCGCCAAAATCAACGCCAGCACCAGGGAAAGGGCCCGGATCGGGCCCTTGTCGGTGACAGCGTACAGCTTGTCAATCACGGACGAGCTCATCACTTACCGTCTTGCTGAGCTTTGGTCGCTTCGCTCTGCTCAAGCGCCAGCGCCGTGATGATGCCGAAGGCGCAGGCAAGAAGCGTTCCGAGAATCCAGGCAAAATACCACATGGTTTAGCTCCTTATCCTTAGTACAGCGAATGCTTGTTGTTTTCGATGTAGTTCTTGTCGAGGCGACCGAACATTTTGTAGTACGACCAGCTGGTGTACGCCAAAACGATAGGCACGAAGATCGCCGCCACGACGGTCATCACTTTCAGCGTCAACAGGCTCGACGTCGCGTCCCACATGGTCAGGCTGACGTTAGGCACGGTGCTGGACGGCATCACGAACGGGAACATGGTGACCCCGGCGGTGAGGATGACGCAGGCGATGGTCAGCGACGAGGTGACGAACGCCAGCGCGCCTTTCTCCAGACGCGAGAACAGGATGGTGAACAACGGCAGCACCACGCCCAGCGCAGGCAGCGCCCACAGCAGCGGATACTTGTTGAAGTTGATCAGCCAGGCACCGGCCTGATGCGCCACTTCTTTACGCATCGGGTTGGATTCCGCCATGGTGTCCAGCGCCGACGTCACGACGAAGCCGTCGATGCCTTTCACCAGCCATACGCCCGCCAGCAGGAAGCACACCGCCATGATCAGCGTCGCGATCTGTGCCGCAGCGCGTGAACGCAGGTGGATCTCGCCGGTGGTGCGCATTTGCAGGTAGGTCGCACCCTGGGTGACCAGCATGGTCAGGCTGACCACGCCCGCCAACAGACCGAACGGGTTCAGCAGTTGGAAGAAGTTGCCGGTGTAGAACAGGCGCATATACTCGTCCATGTGGAACGGCACGCCCTGCAGCAGGTTGCCGAACGCCACGCCGAATACCACGGCAGGCACGAAGGAGCCGATGAAGATGCCCCAGTCCCACATGTTGCGCCAGCGGCTGCTCTCCAGCTTGGAACGGTAGTCGAAACCGACCGGGCGGAAGAACAAGGCGGCCAGCACCAGGATCATGGCGACGTAGAAGCCGGAGAAGGCCGCTGCGTAGACCATCGGCCAAGCGGCGAACAGCGCACCGCCGGCGGTGATCAGCCACACCTGGTTACCGTCCCAGTGCGGGGCGATGGAGTTGATCATCACCCGGCGCTCGGTATCGGTTTTCCCGATGATGCGCACCAGAATGCCGACGCCCATGTCGAAACCGTCGGTGACGGCGAAGCCGATCAGCAGTACGCCAACCAGGACCCACCAAATAAATCGCAGTACTTCATAGTCAAACATACGTGGACTCCTGTTTAGCGCGCTTCCTGCACGGCGGCAGTCGGTTGTTCAAAGTGATAGCGGCCGGTTTTCAGGCTGCTTGGACCCAGACGCGCAAACTTGAACATCAGGTACAATTCAGCCACCAGGAACAGGGTGTACAAGCCGCAGATCAGCCCCATCGAGAACAGAATGTCGCCCGCGGTCAGCGAAGAGTTGGCGACCGCCGTCGGCAGCACCTCACCAATCGCCCACGGTTGACGGCCGTATTCCGCCACGAACCAACCGGACTCGATCGCGATCCAAGGCAGCGGCAAACCGTACAGCGCCGCGCGGTGCAGCCATTTTTTCTGGCCAATGCGGCCGCGGATCACGTTCCAGAACGACAGGCCGATGATCAACAGCATGATCACGCCACAGGCCACCATGATGCGGAAGGCGAAGTACAGCGGCGCCACGCGCGGAATGGAGTCCTTGGTCGCCAGCTGGATCTGCGCTTCCGTCGCGTCGGTGACGTTCGGGGTATAGCGCTTCAGCAGCATGCCGTAGCCCAGGTCTTGCTTGGTTTTGTTGAATTCGGCGCGCACCGCAGGATCGGTGTTGCCGCCGCGCAGCTCTTCCAGCAGCTGGTAGGCTTTCATCCCGTTGCGGATACGCACTTCATGCTGAGCCATCAGATCTTTCAGGCCGGTGACCTGAGTGTCCGTGGAGCGGGTGGCGATCAGGCCAAGCGCATACGGGATCTGAATAGAGAAGGAGTTTTCCATCTTGTCCTGATCGGGAATGCCGAACAGGGTGAAGGAGGCCGGCGCCGGCTGGGTGTCCCATTCCGCTTCGATAGCGGCCAGTTTGGTTTTCTGCACGTCGCCCATTTCGTAGCCGGATTCATCACCCAGAACGATAACGGACAGAATGGCAGCCATACCGAAGCTGGCAGCGATGGCGAAGGAGCGCTTGGCGAAGGCGATGTCGCGGCCTTTCAGCAGGTAGTAGGAGCTGATGCCCAGAACGAACATCGCGCCACAGGTGTAGCCGGAAGCCACGGTGTGAACGAATTTCACCTGCGCAACCGGGTTAAGCACCAGTTCGGAGAAGCTGACCATCTCCATGCGCATGGTTTCGAAGTTGAAATCCGAAGCGATCGGGTTCTGCATCCAGCCGTTGGCGACCAGGATCCACAGCGCGGACAGGTTGGAGCCGAGGGCCACAAACCAGGTTACCGCCATGTGCTGCACCTTGCTCAGACGATCCCAGCCGAAGAAGAACAGGCCGACCAACGTCGATTCAAGGAAGAACGCCATCAGACCTTCGATAGCCAGTGGGGCCCCGAAGATATCGCCGACGTAGTGAGAGAAATACGACCAGTTAGTCCCGAACTGGAACTCCATGGTCAAACCGGTGGCCACACCCAGAGCAAAGTTAATCGCAAATAACTTTCCCCAGAATTTGGTCATGTCTTTATAGATTTGTTTGCCAGACAGGACATATACCGTTTCCATAATTGCCAGCAAGAACGCCATACCGAGCGTTAATGGGACAAATAAGAAATGGTACATCGCCGTTAAAGCAAACTGTAAGCGCGACAGTTCGACAATATCAAACATCTTGACTCCTTGCTCCTCGCAGGAAGACTCCGACACGCGGTTATCGGCACGCCTCTTTCAAAGCCGCCAGTAACGCCCCGCAGTGAATGCCCTAAAACACAACAAATTTGATCCAGCTTCTCCGCTTTCAACCGCACACTCGGCCAATAGCCTCTCGGGCCGTCGACAAGCGCGCCACTGAAAACCGACAACGGGTAACAAATGCAACAAGATCAACCATCCATAATCACAACATGGATGATACTCGCCCAATCCCACACAATAAATAGGTTTTTACGTGACGTGGGTTAGACTTTTGGTTACAGGTCAAATCTTAGCCGAAAGAGGTACTTCGGGCTAATTTGATCTGAGACAATTTAAGCCTATCCGCATCTTATTTCCATATTCATCAGCACATTTCGCATAATTTTCTTAGGGTCATGTTGCGCAATGGTTTAATTGTTTTTTAATGATATTTTTGTGTTAAATAAATGTAATTTAAAAGAGCCGCCATTGTATTATTACGCGCTTATTATGCGACATAATTAACCTTTTATTTCCAATAAGCCGTGACAGTGATAGCAGTCACAAAACAACAAATCTCTCTCCAATATTAGTCTATTTCTCGCGATGGGATCGTAAAGGTTGCGATTTTGTAGCAGAATGACCACTTATGTTAAAATTGCATTGAGTGACAATAACTTATGAAAAAAATCATCTTTGCCTCTGTCTTGGGACTCTCGGGAAACGCCATGGCCGCCGAAACGGTAAATATCACCCTACTGGGCACCTCCGATCTGCACGGCACCTTCGTGCCCTGGGACTACGCCAGCGACACGGAGAATCTGACGGGCAGCCTGAGCCAGATAGCCACCCAGGTCAAAAAGGTGCGGGCCGAGCAGCCAAACCTGATCCTGGTGGACGCCGGCGACACCATTCAGGGCAACTTCGTCGAAACCTTCAAGCATGAGGCCGTCAGCCCGATGATGCTGGGCCTCAACGCGCTCAATTATGACGTCTGGGTGATGGGCAACCACGAGTTCGACTTCGGCCTGCCGGTGCTGGCTACGCCGCTTAAGCAGTTCAAGGGCGCGGCGCTAGCGGGCAATATCGTCTGGGACAACGGCAAGCCCTATCTGCCGGCCTACACCATCGTCGAGCGCCAAGGCGTGAAGATCGGCATTATCGGCATGGACACGCCGATGACCGCCGAATTCGCCAAGGGTACCGATCGCATCAAAGGGCTGAACTTCACCGATCCGGTGCAGGCGGTGAAACAGGTCATCAGGCAAATCGACGGCCAGGTCGACGCCATCGTGCTGGTGGCGCATATGGGCATCGACAACGAGAACCAGCGCCCCGGCACCGGCGTAGCCGACATCGCCAACGCCAACCCGGAGCTGGCGGCGATCGTCGCCGGTCATATGCATGTGAAGATCGACAAAGCGGTGGTTAACGGCGTCATCATCACCGAGCCGGATAAATACGGCCGCGCGCTGTCGCGCATCGATCTGCAATTTGAACGCCGCGACGGCAAATTCACGCTGATCGACAAAAACAGCTACACCTACCCCATCAAGGGGATGACGCCGGACAGCGCCCTGCAGGCTCTCTACCAGCCGTACCATGACATTCTGCGCGCCAACGCCAACCGGGTCGTGGCGAAGCTGAGCGGCAGCGATCTGGTGCCCACCGACGAATTCCGCGGTATTCCTCAGGTGCACGTGCAGGATACCGGTATCAGCGCGCTGTTCCAGCAGGCCGCCCGCCACTATGCGCCGCTGGCGCAGGTAATCGCCCTGCAGATCGACAACGATCGCGCCAAACTGGACGTCGGCGACATCAAGGCCAAGGATATCGCCTTTAACTACCAATACGCCGGCGGCGAGATCACCGTGTATCAGCTCAACGGCAAAGCGCTTAAACGCTACATGGAGTGGTCCGCCGACTATTTCAATCAGCTGCAGCCGGGCGACGTCACCTACAGCTTTAACCCGGCGCGGCGATCATCCAAATATTCCACCAACGATTTCTTCGACGGCGTCACTTACACCATCGACTTGCGCCAACCCGCCGGCTCACGCATCGTCGATCTGCGTCTGACGGACGGCACGCCGGTCACCGACGATATGCCGATCCGCCTGGGCATGAACAGTTACCGCATGGGCCACCTGACGCAAAAGGGTGGCGCGCTGGAGGGGCAATCCTTCCCAGTGCTGTTCGACAGCAAAGCGCAATACGGTGAAGAAGAAGGTACTATCCGCCACCTGACTCTGCGCTACCTGACGGAGGTGAAATACGGCCACTATCAGGGCGTGCCGCCGCGGCGCTGGAAGCTGATCGGCATGGAGGATTACGAACCGCAGCGGGCGATCGTCAAACGGCTGCTCAACGAGGGCGTCATCCAGGTGCCGACCACCGACGACGGCCGCTACACCAACGTCGCGTCGATCAACGTCAAAGACGCGCTGTTCCGCAACGCCGACGATTACCGCGCCGCCCTCACCTCTCTGGATCAACAGCGGCAAGCCGCCGCGGATCCGGTGCAACAGCGTCGCCTGCAGGATCGGATCGCATTGATCAAGGCGCTCAACGACTTCTGATCTTCGCCCATAAAAAAGGCCACCCTATGGGTGGCCAAACATGTCGAGATATTGTTATTTCGTACTAAATTCTTAGCGCTTCAGCACCGCTTTTACCGCGTCGCCGATGTCCGCCAGGCTGCGAACGGTTTTCACGCCCGCGGCTTCCAGCGCAGCAAACTTCTCGTCCGCCGTGCCTTTGCCGCCTGCGATGATGGCGCCCGCGTGGCCCATACGCTTGCCTTTCGGCGCGGTCACGCCGGCGATGTAGCCGACAACCGGTTTGGTGACGTGTTCTTTGATGTAAGCTGCCGCTTCTTCTTCAGCGCTGCCGCCGATCTCACCGATCATCACGATCGCTTCGGTCTGCGGATCCTGCTGGAACATCTTCAGGATATCGATGAAGTTGGAGCCCGGGATCGGGTCGCCGCCGATGCCCACGCAGGTGGACTGGCCCAGACCGGCATCGGTGGTTTGTTTCACCGCTTCATAGGTCAGGGTGCCGGAGCGGGAAACGATGCCCACTTTGCCCGGCAGGTGGATGTGGCCAGGCATGATGCCGATTTTGCACTCGCCCGGGGTGATCACGCCAGGGCAGTTCGGCCCGATCATGCGCACGCCGGCTTCGTCCAGCTTCACTTTCACGGTCAGCATGTCCAGGGTCGGGATGCCTTCGGTGATGGTGATGATCAGTTTGATGCCGGCATCGATCGCTTCCAGGATGGAGTCTTTGCAGAACGGCGCTGGAACGTAGATGACCGAGGCAGTGGCGCCGGTCGCTTCAACCGCTTCGCGCACGGTGTTGAACACCGGCAGGCCCAGGTGCTGAGTGCCGCCTTTGCCCGGGGTTACGCCGCCAACCATTTTGGTGCCGTAAGCGATAGCTTGTTCGGAGTGGAAAGTCCCCTGGCTACCGGTGAAGCCCTGGCAAATTACCTTGGTGTTCTTATCGATTAAAATGGACATTATTTACCCTCCACTGCTGCAACAACTTGCTGAGCCGCATCAGTCAGGCTGGTCGCAGCAATGATATTCAGGCCGCTGTCCGCCAGTTTCTTGGCGCCCAGTTCGGCGTTATTCCCTTCCAAGCGCACCACCACCGGGACGTTAACGCCCACTTCGGCCACTGCGCCGATGATGCCGTCGGCGATCAGATCGCAACGTACGATACCACCGAAGATGTTAACCAGAACCGCTTTCACCTTGTCGTCGGACAGGATGATTTTGAACGCTTCGGTCACGCGCTCTTTGGTCGCGCCGCCGCCAACGTCCAGGAAGTTGGCCGGTTCGCCGCCGTGCAGTTTAACGATGTCCATGGTACCCATCGCCAGACCGGCGCCGTTAACCATGCAGCCGATGTTGCCGTCGAGGGCAACGTAGTTCAGCTCCCACTGAGCCGCACGGGATTCACGCTCGTCTTCCTGGGAAGGGTCACGCATTTCACGCAGTTCCGGCTGGCGGAACAGGGCGTTGCCGTCGGCGCCCAGTTTGCCGTCCAGGCACACCAGATCGCCCTGCTTGGTGATCACCAGCGGGTTGATCTCAACCATCGCCAGGTCACGCTCCAGGAACAGCGTCGCCAGGCCCATGAAGATCTTGGCGAACTGGCTGACTTGCTTACCGGTCAGGCCCAGTTTGAAGGCCAGCTCACGGCCCTGATAAGGCTGTGGACCCGCCAGCGGATCGATGGTCATTTTGTGGATCAGTTCAGGGGTTTCTTCCGCCACCTTCTCGATTTCCACGCCGCCTTCGGTAGACGCCATGAACACCACGCGACGGGTAGAACGATCCACGACCGCGCCCAGGTACAGTTCCTTATCGATGTCGGTCGCCGCTTCTACCAGGATCTGGTGAACCGGCTGGCCCAGCGCGTCAGTCTGGTAAGTCACCAGACGCTTGCCCAACCAGGCTTCCGCGAAGGCACGGATATCTTCTTTGCTGTTGACGACTTTAACGCCGCCCGCTTTACCGCGGCCGCCAGCATGAACCTGACATTTCACCACCCACGGGCCGGAGCCGATTTTGGATGCAGCTTCTTCTGCTTCACGCGGAGTGGTACAGGCGTAACCGGTTGGTGCCGGCATGCCATACCGAGCAAACAGCTGTTTTGCCTGATATTCGTGTAAATTCATGATGTTCTATCCATTCAGTTCTGAAGGTTTTTAGCCGGACCATTATTACGCGGTAAACCGCATGGTTTTCCGGCCACATAGCACAGAGTGCGGGCGCGGCATGCCGCGCCCGGCAAGGGTTACTAGACGTCCAGCAGCAGACGAGCCGGATCTTCCAGCATCTCTTTGACCGTCACCAGATAACCGACGGATTCTTTACCGTCGATCAGGCGGTGGTCATAAGACAGCGCCAGATACATCATCGGCTGGATCACCACCTGACCATTGACCGCCATTGGGCGATCTTTGATGGCGTGCATGCCCAGGATGGCGCTCTGCGGCGGGTTAATGATCGGGGTGGACATCAGGGAGCCGAATACGCCGCCGTTGGTAATGGTGAAGTTACCGCCAGTCAGCTCTTCCACGGTCAGTTTGCCGTCGCGGCCCTTAACGGCCAGCTCTTTGATTTTCTTCTCGATGTCAGCCATGCTCATGGCGTCCACATCGCGCAGTACCGGCGTCACCAGGCCGCGCGGGGTAGAAACCGCGATGCTGATGTCGAAGTAGTTGTGGTAAACCACGTCGGAACCGTCGATCGACGCGTTCACTTCCGGGAAACGCTTCAGCGCTTCAACCACCGCCTTGATGTAGAAGGACATGAAGCCCAGACGCACGCCGTGACGCTTCTCGAAGGCTTCGCCGTACTGCTTGCGCAGATCCATGATCGGCTGCATGTTGATTTCGTTGAAGGTGGTCAGCATCGCGGTGCTGTTCTTCGCTTCCAGCAGACGCTCGGCGACGCGTTTGCGCAGGCGGGTCATCGGCACGCGTTTTTCGCTGCGGCCGGCCAGAGCAAGCTGCGGTGCGGCTTCAGCGGCGGCGGCCGGTTTGGCAGCGGCGCCGCCTTTGGCCAGGTGCGCTTCCACGTCTTCACGCGTGATGCGGCCACCCACGCCGGTGCCCTTGATGGCGCCGGCATCGAGATCGTGTTCGGCGATCAGGCGGCGAATCGCCGGGCTGAGCGCGTCATTGCTTTCTTCTTCCAGGCTCGCGGTAGCGCGCTGCGCAGGCGTGGCTTCTTTCTCTTGGCTCTTCTCAGCGGTCGGCTTGCCGGAGCTGTCGCCCGGACGGATGCGGCCGAGCAGCTGGCGAGACAGCACGGTCGCGCCCTCTTCTTCCACGATAGCATCGAGAATGCCCGCTTCACTGGCCGGCACTTCCAACACCACTTTGTCGGTTTCGATTTCAACCAGGACTTCATCACGCTGCACGCTGTCGCCCGGTTTTTTGTGCCAGGTGGCTACGGTCGCATCGGCAACCGATTCAGGAAGGTCAGGAACCAGAATATCTACGCTACTCATTTAGCTTTCCCTTAAGTTTTTTATCATCTGCTTGCCGGCTCTCGGCCGGCAAGCGAGCGAACATTAGTCAATATTCAGCGCGTCGTTCACCAGAGCCTGCTGCTGCTTCTGGTGTACGGACATATAGCCCACCGCCGGAGAAGCGGAGGCCGGACGTCCTGCGTAGCGTAAAGAAGCCCCGAACGGCACCACTTCACGGAAGTTGTGTTGGCTGCAGTACCAGGCGCCCTGGTTCAGCGGCTCTTCCTGACACCAGACGAAATCATGCACGTGCGAGTATTGCTCCAGCACGGCCTGCACGGCCTGATGCGGGAACGGATACAGCTGCTCGATACGCACGATGGCCACGTCTTTCTGCTCGTTCTTGCGACGCTGTTCCAGCAGGTCGTAGTAGACCTTGCCGGAGCACAGCACGACGCGCTTGACCGCTTTCGGATCCAAGTCGTCGATCTCGCCGATCGCCGGCAGGAAGGTGCCGTTGGCCAGTTCGTCCAGCGAAGAAATCGCCAGCGGGTGACGCAGCAGCGACTTCGGCGACATCACCACCAGCGGACGACGCATACCGCGCAGCGCCTGACGACGCAGCATATGGTAAACCTGCGCCGGCGTGGACGGGACGCACACCTGCATGTTCTGCTCTGCGCACAGCTGCAGATAACGCTCCAGACGCGCGGAAGAGTGCTCAGGGCCCTGGCCTTCATAACCGTGCGGCAGCAGCATCACCAGACCGCACATGCGGCCCCATTTTTGCTCGCCGGAGCTGATGAACTGGTCGATAACGACCTGCGCGCCGTTGGCGAAGTCACCGAACTGCGCTTCCCAGATGGTCAGCGTGCGCGGTTCCGCCGTGGCGTAACCGTATTCGAACGCCAGCACCGCTTCTTCAGACAGCACGGAGTCCCAGACCTTGAATTCGCCCTGGCCGCTATGGATGTTCGCCAGCGGAACGTAGACG
The DNA here is from genome assembly GCF_003028435.1 of Serratia sp. Nf2. Taxonomy (NCBI): domain Bacteria; kingdom Pseudomonadati; phylum Pseudomonadota; class Gammaproteobacteria; order Enterobacterales; family Yersiniaceae; genus Serratia; species Serratia sp. Nf2. The sequence continues at coordinate 353,859 of NZ_PYTW01000005.1, read as the reverse complement.
GAACCGTTTTTCTGGTTGTGCACCACCGCGTGACGGTGGAAGAAGGTACCGCGGCCGGCGTCTTCACCGGAGATGCGGATCGGGATGCCTTCATCCGCCATGGTAGCGTAAGCCAGCGTTTCGGCAGCGCCCCAGTCGAACGGCTTGTTGCCCGCCGCCATCTCGGCGCGGTCAGCGTAGATTTTCGCCACGCGCGACTGCATTTCGATCGCTTCCGGCACGGTGCTGATGCGACGTGCCAGCTCCTGCAGACGCTTCATCTCAACCTTACTCGGGTACTCTTCGTCCCACTCGTGGTTCAGGTACGGAGACCAAGTGAAGGAGTGCAGATTCATCGGACGCCATTCTTCAACCACGCAATCGCCGCGGTCGAGCGCGTCGCGGTACAGGTTGACCATTTCCGTGGCATCTTCCAGGCTGGCCACTTTCTGCTCGGTCAGAACGTCAGCGTAGATTTTGCGCGGCGTAGGGTGTTTCTTGATCTTCTGATACATCACCGGCTGGGTGGCGCTCGGCTCGTCGGCCTCGTTGTGCCCATGGCGACGGTAGCAGACCAGATCGATCATCACGTCACGCTTAAAGGTGTTACGGAAATCCAACGCCAGGCGGGTGACGAAGGCCACGGCCTCCGGATCGTCCGCGTTAACGTGGAAGATCGGCGACTGAACCATTTTGGCGATGTCGGTGCAGTATTCGGTAGAGCGCGCATCCAGCGGGTTGGAGGTGGTGAAGCCAACCTGGTTGTTGATGACGATACGCACGGTGCCGCCCACTTCGTAGCCGCGAGCCTGAGACATGTTCAGGGTTTCCTGAACCACGCCCTGGCCGGTGATGGCGGCGTCGCCGTGGATGGTGATCGGCAGTACCATGTTGCTGCGCGCTTCGTCCAGACGATCGCGACGGGCGCGTACCGAGCCCATAACCACCGGGCTGACGATCTCCAGGTGCGACGGGTTGAACGCCAGCGCCAGGTGAACCATGCCGCCTTCGGTTTCCACGTCGGAAGAGAAGCCCTGGTGATATTTCACGTCACCGGTGCCGAGGTGTTCTTTATGCTTGCCGGCGAATTCGTCGAACAGGTCGGCCGGCTTTTTGCCCAGCACGTTGATCAGCACGTTCAGACGGCCGCGGTGGGCCATGCCCAACACCACTTCGCGCGTGCCGTTCTTACCGGCGTGGCGCACCATCTCTTTCAGCATCGGCACCAGCGCGTCGCCGCCTTCCAGCGAGAAGCGTTTGGCACCCGGGAATTTGGCGCCCAGGTAACGTTCCAGGCCTTCTGCCGCGGTCAGCTCGTTCAGGAAACGGCGTTTTTCGTCGGCGGTAAAGCTGGCGCGCCCCACCACCGACTCGATGCGCTGCTGGATCCAGCGTTTCTCTTCGGTGTTGGTGATGTGCATGTACTCAGCGCCGATCGACCCGCAATAGGTCTGCTTCAGCGCGGCGTACAGATCGCCCAGCTTCATGGTTTCTTTGCCGATGGCGAAAGAGCCCACGTTGAAGGTTTCCTGGAAATCGGCTTCGGTCAGGTTGTGGTAAGCGGGATCAAGGTCAGGAACTTGCTCGCGCTGCCACAGGCCGAGCGGATCGAGGTTGGCATGCTGATGTCCGCGGAAGCGGAAGGCGTTTATCAGCTGCAGTACCTTGACCTGTTTGGCGTCGGTTTCCGGATCGGTGATGGTGGTATTGTAGCGCGCGGAGTCTTTCGCCAGGCGGCGGAAGTAATCGCGCGTTTGAGAGTGAAGCTGATCGGGTTTGACACCCGCGGTTGGTAGCTGTTGAAAAATGGAACGCCAGCTATCTTCAACGGAACCCGGATCGGTTAAGAAGTCTTCATAGAGCTGCTCTATGTAAGACTGGTTCGCGCCCGCCAGATAGGAGGAATCCAGCCAGGCCTTCATTGCGCCGTTCTGCATCATGATCCCTTAAGCTTTGAAGCTTTAGTTTTCGCCGTGGTTAACATAATTACCGTGATGAATACGGTTTGCCGTAAAACGGTTCACTCGACGTACTTGCGGCCATGACGGCCCGATACGTTCTGTTATGGACCTTGCGGTCCCTTACAAGGAACCTCTAAAAACCGGCGGAAGAACCAGGCTGCATAGCGCCGCAGCCGCGGGTCAGTTTTTAGAGGTTCCCTCCCCTATGGGATGTGCGCCGGAAAAGAGCCCGGCGCAGCATCTCATTCCGTTTATGCGCCGCGTTGCAGCAGCATGGACTTGATATGCCCGATCGCACGCGTCGGATTCAAGCCTTTAGGACATACACTGACACAATTCATAATGCTATGGCAGCGGAAAACACTAAAAGCGTCGTCCAGATCATCTAAACGTTCTTGCGTTTCCGTGTCACGGCTGTCGATCAGGAAGCGATACGCCGCCAACAGACCGGCTGGGCCGATGAACTTGTCCGGGTTCCACCAGAACGATGGGCAAGAGGTCGAGCAGCAGGCGCACAGAATGCACTCGTACAGGCCGTCCAGCTTGGCGCGCTGCTCCGGCGACTGCAGATGTTCGCGCGCCGGCGGGTTCTTGCCGTCGTTCAGCAGGTATGGCTTGATCTTTTCATACTGGGTGTAGAACTGGCCCATATCCACCACCAGATCGCGCACCACCGGCAGGCCCGGCAGCGGACGGATCACGATCTTGCCGTTGCCTTTGCGCAGCGACGAAATCGGGGTGATGCACGCCAGGCCGTTTTTACCGTTCATGTTCAGGCCATCGGAACCGCAGACGCCTTCGCGGCATGAGCGACGGAACGACAGGGTTGGGTCTTTTTCTTTCAGCTGGATCAACGCATCCAGCAGCATCATGTCGCGACCTTCTTCCGCTTCCAGGGTGTAGTCCTGCATGTGCGGCGCGTCATCGACATCCGGGTTGTAGCGATAAATGGAAAATTCGAGTTTCATCTGTCGATCTCCGCAATTAGTAAGAACGCACTTTCGGCGGGAATGCCGGGCGCAGCTTCGGTTGCATGTTCACTTCACGACGCGTCATGCTTTCCGATTGCGGCAGATACAGCGAATGGCACAGCCAGTTGGCGTCATCGCGTTCCGGGTAGTCGAAGCGGCTGTGTGCGCCACGGCTCTCGGTACGGAAGTTGGCCGACACGGCGGTGGAATACGCGGTCTCCATCAGGTTATCCAACTCCAGGCATTCGATGCGCTGGGTGTTGAACTCGCTGGAGGTATCGTCCAGGCGTGCGTTCTTCAGACGTTCACGGATCACTTTCAGTTCTTCCAGGCCCTTGGCCATCGCATCACCTTCGCGGAATACCGAGAAGTTGTGCTGCATGCAAGACTGCAGCGCTTTGCGAATTTCGACAGGGTCTTCGCCGGAACGGGTGTTGTTCCAACGGTTCAGACGGTCCAGCGAGGCTTCCACGTCGGAGTCGCTGGCGTCACGGCTCTCGCCCTGCTCTTCCAGCGATTCCTGCAGGTGCATGCCGGCGGAACGGCCGAACACCACCAGGTCGAGCAGCGAGTTGCCGCCCAAGCGGTTGGCGCCGTGCACCGATACGCAGGCGATTTCCCCCACGGCGAACAGCCCCGGGATCACCACGTCTTCGCCTTTCTCGTTCACGGTCAGCGCCTGGCCGGTCACTTTGGTCGGAATGCCGCCCATCATATAGTGACAGGTTGGGATAACCGGGATCGGCTCTTTCACCGGATCGACGTGCGCGAAGGTGCGGGACAGTTCCAGAATGCCCGGCAGACGGGATTCCAGCACGTCTTTACCCAAGTGATCCAGCTTCAGCTTGGCGTGCGGGCCCCAAGGGCCGTCGCAGCCGCGGCCTTCGCGGATTTCGATCATGATCGAACGGGCAACCACGTCGCGGCCCGCCAGATCTTTGGCGTTCGGCGCATAACGCTCCATGAAGCGCTCGCCGTGTTTGTTCAGCAGGTAACCGCCTTCGCCGCGGCAGCCTTCGGTCACCAGCACGCCCGCGCCGGCGATGCCGGTCGGGTGGAACTGCCACATTTCCATGTCCTGCACCGGCACGCCGGCGCGCAGCGCCATGCCGACACCGTCGCCGGTGTTAATGTGGGCGTTGGTGGTGGACTGATAAATACGGCCTGCGCCGCCGGTCGCCAGCACGGTGGCCTTGGCTTTGAAGTAAACCACTTCACCGGTTTCGATGCAGATAGCCGTGGTGCCGACCACCGCGCCGTCCTGGTTTTTCACCAGATCAAGCGCATACCACTCGGAGAAGATGGTGGTGTGGTTTTTCAGGTTCTGTTGGTACAGGGTGTGCAGCAGCGCGTGGCCGGTACGGTCAGCTGCGGCTGCGGTACGCGCCGCCTGCTCGCCGCCGAAGTTCAGCGATTGGCCGCCGAACGGGCGCTGATAGATGCGGCCGTCGTCCAGACGAGAGAACGGCAGGCCCATGTGTTCCAGTTCCAGAATCGCTTCCGGGCCGGTTTTACACATATATTCGATGGCGTCCTGGTCACCGATATAGTCGGAACCTTTCACCGTGTCGTACATATGCCATTCCCAGTTGTCCTCGTGGCTGTTGCCCAGCGCGACGGTGATGCCGCCCTGTGCGGACACGGTATGGGAACGGGTCGGGAAAACTTTGGACAGCAGAGCACAGGTCGAGCCCGCTTGGGAAATTTGCAGCGCGGCACGCATGCCCGCACCGCCGGCGCCGATTACGACGGCATCAAACTCTCTGACTGGCAGTTTCATTTAAGCACCCCACACTACGATTGTTCCGTACAGTAAATAGACCAGTAACGCGACCACGACAGCCAGCTGCAACACCAGGCGAACCGCCAGCGGCTTGACGTAGTCCGTCAGCACCTGCCACAGCCCGATCCAGGCGTGCACCAGAATCGACAGCAAGGTCAGCAGAGTGAACACTTTCGTAATGGAAGTGGCGAAGAAACCGCGCCAGATGTCATAAGTGAGTTCCGGGGCCGTGACGAAAAAGCCCAGGATATACAGGACGTACAGGGTGATGATGATAGCGGAAGCGCGCAGCAGCAGCCAATCGTGCACGCCGTTGCGCCCTAATGCAGAAACGTTGTTTACCATACGAGGACTCCAGCCAGAACTGACAGCACGACGGTCAGACCGATCGCCACCTGGGCGGAACGGGTACCGGCGGCCAAACTCTCTTCGATGTAGCCAAAATCCATTAACAAGTGACGGATGCCACCGCAAATGTGATAGGCCAGCGCCGTGAGGATGCCCCAGAATATGAATTTGACGATGAAGCTATTCATGATGGCGGCCGCCTGCAGGAACCCCTCTTGGGAAGAGAGTGACAGGCCCAGCAGCCAGAGGAGGATACCCACGGCAACGAAGGTAATTACGCCAGAGACTCGGTGTAAGATAGACGCTATCGCAGTTACAGGGAACCGGATCGTTTGCAGATCCAAGTTGACAGGTCGTTGTTTTTTCACGTATTTGCCCACACAGCTCTTATTATTTTCCTTCCTCCGGGCCTGGGCGGGGATCAGACAGCGTTAAGAGCCTAAAACCCTTACACGTCACGCGCTCAAACATCAACATCCTCTGTGCTCAAACGGCGCGCATTTATAACGCTGGGTGCTCCTACTTCAGGGTAATCCGGAGACCTGGCGGCAGTATAGGAGGATCACATTCTGATTACAATTCTCATACAACCGCTTTGATAACATTTCCCCCGAACAGTGATTCAGATCACGGATTTCACAATTAGTGCAAAATTAATTATCTGATTTGACAAGAGATCAACATTTCCATTACATATAGGGGCACAAACGGTCCTATGATGCGCTATGGGTCAGCAGATACACTTCCCCCCGGGTTCGAGTTATGCAACAGTGTATTTGACGAACCTATCCCAATAGCCGTTGTTTCCCGCTCGATTTTGCCAGCGTCAAAAAGCAAATAAAGCAAATAAAAACAGATTATTGGGATAGGTTCACATCTCTTCGAACAGCTCATAGGTAAGATTAACAGACTATAACGAATTACTATGAATCGTTAACAACTGGTCACCCGTCTCGTTCGCCTGGTCAGCACTCTGTACCCTACCCGCGCACAGTTGCGCAGTCGCTCACAGAGTTAGCGTCCGCACCATTTTTTTGCGGGCAACCTGCAGAGATTTAAGGTATTTCAGTTGTTAGTGGTTTTTAAAATAAGGCGCTAAGGAGACAGTAAATGACTGATAAGAAAGCGACGCTAACCATTAACGACAGCGAAGCTCCGATCGAACTGGGCGTATTGACACCGACACTGGGCCCTGATGTCCTCGATGTCCGCGCTCTGGGTTCCAAAGGTTATTTCACATTTGATCCCGGCTTTACCTCCACCGCTTCTTGCGAATCCAAGATTACCTTCATCGACGGCGACAAAGGCGTGCTGCTGCACCGCGGCTTCCCTATCGAGCAGCTGGCGAAAGAATCTTCCTATCTGGAAGTGTGCTACATCCTGCTGTACGGCGAGACCCCGACGCCGGAAGAGTTCGAGACCTTCAAGACCACCGTCACCCGCCACACCATGATCCACGACCAGATCACCCATCTGTTCCGTGGTTTCCGTCGTGACTCGCACCCGATGGCGGTGCTGTGCGGCGTGACCGGCGCGCTGGCGGCGTTCTACCACGATGCGCTGGACGTCAACAACGAGCGTCACCGTGAAATCACCGCGTTCCGTCTGCTGTCCAAAATGCCGACCGTGGCGGCGATGTGCTACAAATATTCCCTGGGCCAGCCGTTCGTTTACCCGCGCAACGATCTGTCCTATGCCGGCAACTTCCTGCACATGATGTTCGCCACCCCGTGCGAAGAGTACGTGGTGAACCCGGTGCTGGAACGCGCCATGGACCGCATTCTGATCCTGCACGCCGACCATGAGCAGAACGCCTCTACCTCGACCGTGCGCACCGCCGGCTCTTCCGGCGCCAACCCGTTCGCCTGCATCGCGGCCGGCATCGCCTCCCTGTGGGGACCGGCTCACGGCGGCGCCAACGAAGCGGCGCTGAAAATGCTGGAAGAGATCAAGACCGTCGAGCACATTCCGGAATTCATCAAGCGCGCCAAGGACAAGAACGACTCCTTCCGCCTGATGGGCTTTGGCCACCGCGTGTACAAGAACTACGATCCGCGCGCTACCGTGATGCGCGAAACCTGTCACGAAGTGCTGAAAGAGCTGAACAAGAAGGACGACAACCTGCTGCAGGTCGCGATGGAGCTGGAACACATCGCGCTGAACGATCCGTACTTCATCGAGAAGAAACTGTACCCGAACGTCGACTTCTACTCCGGCATCATCCTGAAGGCGATGGGCATTCCTTCTTCCATGTTCACCGTGATCTTCGCCATCGCGCGCACCATCGGCTGGATCGCCCACTGGAACGAAATGCACGACGAAGGCATCAAAATTGCCCGTCCGCGTCAGCTGTACACCGGCTATGCCGAACGCGATTTCAAATCCCAGCTGAAAAACAAGTAAGCCGCTTTCCCGGCTGAAACCGCACAGCGCCGCCCCTTCGGGCGGCGTTTTTTTTGGTTATTTCTGGCAGCCCGGGCACCAATAAAACGGCCGCGACGACAGTTCGGTACGCACGATCATCCCACCGCAGCGTTCGCAGGGCTCGCCGCTGCGATGAAATACCTTGAAGCGAAACAGCGCGCCGTGATGCCGGTTGTCATCCGCCTGCCCGCGCGTCTGGTAAGAAAGGCGCGGCACCGCCAGCAATGCCTCCGCCAGGCGACGCAGCGCCTCTGGCGTCAGATCCTGCGGTTTGTGCTGCGGCGCCAATTCGGCCTGCCACAGGATTTCGGCGCGCAGATAATTGCCCAATCCGGCAAGAAACGCCTGGTCGAGCAGCATGCCCCCCAGCTGCCTGCGGCGAAAACGCGGCGTCAGCAACCGCTCCGCCACATCGTCTACCGTCAGCGACATGTCCAACACGTCAGGGCCGATGCGTTGCAAAAACGGGTGTTGCTCTATTTCCTCGCGCGGCCCGACGGTAATGTCGGAAGCGCTGTAGAGCAATATCGCGCTGCGGGCGGTTTCCAGCCGCACCCGAAGATCGCGCTTGGTCTCCGGCGTCTCCCCTGCCGCCGCCACTTTCCACACGCCGTACAGCTGGTTATGGCTGTACATTGTCAGCCCATTGGAGAAATGGGTCAGCAGCGCCTTGCCGCGCGGCTCAATGGCGACGATATGCTCGCCGAGCAGACGCTGGCGATAGTGTTTCAGCTGGGGAAAAGCGAAATCGACGGCGGTCAGCGGCTGATCGATCACCGCCGCCGCCAGTTTGTCCGCCGCCCGGCGAATCTCCGGTCCTTCCGGCATAGACCACTCCTTGCATAGACCCGGCGCAGCCCGATGCGCCGGGGATGACATGATTAATGCGTCGCGCCGCCCACCACTTTCAGATCGTGTTCCACCTGCAAAGCGATGGAAACGGCCAACTCCAATGCAAACAGCACCGTCGAGGCCGCCATGCTCGGCGCACCGGGGTGTGCCGCCGCCTGCTCCGGCAGGTACGGGATATGGATAAACCCGCCCTTGACCTCGCGCTGGCCGCTCAAACGGTGCAGCAGGCCATACATGACATGGTTGCACACATAGGTGCCGGCAGTCTGCGAAACGGCGGCCGGAATGCCGGCCTCGCGCATCGAACTGACCATCGCTTTAATCGGCAAGGTACTGAAATAGGCCGCCGGACCGCCGGCGACGATCGGCTCGTCCACCGGTTGCTGCCCCTGATTGTCGGGGATACGCGCGTCGTCGACGTTGATCGCCACCCGTTCAATCGTGATGTCGGTACGGCCGCCGGCCTGGCCGATAGCCAGCACCATCACCGGCTGCACCTCGTCGATCGCCGCATTGAGCGCGTCCAGCGCCGCGCCGAACACGCACGGCAGCTGGCGCGCCACGATGCGCGTGCCGACCAGCTCCATATCATTGAGCTGCTTCACCACTTCCCAGGAGGGGTTGAGGCGCTCGCCACCAAACGGCTCAAAGCCGGTAATCAATACTTTTTGCATCCTTACTCCTACAGGAACATCAGGAAATACAGCAGGAACACGTTAACCAACAGCAGCAGCACGCCGGTCGGCACCTGTGCCTTGATCACCGCATTCTTGTCCGGCAGCTCCAGCAGCGCCGCCGGCACGATGTTGAAGTTCGCCGCCATCGGCGTCATCAGGGTGCCGCAATAGCCGGAGAACATGCCGATCGCCGCCATCACCGCCGGGTTACCGCCGTGTTGCAGCACCAGGATCGGAATGCCGATACCGGCGGTAACGATCGGGAAAGCGGCGAAGGCGTTGCCCATCACCATGGTCAGCACCGCCATACCGATAGCGTAGACTGCCACGGCGATAAAGCGGTTATCGACCGCCAGATACTCCTGGGTCAAATGCGAGATCGCGGTGCCGACGCCGGCGACGGTAAACAGCAGCCCCAACGTGGCGAGGATCTGCGGCAGAATGAACGCCCAGCCGATCGAATCCAGCAAACGCCGCGCTTCCTGCACCGGCTGCAGCGCCTTCTCGTGGGTCATTTTCACCGCGATCGCCAGGCCAAGCAGGCAACCAACGGTCATCGAGAACAGGGTGATCAGCGTCGCGTGGTTGCCGCTGCCGAACACCGCGCTTTGCAATGCCGGCACGTTGTTGAACAGCAGCACGCCGATCACCGTCACCACCGGGATCGCCAGAGCGGGGATAAACAGCTTGTTGCCCAGGCGCTTGGCGCTGGCCTCGCGCTCCTGCGGCGTCCGCTGGTGATAGCTGCCGAGGCGCACGCCGCCGAAGCCGGCAATCAGGGCCATCACCACTACCACCCCGCCAACGATGATATGCAGCACGCGTTTTTCGTTGCTGCCCTCGCCCAGCACGTCGCCCAACAGGCGGTAAGTCCAGTCGCCGACCAGGAACACCAGGCCGTACAGCCCCCAAAACAGCCCGGTGGTGATGCGGCGCGGGTTGGCGCGATCGCGGAAGGACATCACCGCCACAATCAGCAGCACCGCACCGGCCAGCCAGTAGAGGTATTGTTGCTGGAAGTTCATCGTGCCTCCCCCTTCGCCTGCAGCGCCGCCTGATTCAGCTGCGCCAGCTCAGCGCTCAGCCGTTTATCCATTCGATACAGCCGGAACGCGTGGATCAGGAAAGCGAAAATCGCGGTCGGAATGCCCCACAGCGCAATATGCAGCGGCTCGGTCTGAATGCCGCCGGACTCCAGCATAAAGTTGTGCATGAAGATGATCGCGCCGAAGGCCACGAAGATATCTTCGCCGAAGAACAGCCCGACGTTGTCGGTCGCGGCCGACATGGCGCGCAGACGGTGGCGCGTGCGCTCCGGCAGCTCGCCGTAGCGGTTTTCCGTCGCCCCTTCCGCCATCGGCGCCAGCAGCGGCCGCACCATCTGCGGATGCCCGCCCAGGCTGGTCAGTCCCATCGCCGCGGTAATCTCGCGCACGAACAGGTACACGATCAGCAAACGGCCGGCAGTGGCGCTTTTGATCTTAGCGATCCACGCCTGCGCCCGCTCTTTCAGCCCGTGGCGTTCCAGCAGGCCAATCACCGCCAGCGGCAGCAGCAGGATCAGCGGCAGGTTACGGGTGTTGAGAAAGCCCTCGCCGAGCTTTTCCAGAATGACGTCCAGCGGCATCAGCGCCGCCAAACCGGTGATGATGCCGGCGGCGATCACCACCAGCACCGGGTTGAAACGCAATACAAATCCGACCACGATGGCGGCGATGCCAATCAGTGGCCAGAGATTCACGGCCTGTTCCATAGTCTTCCCTCGATATTTTCTAATAGTTTTTTGCTTGTGATGTTGTGTCTTGCTTTACTGCTCCGCGCTGACGCGGATCCCCTGCTGAACAAAACTGTCCCGCAGCTTGCGCGCATACGCCAGCGCATGCTCGCCGTCCCCATGCAGGCAGACGGTTTCCGCCTGAACGGCGGCCCAGACGCCATCAACGCTGCGCACCCGGTGATGGCGCACCATCTCCAGGGTTTGCGCCAGCGCCTGTTCGTCATCTTCGATCAACGCCCCCGGCAAACCGCGCGGCACCAGCGTGCCGTCGGCCTGATACCCGCGATCGGCGAATACCTCCTGCCGGGTGGTCAGACCGAGTTGTTCCCCGGCGCGGATCAGCTCGCTGCCGGCCAGCCCCACCAGCCGCAACGCCGGATCGACCGCCTGCACCGCCCGGGCGATCGCTTCCGCCAGCGCCGGCTCAACCGCCGCCTGGTTGTACAGCATGCCGTGCGGCTTAACGTGCACCATCACCCCGCCCTCGGCACGGGCGATGGCCGCCAGCGCCCCGAGCTGATACACCACCTGCGCGTACACCGTTTCCGGCGGCAGCTGCATGCGGGTGCGGCCGAAGTTCTCCCGATCGGGAAAACTCGGGTGAGCGCCGATCGCCACGCCGTACTGCAATGCCCAGCGCACCGACTGACGCATGGTCTGCGCATCGCCGGCGTGGAAGCCGCAGGCGATGTTGGCCGAACTCACCAATTGCAACAGCGCCTGGTCGTTGGCGCAGCCTTCGCCGAGATCGGCGTTCAAATCAACGATCATGTAACCCCCAGGCAATCTGTCGAAGGAAGAGATCCTGCTCAGCCTTGGCGCGCTGCGCCTCCGTCAGTGAGCAGAGAACGAAGTGGATCGGTTCGCCGAGACGGATCTGCGCCAAGTGGTAGAGATCGGCCTCGATCACGCAGGCGATACGCGGGTAACCGCCGGTGGTTTGCGCATCGGCCATCAGCACGATCGGCTGGCCGTTGTGCGGCACCTGCACCACACCGGGCAGCAGGCCGTGCGACAGCATCTCGCGGTCGGTGGTGCGCTCCAGCGGCGTACCGCCGTGCAGGCGGTAGCCCATGCGGTTGCTCTGCGGGCTGAGCTGCCAGGCGGTGCGCCAGAACGTGTCCTGCGCCTCTTCGCTGAATTCGGCGTACTCCGGCCCCGGCAGCGCGCGGATGCGGTTGGTGAACAGCAGCTGCTTCACGCCGCTGCGGTGTTGCGGCAGCGCGGTGGATTTGCCCAGCGGCAGCCGATCGCCGTCCTTCAGGTTACGGCCTTCGTGGCCGCCAAAGGCGGCTTTCATGTCGGTGCTGCACGAGCCCAGCATTTCCGGCACGGCGATGCCGCCCGAGATCGCCAGGTAGCTGCGCATGCCGCGTTTCGGCGTGCCCAGCGCCAGCCGCTGCCCCTTTTTCACCGGGTAGCGCCAGCCGGTCCACAGCGGCTTGCCGTCCAGCTGCGCGTCGCAGCCGGCGCCGGTCAGGGCGATCCAGCCAGGGCGGGTAAACTCGGCGCTGAACTGGCCGAGGGTGATCTCCAGCCCGGCGGCCTCAGGCGCATTGCCCACCAGCAGGTTGGCGATCTTCAACGCCGGTTGATCCAGCGCCCCGCCGGTGCTGATGCCCAGGCGGCGGAATCCCTCGCGGCCCAAATCCTGCACCGTGGTATAGATGCCGGCACGCAGAATAATCAGCATACGCCCTCCTTCTGCGGCACGAAGCGCACGTTATCGCCCGGGCGCAGCAGCGTCGGCGGCATTTCATGCGGATTGAACAGCGCCAGCGGCGTGCGGCCAATCAGCTGCCAGCCGCCGGGCGTCACCAGCGGATAGATGCCGGTCTGGCCGCCGCCGATGCCGACGGAGCCGGCCGCCACCGCCAGACGCGGCTCAGCGCGGCGCGGCGTCGCCAGTTGTTCCGGCATGCCGCCCAAATAGGAGAAACCCGGCTGAAAGCCGAGGAAATAGACCACGTAGGCCGCCGCCGCGTGGCATTCCACCACCTGCCGCGGCGTCATGCCTGTATGGCGCGCCACTTCATCCAGATCGGGGCCTTGCTCCCCGCCGTAGACCACCGGAATATCCACCTGGCGCGATTCCGGCGTCAGGCTCTCTTTGCTTTCCCAACCTTGCTGCAGCAATGCGAGCATCGCTTCGGCGTCGGCCTGCGGCGTATGCAGCAACAGCGTCAGGTTATTCATTCCCGGCACCACTTCCCGCACGTCGGGGTGGTGATTCAGCTTTTCCGCCAGCGCCCAGATGCGCTGCTGGCTCGGTAAGGTCACCGGCGGCGACAGTTCAAGCACTACCGCTCTCTCACCCAACAGGTAATAACGTGCTTGTTGCACCCTTATTCTCCTTATTATTATCGCGATGAAAAACACACCAGTTATGCGTGACGCGGCCCCGGCTGTCAATAGAACGCAACCATAAGGAAAATAAGGAAATAGCGCGGTAAAAGGATTCAGCCGGCGCACAGGCCGGGCTGGATCCGGGGAAGAAAAAAATCAGGCGGGATTCGGGATATCGATAAAGGTCACATCAAAGCCGTGGTGCTGCGCCAGCCAGTCGCCCAACGCCTTCACGCCGCCGCGCTCGGTGGCGTGGTGGCCGGCGGCGAAGAAATGCACGCCCATTTCGCGCGCGCTGTGAATGGTCTGCTCAGACACTTCACCGCTGATGAACGCATCGACGCCGAAGCGCGCCGCGCTGTCGATAAAGCCCTGGCCGCCACCGGTGCACCAGGCCACCCGGCGAATGTGCTCAGGCGCGTTATCGCCGCAGTGCAGCACCGCACGCCCCAGCCGGCTTTCGATACGCTGCTGCAGCGCTTCGCCGGTCAGCGGCTGTTCAAATTCGCCGTGCGGCACCAGCGGCTCGACGTCGCCAATCACCCGAATACCCAGCGCCTGCGCCAGCTGCGCATTGTTGCCCAGCACCGGATGCGCGTCCAGCGGCAGGTGGTAGCCGTACAGGTTGATGTCGTGGGTCAGCAGCGTTTTCAGGCGGTTGCGCTTCATGCCGCGAACCGCCGGCGCCTCGTTTTTCCAGAAATAGCCGTGGTGCACGATAATCGCGTCGGCCTGATGCGCCACCGCAGCGTCCAGTAGCGCCTGACAGGCGGTGACGCCGGTCACGATGCGCTGCACGTGCGGGCGGCCTTCTACCTGCAATCCGTTGGGGGCGTAGTCCTGAAACGCCGCGGCGTTCAGTTCCGTGTTGATCAGTTGTTCCAGATCGAGGTTACGCATTCTCTTCTCTCTTCATAGTCAAAATGTCTGCCGGTCGCCCTGCGCCATCAGGATGAATTTCACGCCCAGATCGTTGCCCTGCGCCAGCTGTTGCGCAATGGCGGCGCGCGTGTCTTCGCCCTGCTTCAGGGTGGGCTTGATGTGGCTGATCACCACCGGCAAACCGTTCAGCGAGCCATCGCCGCCGCTGTACTGTGTCAGGTTCTTCAGCTCCTTCAGCAGCCAGGCCGGCGTCAAATGGCCGTACAGATGTTTATCCTCCACCCCGTTAGGGTAAGAGGTTTCGATAATCATGCCCTTGAGCTTCTTCTGCTCGACAAGCGGCCCCAGCGCGCGCCAGACGGTATCGAGATCGCGCGACTGCTCCACCTTATCCGGCCCGGTATCGCCGAAGTAGGCGAAGAACTCGCTGCCGTTGGAAATCAGCAGCATCGACGACGGATAGCGATCGTGGCTGAGCGGGTACATCACGCCGGTCAATCCGGTCAGGCCGAGGGTAAACCGCTGCTGCGGCCGCACCGTTTGCAGCCGGTAGGTGCCCAGCCGCGAGCCGTTGCCGGCGTCGGTAAAGTTCGGCCACGCCTTCCAGTTGAAGTAGTGATTACGCAGGGTCAGTACGGTGTCCGCCTGGGCGTAAACGGTTTTTTTATTGTCCTCGGGTGAGCCGACGATCAGCCCCGCCACGTGGTCCAGGTGGCCGTGGCTGATAAAGTAGCTGCCGATCAACTGCCGGAACACATAGCCCTGCGGCGTGTAAGGCGCGGCCAGCTCGGGCGTCACCTGCGGGAAGCTGCCCTTCTCCAGCCCTTTGGCGATGCCCGGCAGCAGCGAACCGGCGTCCAGCGCCACATACCGCGGCTGATTGTCGCTGCGGATCAGGTAGGAGGTCAGATTGCCGTCGCTGACGCCGCCGTCGACGCCGAGCGCCACCACGTCAAAGCCGGCGATCGCCAGCGCCGAATAGCCGCTCAGGCACAGGGCCAGCACCTTTTTCATCATTGCATCGCTCCTTGCAGTTGCCTCAAGACTCTCCCCGTTTTGCCGCCTCGAACGCCGCCAGCGTCTCCAGCCGGGCTTGCTTATGGTCGACGATCGGCAGCGGGTAGTTCAGCGTGCATCGCTGCTTTTCCGCCCAGCGATGGGGGTGATGGATGTCATTGTCAGGCACATCCGCCAGTTCCGGCAACCATTTACGGATAAAAGTGCCTTGTGGATCAAAACGTTCACCCTGAGTCGTCGGGTTGAAGATGCGGAAATACGGCGCGGCGTCGGTGCCGGTGGAGGCCGCCCACTGCCAGCCGCCGTTGTTGGCCGCCAGATCCCCATCCAGCAGTTGCGACATGAAATAGCGCTCCCCGGCGCGCCAGTCGATCAGCAGATCCTTCACCAGAAAACTGGCGCTGATCATGCGCAGCCGATTGTGCATCCAGCCGGTGGCATTCAGCTGGCGCATGGCGGCATCGACGATCGGGTAGCCGGTCTCACCCCGCTGCCAGGCCTGCAGCTTCACCACGTCATCGCACCAGCGCACTTTGTCCGTCCAGGCGATAAACGGCCGATGGCGGCACAGCTCGGGATAGGCCACCAGCAGATGGCGATAGAACTCGCGCCAAATCAGCTCGTTGAGCCAGGCGAAGGCACCGCTTTCGCGATCTTCCAGCAGCTGCGGGCATTCGGCGCGCAGGCGATTGAAGCACTGGCGCGGCGACAGCACGCCGATCGCCAGATAAGGCGACAGGCTGCTGGTGCCGGCGAGGGCCGGCAGATCGCGCTGCCGGAGGTAATCCTGCACCTGCTCGCGGCAAAAGGCGCGCAGCCGCTGCAACGCGGCCTCCTCGCCGGCGGGATAGCCATCCCCAGTCTCCGCCGTGGGGTAATCGAACGCCGCCAGCGCCTCAGGCGCAGGCAACGCGCCACCGGCGCGGATCTTCGGCGCCGGCAGGCAACTCACGTCGGACTCGGTCAGGCGCTGAAGAAAGGCGTTGCGAAACGGCGTATAGACCTTGTACATCTCGCCGCCGCCGGTTAACACGCTGCCCGGCGGCAACAGCAGGCTGTCATCGAAACCGTGGCACCTCACCCGGCCGCTCAACCGCTGTTCCAGCCGCGCATCGCGCCGCCGTTCGTTCAGTTCGTATTGGCAATTGTAAAACAGCGCATCCACCTGCTCTCGCTCGCAATAGTCCGCCAGCCAGTCAATCGACGCGGCAAAGTCCGCACAGGAATGGCAATGCAGTGCAATGCCCTTGTGCGCCAACGCTTGCTGCACCGCCTGCAGGCTGGCGTGGATCAGCGCCGCCTGCCGCGGCGCCATCTCATGTTGCCGCCACTGCTGCGGGGTGGCGATAAACACCGCCAGCACCCGGGCTTCAGGATCGCTGCAGGCGGCGTGCAGTGCTTTGTTGTCGGTGATACGCAGATCGTTACGCAACCAGACCAGATGCGTGGTCATAAAACTCCTTGTCAATCAATGGCCGTAACGCAAACGCAGCGCCTCCGGATAAGGTTCGAAATAGCGTTGTTCTGCCAGATAGCGATCGGGGTATTCCGCCATGTAATGCTTGAGCAGCGCGATCGGTGCCAACAGCGGCTGCATGCCCTGCCGGTAGCGGTCGATCAGGTGCGCCAGCTCCTGACGCTGCGCCGTACTGAGTTGACGGCGGAAATAGCCCTGCACGTGCATCAACACGTTGGTGTGATTGCGGCGCGTCGCCTTGTGCGCCAACAGCGCCATCAGGCGGCTGCGGTATTCCACGGCGAAGGCCTCCAGCGAATCCCAGCGGTGAATATCGGCGACGAAGCGCCCCAGCTCGCGGTACGCCGGCTGCGAATGCGCCAGCAGCGACAGCTTGTAGCGGCTGTGAAACGCGATCAGCCCGCCGCGGGTCAGCCCCTGACGCCACAGCATGTTCAGTTCGTACAACGCGTACACCCGCTCGATAAAGTTTTCCCGCAATGCCGCATCCTGCAATCGTCCGTCCTCTTCCACCGGCAGCCACGGCATCTGGCGCAGCAGTTCGGCAGTAAACAACCCGACGCCGTTTTTACGCGAGTCCTTGCCGTTTTCGCTGTAGACCCGCACCCGCTCCAGGCCGCAGCTCGGTGACTTGGCGCAGACGATGTACCCGCACAGATGCTGCAAGGCCGCCACGCGCTGCGCGGAGAAGCCGCGCATCTCCTCGGTCAAATCCACGCCGGCGTCGTTGCTGTAGCGCATCGCCGGCCACGGCTGCGCCTGTTTCACCAGGCGCAGCGCCGGGCGCGGCGTAGGCAGGCCGATCGCCATTTCCGGGCAAACGGGCTCAAAGCGCACATAGGGCGCCAACTGCTCCACCGCAAAGGCCAGCCGCTTGTGGCCGCCGTCGAAACGCACCGCGTCGCCCAGTAAACAGGCGCTGATGCCGATAGGGATCTTGTCGCTCATACCGCTCTCCCGTGTTGTTGGCCGATGAGGAAAGTGTAGAAGAATGGCTTGCCGAATACGACCTTGCGCTTGATAGGGGCGGCTATAGGCATAAAAAAACCCCCGCCGCAGGGCGAGGGTTCTTCGTGAATCAGCAGTGGATCAGCAGTGGATCAGCAGTGGATCAGCAGTGGATCAGTAGAAATCGCAGGACGCCAGTTCCGCCTGCTGCAGCCAGACCGGCTTATCGCTGGTTTTTGACCAGACGCGGTGCAGGTAGCTGTAAAAACGCCCGCGATCGCTGCGGAACAGCATCACCGGCAGGGCCAAAATGCCCGCGATAACCACTGCGCTGCGGCGCAGGAGAATCCGATGCAATGAATAAGCGTGATAGGTAGTAGACATGCGAACCTCCTTAAAAACGCCTGCCGTTGATTTGTCAGGGAAAACGGCGTCGGCGTATCAAATGAACAATCGGTAATTTGGTAACTGGACAAAATTTTAGCGTACTTGATGAAAGTTTACTACTCATCCGACCACTAAATCGCACAAAAAATCGCTAATCGCCGCAGCGAACCGTAATTTTGTTACAGCCAAGTTAATTTTTAACTAAACATGGGTTACATTGTGGTTATTATCCGGTTCATTATTTCCCGCTTGCGCCCGTCCTCACTCCCCATCAGGGGCAATCTCGCCACCGGCCTGATGGTTGACACGCCCAATTTCCGCTGAAATTTCAGCCATTTTTATACTTTTTTTACACTCGCCTGCGCGATTTTTTCATCTTCTTTCTACCCCGCTCCCTACACTGCCTCTATCAAAAACAACACCTCTGGAGGTGTCCCGTGAGTTTCAGCGTTATTGGTGGTGCGCTGTTGGTCCTGCTGCTGTTGGCCTATCTGGTCTACGCCCTGTTTAACGCGGAGGATTTCTGATGGCGGCTTCAGCCTTTTTACTGATCGCCAGCTTCCTGCTGGTGCTTCTGCTGCTGGCCCGTCCGCTGGGCGGCTTTATGGCGCGCCTGATCGAAGGTGAGCCGCTGCCTGCGCTGCGCGGGGTGGAAGCCGGCGTCTGGCGCGCCTGCGGCATCCGCGCCACCGAGATGAACTGGTGGCAATACGCGCTGGCGATCCTGGCGTTCAACCTGCTCGGCCTGGCGCTGCTGTTCGCCCTGCTGATGACGCAGGGCTCGCTGCCGCTCAATCCGCAAGGCTTCCCGGGCCTCTCCTGGGATCTGGCGCTCAACACCGCCGTCAGCTTCGTCACCAACACCAACTGGCAGGCCTACAGCGGCGAAAGCGCCCTCAGCTATTTCAGCCAGATGGCCGGGCTGGCGGTACAGAACTTCGTCTCCGCCTCCACCGGTATCGCCGTGGCCTTTGCGCTGATCCGCGCCTTTACCCGCCGCGCCGGCAAGACCGTCGGCAACGCCTGGGCCGATCTATTCCGCATCACGCTGTATGTGCTGCTGCCGATCGCGCTGCTGATCGCCCTGTTCTTCGTCAGCCAGGGCACGCTGCAAAACTTCCTGCCTTACCTGCACGTCACCACGCTCGAAGGCGCGCAGCAGACGCTGCCGATGGGGCCGGTGGCCTCGCAGGAAGCGATCAAGATGCTCGGCACCAACGGCGGCGGCTTCTTCGGCGCCAACTCGGCGCACCCGTTCGAGAACCCGACCGTGCTGACCAACTTCGTACAGATGCTGGCCATCTTCCTGATCCCCTGCGCGCTGTGCTTCTCCTTCGGCCAGTTGGCCGGTGAAAACCGCCAGGGCCATGCGCTGATCTGGGCGATGGCGCTGATCTTCGTGGTGGCGGTGGTAGTGGTGATGGTCGCCGAACTGGCGGGCAACCCGCACCTGAGCGCGCTGGGCGCCGACAGCAACATCAATATGGAAGGCAAAGAGTCGCGCTTCGGCATTCTTGCCACCAGCCTGTTCTCGGTGGTGACCACCGCCGCGTCCTGCGGGGCGGTTAACGCCATGCACGACTCTTTCACCGCGTTGGGTGGCATGGTGCCGATGTGGCTGATGCAGATCGGTGAGGTGGTGTTCGGCGGCGTCGGCTCCGGCCTGTACGGCATGCTGCTGTTCGTGCTGCTGACGGTGTTTATCGCCGGTCTGATGATTGGCCGCACCCCGGAATATCTGGGCAAGAAAATCGACGTTTACGACATGAAAATGACCGCGCTGGCGATCCTGGTCACGCCGACGCTGGTGTTGCTGGGCAGCGCGCTGGCCATCGGCACCGACGCGGGCCGCGCCGGCATCCTCAACCCGGGCGCCCACGGCTTCAGCGAAGTGCTGTACGCCCTGTCCTCCGCCGCCAACAACAACGGCAGCGCCTTCGCCGGGTTGAGCGTCAATACGCCGTTCTACAACCTGCTGTTGGCCTTCGCCATGTTTGTCGGCCGCTTCGGGGTGATCTTGCCGGTGCTGGCGATCGTCGGTTCGCTGAGCGCCAAACAACGCCAACCGGCGGGCAACGGCACCCTGCCGACCTATGGGCCGCTGTTTATCGGCCTGCTGATCGGCACCGTGCTGCTGGTGGGCGCGCTGACCTTCGTGCCGGCGCTGGCGCTGGGCCCGGTGGCCGAGCATTTGCAGCTTTGGTTGGCAAACTAACCGACGTCACAGAGAGAGAATAAGAGATGACTCGCAAACAACGTGCGCTGTTTGAACCGGCCCTGGTGCGCACCGCGCTGATCGATGCGGTGAAAAAACTGGACCCTCGCGTTCAATGGCGCAACCCGGTGATGTTCGTGGTGTATATCGGCAGCATTCTGACCACCGCCATCTGGCTGGCGATCCTCACCGGCCAAACCGACGGCGCCGCCGCCTTTACCGGCAGCGTCGCCCTGTGGCTGTGGTTCACCGTGCTGTTCGCCAACTTCGCGGAAGCGCTGGCCGAAGGGCGAAGCAAGGCCCAGGCGGAAAGCCTGAAGGGCACCAAGAAAACCAGCTGGGCGAAAAAGCTGGCCGGCCCGCGCCGCGACGGCGCCACGGAGAAAGTGGCCGCCGAAAGCCTGCGCAAGGGCGATATCGTGCTGGTAGAAGCCGGCGACACCGTCCCGTGTGACGGCGAAGTGCTGGAAGGCGGCGCCTCGGTGGATGAAAGCGCCATCACCGGTGAATCCGCGCCGGTGATCCGCGAGTCCGGCGGCGACTTCTCCTCGGTCACCGGCGGTACTCGCGTGCTATCCGACTGGTTGGTGGTGCAGTGCAGCGTCAACCCGGGGGAAACCTTCCTCGATCGCATGATCGCCATGGTGGAAGGCGCCAAACGCCGCAAAACGCCCAACGAGATCGCGCTGACTATCCTGCTGGTGGCGCTGACCATCGTGTTCGTCCTGGCCACCGCCACCCTGTTCCCTTTCTCGCAATACAGCGTGGAAGCGGCAGGCAGCGGCAGCGTGGTCACCATCACCGTGCTGGTCGCGCTGCTGGTCTGTCTGATCCCCACCACCATCGGTGGCCTGCTGTCCGCCATCGGCGTGGCCGGGATGAGCCGCATGCTCGGCGCCAACGTGATCGCCACCAGCGGCCGTGCGGTGGAAGCCGCCGGCGACGTGGACGTGCTGCTGCTGGATAAAACCGGCACCATCACGCTGGGCAACCGCCAGGCTTCGGAGTTCCTGCCGGCGCCGGGCGTGAAAGAGCAAGAGTTGGCGGATGCCGCGCAGCTGGCCTCGCTGGCGGACGAAACGCCGGAAGGCCGCAGCATCGTGGTGTTGGCCAAACAGCGATTCAACCTGCGCGAACGCGATCTGCAGGCACTGAACGCCACCTTCGTGCCCTTCTCCGCCCAGACCCGCATGAGCGGCGTCAACGTGCAGGAGCGCATGATCCGTAAAGGCGCAGTGGATGCCATTCGCCGTCACGTCGAATCCAATCAGGGGCACTTCCCGCGGGCGGTGGACGATCTGGTGGAAAGCGTGGCGCGCACCGGCGGCACGCCGCTGGTGGTGGCGGAAGGCGCCCGGGTGCTGGGCGTGGTGGCGCTGAAGGATATCGTCAAGGGCGGTATCAAGGAACGCTTCAATGAGCTGCGCAAGATGGGCATCAAAACGGTGATGATCACCGGCGATAACCCGCTGACCGCGGCGGCGATCGCCGCCGAAGCCGGGGTGGACGATTTCCTGTCGGAAGCCACGCCGGAAGCCAAGCTGGCGCTGATCCGCCAGTACCAGGCGGAAGGCCGCCTGGTGGCGATGACCGGCGACGGCACCAACGACGCCCCGGCACTGGCACAGGCCGATGTGGCGGTGGCGATGAACTCTGGCACCCAGGCCGCCAAAGAGGCGGGCAACATGGTCGATCTGGATTCCAACCCGACCAAGCTGATCGAAGTGGTGCACATCGGCAAACAGATGCTGATGACGCGCGGCTCGCTGACCACCTTCAGCATCGCCAACGACGTGGCCAAATACTTCGCCATCATTCCGGCGGCGTTCGCGGCCACCTATCCACAGCTGAACGCGCTGAACGTGATGCATCTGCATTCCCCGGCCTCCGCCATCATGTCGGCGGTGATCTTCAACGCCCTGGTGATCGTGTTCCTGATCCCGCTGGCGCTGAAAGGGGTGAGCTACAAACCGATGAGCGCCGCGGCCCTGCTGCGCCGCAACCTGTGGCTGTACGGGGTCGGCGGCCTGCTGGTGCCGTTCGTCGGCATCAAACTGATCGACCTGATCCTGGTCGCGCTGCACGTCGCCGGTTAACCATTGAGGGAAATGAACATGACTTATTTACGACCTGCGCTGGTGATGCTGATCCTGCTGACGCTGATTACCGGCATCGCCTATCCGCTGCTGACCACCGGGCTGGCGCAGCTGCTGTTTCCGGGTGCGGCCAACGGTTCGCTGCTGTACCGGGGCGACAAGGCGGTCGGCTCCGCGCTGATCGGCCAGAACTTCACGCGCCCCGACTATTTCTGGGGCCGCCCATCGGCCACCGGCGATTCGGCCTATAATCCACTGGCCTCTGCCGGCAGCAACCTGGCGGCCACCAACCCGGCGTTGGATAAGGCTATCGCCGAGCGCGCAGCGCAGCTGCGCCAGGCCAACCCTGCGATGAGCGGCCCGATCCCGGTCGATCTGCTGACCGCCTCCGGCAGCGGGTTGGATCCGCAGATCTCGATCGCCTCCGCACAGTATCAGCTGGCACGGGTCGCGGCGGCACGGCATCTGCCGCCGGAACAGATCGCCAAACTGATCGAAGACAACACCGATCGGGCCACGCCCAACTTCATGGGGGAATCGGTGGTGAACGTACTGAAGCTGAACCTGGCGCTGGATGCGTTGAAGTAACGCGCCGTATTCAGCATAGTGATAGGGTTCGGCATGCCGAACCCCTTTTTGCTTGGTAACACAAGGAATTGTCATGGTCGAAGAGGAGCAGCAGCGCCCCGATCCCGATAGCCTGCTGGCGATGGCCAATGAAAAACCGCGCGGCCGATTGAAAGTATTCTTCGGCGCCTGCGCCGGCGTCGGCAAAACCTACGCCATGCTGCAGGAGGCCCAGCGTTTGCGCGCTCAGGGGCTGGACGTGCTGGTCGGCGTGGTGGAAACCCACGGCCGCAGCGAGACCGCCGCCCTGCTCGACGGCCTGACGCTGCTGCCGCAAAAACGCATCCAGCATCGCGGCCGGCTGGTGCATGAATTCGATCTCGACGCCGCGCTGGCGCGCCACCCGGCGCTGGTGCTGATGGATGAACTGGCGCACAGCAACGCTCACGGTTCGCGCCATCCCAAACGCTGGCAGGATGTGGAAGAGCTGCTGGATGCCGGCATCGACGTGCTGACAACCGTCAACGTGCAGCATCTGGAAAGCCTGAACGACGTAGTGGGCGGCGTGACCGGCGTGCGGGTGCGCGAAACGGTGCCTGACCACGTGTTTGACGAGGCCAGCGAAGTGGTGCTGGTCGATCTGCCGCCAGACGATCTGCGCCGGCGGCTGCATGAAGGCAAAGTGTATATTCCCGGCCAGGCCGAGCGCGCCATCGAGCACTTCTTCCGCAAAGGCAACCTGATCGCCCTGCGCGAGCTGGCGCTGCGCCGTACCGCCGATCGGGTCGATGACCAGATGCGTGAGTTTCGCGACACCCAGGGGCGCGAGAAAGTGTGGCACACCCGCGACAGCATTCTGCTGTGCGTCGGCCACAACAGCGGCAACGAAAAGCTGGTGCGCATCGCCGCCCGGCTGGCGGCGCGGCTTGGCTGCCACTGGCATGCGGTCTATGTGGAAACCCCCAAGCTGCACCGGTTGCCGGAAAACCAGCGCCGCGCCATTCTGCGCGCGCTGCGGCTGGCGCAGGAACTGGGGGCAGAAACCGCCACGCTGGCCGATCCGTCCGAGGAGCGCGCGGTGCTGCGCTACGCCCGCGAGCATAATCTCGGCAAAATCATCATCGGCCGCCGCAGCGAGCAGCGCTGGAAGCTGCGCGGCAGCTTCGCCGATCGCCTCGGCCGGCTGGGCCCGGATCTCGACCTGGTGATCGTGGCGCTGGAGAGCGACACCGCACCGCCGCCGCCGGGCAAGGAGCACGACGGCCGCAGCTTCAATGAGAAATGGCGCATGCAGCTGCGTGGTTGCGCGGTCGCGGTGGCGCTGTGCGCGCTGATCACCCTGCTCTCGCAGTGGCTGCTGCCGGGCTTCGATCAGGCCAACCTGGTGATGGTCTATCTGCTCGGCGTGGCGATCGTCGCGCTGTTCTTCGGCCGCTGGCCGTCGGTGCTGGCGGCGGTGATCAACGTCGCCAGTTTCGATCTGTTCTTCGTTCAGCCCGAATGGTCGTTCGCCGTCAGCGACATGCAGTACCTATTGACCTTCGGCGTAATGCTCGCCGTCGGCATCATCATCGGTAACCTGACCGCCGGGGTGCGTTATCAGGCCCGGGTGGCGCGCTACCGCGAGCAGCGGGCGCGTCATCTGTATGAAATGTCGCGCGGGCTGAGCCGCGCGCTGACGGTGGCCGACATCGCCAACACCAGCCGCCACTTCCTCTCCAGCAGCTTCCAGGCGAAAACCGTGCTGCTGCTGCCGCAGGAAGACGGCCGCCTGCAACAGATGGTCGGCGAGGAAGGTGGGCTGCTGTCGGTAGATGAAGCCATCGCGCGCTGGAGCTTCGACAAAGGCCTGCCGGCCGGCGCCGGCACCGACACCCTGCCCGGCGTGCCTTACCAGCTGCTGCCGCTCAATACCCCCAAGCAGACCTTCGGCCTGCTGGCGATCGAACCCAACAACCTGCGCCAGCTGATGGTGCCGGAACAGCAGCGGCTGCTGCAGACCTTCGCGGTGCTGATCGCCAGCGCGCTGGAGCGGCTGCACCTGGCGCGCAGCGCCGAAGAAGCCAAGCTGGACGCCGAGCGCGAACAGCTGCGCAACTCGCTGCTGGCGGCGCTGTCGCACGATCTGCGCACGCCGCTGACCGTGCTGTTCGGCCAGGCGGAAATCCTCACGCTGGATCTGGCGGCCGAAGGCTCCAATCACGCCACCCAGGCCAGCCAGATCCGCCAGCAGGTGCTGAGCACCACCCGGCTGGTGAATAACCTGCTGGATATGGCGCGCATCCAATCCGGCGGTTTCAGCCTGCGTAAAGAGTGGCAGTCGCTGGAAGAGATCGTCGGCGCCTCGCTGCACATGCTGGAGCCGCTGCTCAGCCAGCATCCGATCGTGGTCGAGCTGCCGCCGGAACAGATCCTGGTCAACTGCGACGGCAGCCTGCTGGAGCGGGTGTTCACCAACCTGTTGGAAAACGCCAATAAATACGCCGGCGCCGAGGCCACCATCGGCATTCGCGCCCGCACGCTGCCCGAATGGCTGGAAGTCGAGGTCTGGGATAACGGCCCCGGCATCCCCGCCGATCAGCTGCAGCTGATTTTCGACAAGTTTTCACGCGGCAATAAAGAGTCGGCAATCCCCGGTGTCGGCTTGGGGTTAGCGATTTGCCGTGCCATTATTGAAGTGCATGATGGCCGCATCTGGGCGGAAAACGGCGCCAACGGCGGCGCCAGCTTCCGCTTCGTGCTGCCGCTGGAAAAACCGCCCGAGATCGACGGCGACGCTTTCGATCTGTAATCAACGCAGGGGAAACGTGAGCATAACGCCAACCAACATTCTGATTGTTGAAGATGAAAAAGAGATCCGCCGCTTCGTGCGCACCGCGCTGGAGAGCGAAGGCCTGCGGGTGTTTGAAAGTGAAACGCTGCAGCGTGGGCTGATTGAAGCCGGCACGCGCAAACCGGATCTGATCATTCTTGATTTGGGCTTACCGGACGGCGACGGGCTGAGCTACATCCGCGATCTGCGGCAGTGGAGCGCCATTCCGGTGATCGTGCTGTCGGCGCGCAACGCCGAAGAGGACAAAATTGCCGCGCTGGACGCCGGCGCTGACGACTACCTCAGCAAACCGTTCGGCATCGGTGAGCTGCTGGCGCGGGTGCGGGTCGCGCTGCGCCGCCACTCCGCCAGCCAACAGGAAAGCCCGCTGGTGAGTTTTTCGGCGATCACTGTCGATCTGGTGAATCGCCGGGTGCTGCGCAACGACGAAGATCTGCATCTGACGCCGATCGAGTTTCGCCTGTTGGCGGAGCTGCTGGCCAACGCCGGCAAAGTGATCACCCAACGCCAGCTGTTGAGTCACGTCTGGGGGCCGAACTACGTGGAGCACAGCCACTATCTGCGCATCTACATGGGCCACCTGCGGCAGAAGCTCGAAGCCGATCCGGCCCGGCCCAAACACCTGCTGACCGAAACCGGCGTCGGCTATCGCTTCATGCCTTAACCCCGGCGGGCGTGGTGTGTCGCGCCTTTACGCCGCCGGGCCCTTCTTCAATCCGACCATAAATTCCTTAAACGCATCGCGCAGCGGAGCGAACACCGGGTGTTTGCGGTTTTCGATCATCACTTCGGAAAACAGCTTCAATCCTACGGCGAAGGCCGCGCTCTGCTCGGGGCCGAAGTTCAGATCGTCACGCGCCCGGATGCGCTCGACGATGTCGAGAATATCGTCGTGGTTGGTCACTTCAAAACTCAGCGGCGCTTTCTCGACGGGATTGCCCTGGCGATCGCTCAGGGCTTCAACGGTAATAGTAAAACGGCGGCCGGGCATCAGTTCTTCTCCTGCTGCGTGGGTTGAATATGCATTTCGCTTTCGATCGCCGCCACGGCGGTCAGCAACGCGGCGTTGATGCGCTCCACCTGCTGCGGCGTGAGATCGGCGCGCATCACGTTGCCGCGCAGCAGGCTGCGCAGGCGGTTCATGGCGTCATAAATGCCTTCCGCCAGATTGCCGTGCCGATGATGCTCGCGGCCGGCGCCCGCCAGGCGCGCCAGAATGACGTCAACCACCTGTTGATGCTTTTGCAGCTCGCCCTCGCCTGCGGCGGTGATGCGGTAGCTTTTGCGGCCGTTGCCGGTGGTGAGCGGCTCAAGGAAATCCTGTTCTTCCAGCAGCGTCAGCGTGGGGTAAATCACCCCCGGGCTCGGCACGTACAGGCCGGATGACGCTTCCTCAATCGCCTTGATCAGCTCATAGCCGTGGCTGGGCTTGCGCGCCACCAGCGCCAGCAGCACCAGGCGCAGATCGCCGTGCTCGAACAGACGGTGACGCCCACCCCGGCCGCCGCGCCCACCCCGACCGTGCTCTTCGCCTTCGCCGCCGAAGTGATGGCGCCCACCGCGATGACGGCGGCCCTCTTCGCATTCATGATGGTGGTGGTGATGCCGGTGTAAACCTAATCGATGAAACATAGGGTGATACCTCGCTTTAACAGTGAACATCAATACGAGGTTGTTTAGATATATCTAAACAGCGTCGATAACGCTAATCTAGATCGATATATCTAAATGCGCAAGCGTGCGCCGATAAAAAGATATATCTAAATTTCAGGCATAAAAAAAGCGCTGTAAAAACAGCGCTTTTTATCAATCAAGAAAAGCGATTACTTGGCGGAAGCCAGCACTTCGCTGACGATCTCGACCGCTTCGTGCTCAATCTTCTCGCGGTGTTCCGCTCCGAGGAAGCTCTCGCAGTAGATCTTGTAAGCCTCTTCGGTACCGGAAGGACGGGCCGCGAACCAGCCGTTGTCGGTCATGACTTTCAGGCCGCCGATCGACGCACCGTTGCCCGGTGCAGCAGTCAGACGTGCGGTGATCGGGTCCCCGCCCAGCGTACTGGCCTTGACCATCTCCGGCGACAGTTTGGACAGCGCCGCTTTCTGCGCATGGGTTGCCGGCGCCTGGATGCGGTTATAGCTTGGTGCACCGAAGCGCTTGGCCAGATCGTCATAGTGATGCTGCGGGTTCTCACCGGTTACCGCGGTGATTTCAGCCGCCAGCAGGCACATGATGATACCGTCTTTGTCGGTCGACCACGGCTGGCCGTTGAAGCGCAGGAACGAGGCCCCGGCGCTTTCTTCGCCGCCGAAGCCCAGGCTGCCGTCGAACAGGCCATCCACGAACCATTTGAAACCGACCGGCACTTCCACCAGCTTGCGGCCCAAATCGGCCACCACGCGGTCAATCATCGCGCTGGACACCAGCGTTTTACCTACCGCCACATCGGCGCCCCACTGTGGGCGATGCTGGAACAGGTAGTTGATGGCTACCGCCAGATAATGGTTCGGGTTCATCAGGCCCTTCGGGGTGACGATGCCATGACGGTCGTAATCCGGATCGTTGGCGAACGCCAGATCGAATTTGTCGCGTAGCGCCAGCAGGCCGGCCATCGCCGACTCGGACGAACAGTCCATGCGGATGATGCCGTCGTGGTCCAGGTGCATAAAGCGGAAGGTCTGATCGAGGGAATCGTTCACCAGCGTCAGATCCAGCTTGTAGTGCTCCGCCACGCGCTGCCAATAGGCGATGCCGGAACCGCCGAGCGGATCCACGCCCAGCTTCAGGCCGGCGCGTTGGATGGCCGGCATGTCGACCACCTCAACCAGGCCTTCGACATAAGGCTGCACCAGATCTTTGGCATGCAGGTGGCCGCTGTTCCAGGCCTTGTCCAGCGACTGACGCTGAACGCCTTTCAGCTGCTGCGCCAGCAGTTCGTTGGCACGCTTTTCGATCACCGACGTCAGGTTGGTGTCGGCCGGGCCACCGTTCGGCGGGTTGTACTTGATGCCGCCGTCTTCCGGTGGGTTATGGGACGGCGTAATGACGATGCCATCGGCCTGCGCGCCGCCGCGGCGGTTGTGGCACAGAATGGCGTGCGATACCGCCGGCGTTGGCGTGAAGCCGTTGTTTTCCTGCACGATCACATCGACGCCGTTGGCGGTCAGCACTTCCAGCACGGAAATGAAGGCCGGCTCGGACAGCGCATGGGTATCTTTGCCCACGTAGCACGGGCCGGTGGTGCCCTGCTGATGACGAACTTCGGCAATCGCTTGAGCAATGGCGAGGATATGCGCTTCGTTGAAACTGTGGCGCTGCGCGCTGCCACGGTGGCCGGAGGTGCCAAACTTCACCGCGTGTGCGGCATTGCCGGCTTCCGGTTGCAGCACATAGTACTGCGACGTCAGCTGGGCTACGTTGATCAGATCGCTTTGGCGGGCGGGCTGCCCGGCACGTGGATTATTCGCCATCGACATATCTCCCTCATCCCTGTCGGTGACCGGGCAGATACGTCGCGCACGGCCAGCATGACGGGCTGTTCGCTAAATTAGACGGTACCGCAAACTTTCTCGATCAGTTCCGCCGGGAACTGCATCGCCTGCATGATGTGTTCGATCATGCTGCGTTTGCGGCCGGTATTGGTATTGGTGATCACCCAGTAAGGGGTGCCCGGTACATGCTTCGGCTTGGTGTGCGTGCCGTTGGCCAGCAGGGTCTGCTGATCGCCGGCGAAATAGGTGCGGGTACGGCCGGTCAACGCCTCGGTGGCGGCGGCGAAACCGGCGGCATCGAGGGTATACAGCGTGGACAGCACCAGCATGAAACGGTTGACCGCTTTGTTCTGCTCGGCATATTCATCCGACAGCAGCAGCTCACGTACGGCGCGTACGCGATCGCGTGGGCGCTGCGCCGGCGCCGCTTTTTCCAGCTCGACGGACTGCGGTGCACTGGCGGCAGGCAACGCGCGCACCGGCTGCCCGGCGGTGAATTTCAACATGCGGCGTAAAATATCGGACGCGCTTTCACCGATGTGTTGCGTGTGGCTGGCAATATAACGGTAAAGCTCTTCGTCGACTTCAATAGTTTTCATCTTTATCCAATACTGTTTTTTCTACTTAGAACCTGAAGCCAGATCCTGCATTCAAGCCATGGGATTATAAGGTTAAAAGCGCTGGGGCGAACACAACAATGTGCCTCCGGACGGCAAATGCAGACTAATACCTATAGCCGGCACTGCCAAGCCCGCGCCGCGAAAATTCCGCATGATTCATCGTGCGATTCAATCATGATACCCTAATCTGAATCTCTCTCAGTATGAACTTCGCCATGAAATTACATTATCAACTGCTGGCCGCCGAGTCAGACGCGCTGCCGGTGCTGCTGATCCACGGGCTGTTCGGCAATCTGGACAACCTGGGCGTGCTGGCGCGCGATCTGCATAAACAGCACACCGTGATCAAGGTCGATCTGCGCAACCACGGCCTCTCCCCGCGCGCCGACGACATGAACTACCCCGCCATGGCGCAGGATCTGCTGGCGTTGCTCGACGAACTGCAGCTGGAGAAAGCGATCGTCATCGGCCACTCGATGGGCGGCAAAGCGGCGATGGCGCTGACCGCTATCGCGCCCGAGCGCGTCGCCAGGCTGATCGTCATCGACGTCGCGCCGGTGGATTACCAGACCCGCCGCCACGACGAGATTTTCGCCGCGCTGAAGGCCGTCAGCGCCGCCGGCATCACCCAGCGCCAGGCGGCCGCCCAGTTGATGCGCGACTATCTGCAGGAAGAAGGCGTAATCCAGTTCCTGCTTAAGTCCTTCCACAACGGCGAATGGCGCTTCAACCTACCGGTGCTGATCGAACGTTACGAAGACATCACCGGCTGGCAGGATGTGCCGGCCTGGCCGCACCCAACCCTGTTCATTCGCGGCGGCCTGTCGCCGTACGTGCAGGACAGTTACCGTGCAGACATCGCGCGCCAGTTCCCGCAGGCCCGCGCGCACGTCGTCGCCGGCACCGGCCATTGGGTACACGCCGAGAAGCCGGAGGCGGTACTGCGCGCCATCCACCGTTTTCTCGACGAAGCCTGAAAAACCCGCTCATCTGGCGAAAAAACGCGCTAAAGATAACGGCTTAGCGCGTTTAGCCCGCAGTTAGGCATTGTCGCCGCTCCATCTGCTGGGGTAATATGGCGCGCTATAATTTTGCCGCCGCGCCAGCGCGTTCGCGAACGCCGGTTCGGGGGTGAATTTGGGTTAGGGTTTATTGGCCCGAAGTGTGTTAACCGATGCCTCCGGAAGCGTGCGAGCGCTTTTTGATGCAAACTCCCTTGCAGTACCGCTACCTATGGCAAAAGAACAAACGGATCGCACGACGCTGGATCTGTTCGCAGATGAACGCCGTCCGGGGCGCCCGAAAACCAACCCGCTTTCCCGCGATGAACAGCTTAGAATCAATAAGCGCAATCAGTTACGGCGCGATAAAGTGCGTGGATTGCGGCGCGTAGAGCTGAAAATCAACGCGGATGCGGTGGACGCCCTGAACAAACTGGCGGAACAGCGCAACATCAGCCGCAGCGAACTCATCGAGCAGATGCTGTTGGCACAACTGGCGGAAGAACAGCCGGAACATTGATCTCTTCGGCCGCACGCGCGGCGCGGCGTTAAGGACAACGCCGGATCGACCACGCTTTTCTTCATTCTCCGGCATCGCATAAATGCGATAAAACCCCGGCGCCACTTTCTGGCATGATACGCATTTACCGGTAAGAGACTGCGCCTGTCGGCGCCCGCCCCGGAGGCGAAAGGCTCTTGCCATGGCATCATTTTAATCGGCGTCAGCGGCGTCAGTGCCGGCGTCGAGTAATGCAATTACTTGAATTTAAAGGTTATACGCGATATGGCTACTGTAGGCATTTTCTTTGGCAGCGACACTGGCAATACCGAAAACATTGCCAAAATGATCCAGAAAATTCTCCAGAAACAGTTTGGCGACGACGTCTCTGAAGTGCATGACATCGCTAAAAGCAGCAAAGAAGACCTGGAAGGGTTCGATATCCTGCTGCTGGGTATCCCGACCTGGTACTACGGTGAAGCGCAGTGTGACTGGGATGATTTCTTCCCGACGCTGGAAGAAGTCGACTTCAACGGCAAACTGGTGGCGCTGTTCGGCTGCGGCGATCAGGAAGACTACGCGGAATACTTCTGTGACGCGATGGGCACCATCCGCGACATTATCGAACCGCGCGGCGCGGCCATCGTGGGCCACTGGCCGACCAAAGGCTATCACTTCGAGGCCTCCAAGGGCCTGGCGGACGACGACCACTTCATCGGTCTGGCGATCGACGAAGACCGTCAGCCGGAGCTGACCAACGAGCGCGTCGACGCCTGGGTCAAACAGATCGTCGAAGAGCTGAGCCTGGCCGATATCGTCGGCTAAGCCCCGGCACTGGCGAAAGGTTGAACAAAGGCCCTGTAAAGTGCATAGTGTGCCCACAGGGCCGTCATCGGCAGCAGGGATTGCTGCGATAGAAGCTACAGATTTGTAACTTCCCACCCCGTCACGGTAGACTGAGATATCGGTTTATCCCATCCATCAAGGCGTTGCATGCAAAACATGCAATAGTGCAATTATATCTTTGTTAACAACCGGCGGTTTCCATTTAGTACAACCGGTTCTATAATGAGACGCATTAACTCTTTGTGCCGACCGATGCCACAGGCGAGTACGCCTCAACTTGATTAGCATAGTAACAGGACTGAATTCGCATGACCGACAACAACATCGCATTGAAGAAGGCCGGCTTAAAAGTCACGCTTCCGCGACTCAAAATCCTGGAAGTACTGCAAAATCCGGAATGCCATCACGTCAGTGCGGAAGATTTGTACAAAAAACTGATTGATATGGGCGAAGAGATCGGGCTGGCAACGGTTTATCGCGTACTGAACCAGTTTGACGATGCGGGCATTGTGACACGTCACAATTTCGAAGGCGGCAAGTCCGTGTTCGAGCTGACCCAACAACATCACCACGATCACCTGATTTGCCTGGACTGCGGCAAAGTGATCGAATTCAGCGACGAATCCATCGAAGTGCGCCAGCGTGATATCGCCAAGCAGCACGGCATCAAGCTCACTAACCACAGCCTGTACCTGTACGGCCACTGTGAAACCGGTGACTGCCGCGAAGACGAAACGCTGCACGACAAGAAATAAGCCTGACCGGCTATGAAAAACCGCCTCACACCGAGGCGGTTTTTTTATGCCCTCCGTGCAACGGGCAAAAAAATCCCCGGACAAGCCGGGGGAAAATCATGTCATGAAATATCACAATTGCAGCGGCACAGCGACTCCACGTACTCCTCTCACTACAACGTCCGCCCTACGCCGACACGCGCGGGCGAACGCATTCCCCCTTCGTTATACGGCCGCCGCCAGGACAGCAGGCCGTTGCACCGGGCTTAGACCTTTTCGGCGCGGCTGTAGCGTTTGCCGTCCGGGCTGACCGACCGCACCTGAACGTCACCCGAGACCGCCGGCTTGGCCTTGGCGTCATAGCGCTGCCACTGCTTGCCGCCGTCGGTGGAGTACTCGATGCCCAATCCCGGCAGCGCGATATTCGCCTCCAGCTTGCCGCCCGCTACGCGTGCGCCCGGCACCGGCAGACGGTAAGCGACGCCGCCCTTATCCAGCTTGGCCAGTTCACGCTGACCCAGGATATTGGCGAAGCGCAGCCAGTCTTTCTCCAGCATCTTGGTATCGACAAAGTGGGTTTCCCCGCCTTTGTATTCGCGGCCTGCGCGGTAGTCCTGTTCCCAACCGGCGCGGTGCCAGGCGCGTTCTGCCACCGACAGCGCGCGTGGGAAGATCATGTATTCCATCTGCGGATCGGTGCGCTGGGTTTCGCTCCACAGCTGAGCGGACAGCCCGTAGGCGCCCGGCCACGGCTTGTCGCTCTTGGCGCTGAAGTGGTTGCCGTCGCGGTCGACCGAAGTTTCCGCGTTCTGCGGCATGTTGTCCGGCGCGAAGCTGAACACCTTGCGCTCGTCGCTGAAGCGGGTGCCCCAGTAGTAACCGCGCTCGTCCGGGTTCACCTCGTAAGGGAAGTCCATATAGACGTAGTCCGGGTTGGAAACCACCACTTCATACCCTTTGTTGGCCCAGTCGTTGACGCTATCGAAACCGCCCCAGTACAGGGTATCCCAGAAGTTGACGCCCACGCGCGAGGTGGCGAACGCCTTCGCGTTCTCGGCGTCTTTCAGGCCATCCTGCCAGGCCTGCATTCTGTCGATGCCATGCGCCTTCACCAGCTTGCTGACCTCTTGGCCGAAGTAGCTCGGCAGATGCTCCATGTCGGCCACCTTGCCTTCTTTGATCATCGTCTGGCACACCTGCGACTTGGCCCACGGCTTGTCTTCGTTGCTCTGATCGATGATGCCTTTGCCCGGCTCCGGTTTCGCCTTGTCGGTGTAGCCGGCGCCCAGGCGAATGTTTTTCGCTTCGTCGCCGCCGAAGTGCCAGGTCTTGATCGGCTGGCCGGCCTCTTTATGCATCTGGGCGATCTCGCCGATCACCTTGTCGACAAAACGCTGGGAAGAATCCAGGCACGGGTTCAGGTAGCTCTGGCGGTTAAAGAACTGCACGGAGGTGGTGTTGGAGGTATCGGTCGGATCCACCAGGCGGAATTCGTTGGCCTCCTGCTCTTTCCCGGCGGCATGCAGCTTTTTATAGCGCGCTTCCATCGAGACCACCGCGGCGCGGGCGTGTGCCGGCATGTCGATCTCCGGGATCACTTCAATCTGGCGCGCCTGGGCATATCTGATGATGTCGATATAGTCCTGACGGCTGAAGAAGCCGCCGTAGACGTCCGGCCCTTGGCCGTACTGCGGCAGCAGGCAGGTGGTTTCGCTCAGATCGTGGCAGCGCTGGCCACCGACTTCCGTCAGCTCAGGCAAACCGGGGATCTCGATGCGCCAGCCTTCGTCATCGCTCAGGTGGAAGTGGAATTTGTTGAGCTTGTAGGCCGCCATCTGATCCAGCAGGCGCAGCACCGCGTCCTTCTTATGGAAGTTGCGCGCCACGTCGAGGAAAATGCCGCGATACTGGAAGCGCGGCGCATCGCTGGCGTCCAGCGTGGCAATCTTGCCGCTGCCGTCGCTCGGCACTAACGACAGGATCGACTGCAGCCCGTAGAACACCCCGGCCTGATCGAAGCCGATCACCCGCGTCTCTTTCTTGCCGATTTTCAGCTCATAGGCGCCCGGCACCGCCATCGCGCCTTTAAACTTGCCCGGCTGGATGTCGGTCTTGATTGGATAGCCGTTGGCCTGAACCGGCACGCCCAGCAGCGCGAAGCGCTGGTTGACGACGTCCGCCGCCGGCTTGACCAACGTGCTCAGATCCGGCGATACCCCTTTGCGCAAATCGACGTCCTGCGCGTGAACCTTCACCTGCATCGGCGTCGGCACGATCTGGCCGCGAAGCGCGCCGGCAGGCAGCGTCTGCAAGTCGGCATTGCTGACAAAGCGCGAAGCCGGCGTCATCAGAATGTTTTTGTCGTCCTTGGTGCGCTTCCACTGGTCGCCGGTGAACGGCGCCACGAACTGGTCCAGGTTTTCGGTGTCGGTATTCGCCAGCATTTTCGGCTTGGCGTCGCCGGACGTGGCATACCAGCGCGGCAGGAAGTCGTTTCTGAACAGCTGCCAATACTCGGCGACCACCGGGATTTCCACCGCCTTACCGGCCGGGAAGCCGCTGAATTTGGCGGTCGGCTCCAGCTTGTACAGATCGCCGGTGAGGTGAGCAATCTTGAACTGGTCGTTGTCTACCCGCAGGGTCTGGCGCGGGCTGTGGAAATAGATGACCCAGTCTTTGCCGTCGATCGCCTGGCCGTCGTTGCTGAGGGTGAATAACACCCGGTTGCATGAGGCCCAGTCGGCGCCCAGCGCCGCGCAATCCACGCCGTTTTCACCGGCGCGGTTATCCAGCATTTTTACGTTCAGCTTCAGCTGGCTCAGCTGATCCACCCGCTGTTGATCGGCCATGGCGTTTCCCATGCCGCCCAGGAATCCCATCGTTGCCGTCAACGCGGCTAATGCGCTCAGTTTGAATGCGTTCATGTTCTTGTCCTTCTTAATTATTGTTATCGCGAATTTCTTGCCACAGCTTGCCGCACTTGGCGTCGTAAGCCTGACCGTTACCGCTGTGCACCGCCATAATGCAGTTCTGATAATCCATCACCCGCACCGTTTCCTGCGCGGCGAACTGCTGGTGCTGCTTCTCTTGTTTCAACACGTTCAGCACCGCCTTGCAGGGCTGCAGACGCTCCGGCGAACCTTCGGCGGTGTTGATACAGGCGCTATACGCCTGTTTCAATTTGGCGTCTTCCGGCGGCGCGGCGGGTTGCGCGCAGGCGCTCAAGGCCGCGGCGGCCGCCAACATCAGCATGATTTTTTTCATCGTTGAATTCCCTTAACTGCCCCCGGCGGCGAGGCCGGGGAATGCATCAGAAGATGGTGAATGGCGCGATGACCATGAACTTGACGTCTTTCTCGTCCTGGAAGATGTTGCCGTAACCGCCGCCCCAGCTCGGGATGTTGGTGTGGTTGTCATACTGGGTGTAGTGCAGTTTGATCAGGGTGCCCTTGGCGCGCCCTTCCTGGATGGTGTACATCGCGTCCAGGCTCCAGGCGCTCTCTTTCAGGCGCTGGCTCTGATCGTAGATCGGGTTGGTGCTCGGCTTGGCATCCCAGGCGTAAACGTAGGAGCCACCGACCGCCATGCCCGGCAGATTCCAGTTGCTGAGGTCATACATCACGCCGGCGTACACCGCTTTCTCGCCGTTGGCGTTAAAGTCGGAGCGGTTATCCCACCACACGTCCAGACGACCGTTGGACGAGGCGTAGGTCGGGGTCATGCGCTGCAGGAAGAAGCCCTGGTTGCCTTCCGCCTTGACCATGGTGCCTTCCAGACGCCAGTTGAATTGACCGGTGGTGTAACCGAAGGTCAGCGCCTGCAGCCAGGCCAGGCCGTCGTAGATGCTGTTCGGATCGTTCTTGTTACTGATGCGGTCTTCCGCACCGTAGAACTGGTAACTGGTGGTCAGCGGGTTGCCGAGCACATCGAATTTGTAAGACGCCTTGGTGAAGTATTGATTCACATAACCCTGCGCCTGGCCGAAGGCGGCTTCCAGCACCAGATCGTTTTTGAAATCGTACTTGGCACCCAGCGAGTGCAGGTAGGAGACGCGCGTTTTCTTATCGTTCTGGCGGAAGTCGTCCATCTCGATATGCCACGGCGCCTTGTATTTGTCGGTCCACATGTAGGAGAAGCTCAACGCACCGGCGTCGCCGTAGTCGAACTTGGCGCCGGCTTCGGCCCCCTGATAGGTGCCCGGCATAAAGCTCCAGTGCGGCGCCAGCAGGGTTTGGCCGCTCGGCTGAATATAGCCGGCGCGCGCCCAGACCGGGCCGTATTTGAATTTGGCGGCGGCTTTGTACAGGCTCACGCCGCCTTTGTCACCGGAATAGTCTTCGTCGTAGGTACGGTTTTTCGAGGAGAACGCGATCTCGTTCGGGTGGCCGCTGGCGCTGGATTCTGCCAGCTCGATGGCGGTAAAGGCGCCGACGTCCAGACCAAACATGTCCCAGGCGTAGCCCGAAGCGAAATCCAGGCTCAGGTTGGCGGTGGAGTGCGACAGGTTGGTGGTGTATTGGTTGTAATCCTTGCTGTCCGGATTGAGATCTTTACGGTCGCGCTCACGTTGCCAGTAATAAATGCCGCCGGTCAGCGTGGAATCATCGATAAACCCTGCGGCTTTCGCCTCAGGCGCCATGGCAAACCCTGTTCCCAACAGCGCGCCCGCGACTGCGAGCGTCAGCGTTTTACGCTGAGCACCGTGCGTACCCATATTGAAATTCCTCTTTGACTTAACTTAAAAGTTGCAGCCGCCTGTGTTCACCACTGCCCTGCACGACTGCCAATAAAAAACCCGAACGGGTAAAAAATATTGCCGACGAGATGTTATTCCCACAGCACTAATTGCTACAGACAGACTATTTTTCGCGACGCGAATTATCAAATGAAAAATGCGGGAGATTTGTCAAAGTATGACAAGGAGCACATATCAGTGAGATTTTGTTACGCCGGTGATCATGGAAGGTGTCGAATAAAAAATTCAATTAAATCAGAATAAATTGAGATACGTGGTCAACCTGAGACGATTAATGGTTTCAGCCTGACTAAATCCGTCAGTCAGAAGATAAAAACTGAGAGCGCTCTCTAAATGAAATTAATTCGCATCACGAATATATAAGAAAAAATGAAGACTAATAGGACCAATATAAGAGAACCAATGGGTTAATGCGTCGCTATTAATTAAACGCATCCCGGATAAAATGAGAGAGGAATAGATCGTGAGCTGAGTGCAGGCATAAAAAAGCGCGGCTTAAAGCCGCGCTGATTCATTAATTTTTCAGGCGAATAAGATTAACCTTCGATTTTCGCCCAGGTGTCACGCAGGCCGACGGTGCGGTTAAACACCAGATGCTCGGCCGACGAGTGACGGCTGTCGGCGCAGAAGTAACCTTCACGCTCGAACTGATAGGCTTTCTCCGGCTGTGCGGCCGCCAGGCTCGGCTCGACGAAGCCGTGCTTGATGACCAGCGATTCCGGGTTGATGGTGGAGAGGAAATCCTCCGCCGCGCCCGGATTAGGCACGCTGAACAGGCGATCGTACAGGCGAATTTCCGCCGGCAGCGCGTGCGCCGCTGACACCCAGTGGATCACGCCCTTCACCTTGCGGCCGTCGGCAGGATCTTTGCTCAGCGTTTCCGCATCGTAGCTGCAGAAGAGGGTGGTGATCTCGCCCGCTTCGTCCTTCTCGACGCGCTCGGCCTTGATCACGTAGGCATTGCGCAGACGCACTTCCTTGCCCAGCACCAGACGCTTGTACTGCTTGTTGGCTTCTTCGCGGAAGTCGGCGCGATCGATATAGATCTCGCGGCTGAACGGCACTTCGCGGCTGCCCATTTCCGGCTTGTTCGGGTGGTTAGGCATGGTGACCATTTCCACCGCATCGCCCATGTTCTCGATGACGATTTTCACCGGATCCAGCACCGCCATGGCGCGCGGCGCGTTCTCGTTCAGATCGTCGCGGATGCAGGATTCCAGCGCCACCATCTCGACGTTGTTGTCTTGCTTGGTCACGCCGATGCGCAGGCAGAACTCGCGAATCGAGGCGGCGGTATAACCACGGCGACGCAGACCGGAGACGGTCGGCATACGCGGATCGTCCCAGCCCTCGACAATCTTCTCGGCCACCAGCTGGTGCAGCTTGCGCTTCGACATGATGGCGTATTCGAGGTTGAGACGCGAAAACTCGTACTGACGCGGGTGGCAAGGAATGGTGATG
The DNA here is from genome assembly GCF_003028435.1 of Serratia sp. Nf2. NCBI lineage: Bacteria > Pseudomonadati > Pseudomonadota > Gammaproteobacteria > Enterobacterales > Yersiniaceae > Serratia > Serratia sp. Nf2. Next base: position 314,914 of record NZ_PYTW01000005.1, on the reverse strand, counting down.
TTATCCAGCACCCAGTCATACAGACGGCGGTTATCCTGGAATTCCAGGGTGCACAGCGAATGGGTGATCCCTTCGAGCGCATCGGAAATGCAGTGGGTGAAATCGTACATCGGATAGATGCACCATTTATTGCCGGTCTGGTGGTGTTCGGCGAACTTGATGCGGTACAGCACCGGATCGCGCATCACGATAAACGGCGAAGCCATATCGATCTTGGCGCGCAGGCAGGCGGCGCCTTCGGCGAACTCGCCGTTGCGCATCTTCTCGAACAGCGCCAGGTTCTCTTCCACGCTGCGGCCGCGGTACGGGCTGTCTTTGCCCGGCGCGGTCAGGGTGCCGCGATATTCACGGATCTGCTCCGGCGATAGCTCATCGACGTAGGCCAGCCCCTTGGTGATCAGCTCAACCGCATACTGGTGCAGCTGATCGAAATAGTCTGAGGAGTAACGAACGTTGCCGCTCCACTCAAAGCCCAGCCACTCCACGTCGTGCTTGATTGACTCCACGAACTCGATGTCTTCTTTCACCGGGTTGGTGTCATCGAAACGCAGGTTGCACTGGCCCTGATAGTCCTTGGCGATGCCGAAGTTCAGGCAGATGGACTTGGCGTGGCCGATATGCAGATAGCCGTTAGGTTCCGGCGGGAAGCGGGTATGTACCGACGTGTGTTTCCCCGACGCCAGATCTTCATCGACGATCTGACGGATAAAATTGGTTGGGCGGGCTTCAGCCTCACTCATTTCACTGTTCCTCAATGCAAAGCGCTACACATAACCGCCTATGATCCAACAAGCCACGTCTGGAAACAACCGTTTGTTTCACGAAAAATGCGGCGCGTTGCGCCATAGGCGCACAGCGCACCGCAGTGGAGCGAAAGGGGATAAAAAAAGCGGGAAGAGATCGCTCTCTTCCCGCCAAGTCGGGGCACACTCCGCCATGATGCGTGACCGGCCCCCGGTACTACTCAGGTAAAAACGGCCTTACTTTTGGATCTCGTACAGCTTGGTCTGACCGGCGACCACAGAGCCGCTGGCCAGCGCCGCCAGGCCGGCGTAGTCGTCAGAGTTGCTGACCACCACCGGGCTTATCATCGAACGCGCATTGGCGTTGAGATAATCCAGATCCAGTTCCAGAATCGGTTGACCGGCTTTCACTTCCGCGCCCTCTTCCACCAGGCGTTTGAAGCCCTGCCCTTCCAGCGCGACGGTGTCGATCCCCATGTGCACCACGATCTCGGCGCCCTTGTCGGTTTCCAGGCAGAACGCGTGGTTGGTATTGAAGATTTTCACCACGGTGCCGTCCGCCGGCGCCACGACGATGTTGTCGGTCGGGCGAATCGCCAGGCCGTCACCTACCGCCTTGCTGGCGAAAGCTTCGTCCGGCACCTGATCGAGCGCCACGACTTCACCGGTCACCGGCGCCACCAGCGTTTCAAACGCGGCTTTCGGTGCGTTCGGTACCGCCTGCGGTTTGGCTTCCGCGGCAGGTGCCGCCGCCGGGGCCGCCGCTGCCGCTACCGGGCCGGCTGCAATCACGTTGCGCATTGCGCTGGCGATAAGTTCAGCACGAGTGCCGACGATCACTTGCACGCTCTGCTTGTTCAGGCGGATAACGCCCGATGCGCCGAGGCGTTTCGCCAATGCGTCGTTCACCAGCGCGGAGTCTTTCACGTTCAAACGCAGGCGAGTGATGCAGGCGTCGATACCGGTCAGGTTGTCGGAACCGCCGATCGCACCAACGTAACGACGGGCCAGCGTGGTGGTTTCGTTCTCGTCTTTGCCGGCGTTGCTGTTGACGTTGACGTCATAGCCGTCGGTTTCGTCACCGGCAACCGCCAGCTCGCGGCCCGGGGTCATCAGGTTGAACTTGTTGATGGTGAAGCGGAACACCACATAGTAGATAACGAAGAACACCAGGCCCTGCGGGATCAGCATGTACCAGTGGGTCGCCAGCGGGTTACGCACCCACAGCATCATATCCACCAGGCCGGCGCTGAAACCGAAGCCTGAAATCCAATGCATGTTAGCAGCGATGAACACCGAGATACCGGTCAACACGGCGTGGATCACGTACAGCACCGGCGCCACAAACATGAAGGAGAACTCCAGCGGTTCGGTGATGCCGGTAAAGAAGGCGGCGAATGCCCCCGCCATCATGATCCCCAGCACTTTCGCCTTATTCTCAGGACGCGCGCAGTGATAGATGGCCAGCGCCGCGCCCGGCAGACCGAACATCATGATTGGGAAGAAGCCCGCCTGATAACGACCGGTGATGCCAACAACCGCTTTACCCGCGTCGATCGACTGCTGGCCGCCGAGGAAGTTAGGGATATCGTTGATGCCGGCCACGTCGAACCAGAACACCGAGTTCAGCGCGTGGTGCAAGCCGACCGGGATCAGCAGGCGGTTGAAGAAGGCATAGATGCCCGCGCCGACCGAGCCCAATTTTTGGATGTGTTCACCGAAGCTCACCAGAGCGCCGAACACCACTGGCCAGACGAACATCAGGATGTAAGCGACCAGGATCATCAGGAAGGAAATGAGGATCGGCACCAGGCGGCGGCCGCTGAAGAACGACAGCGCCTTAGGCAGCTCGACGCCGCTGAAGCGGTTGTACACTTCGGCAGAGATGATACCCACCAGAATACCGACGAACTGGTTTTCAATCTTGCCGAACGCGGCAGGCACCTGATCGAGCGGGATCTTCTGAATCATCGACACGGCGGCCGGTGAACAGAGGGTGGTCAGCACCAGGAAACCGACGAAGCCGGTCAGTGCGGCAGAGCCGTCCTTGTCTTTGGACATGCCGTAGGCCACACCAACGGCGAACAACACGGCCATATGATCGATAATCGCAGAGCCGGATTTAATCAATAAAGCGGCGAAAGCGTTGTCGCCGCCCCAACCAACAGGGTCAATCCAGTACCCGACGCCCATCAAGATGGCGGCGGCGGGCAGCGTGGCGACCGGCACCATCAGCGCCCGTCCCACCTTTTGCAAATAACTAAGAATGTTCACCTTTTCCCCCTATGTTGTCCGCGGACGGACCCTATTAGTAGTTTATTTGGAGCTCTCACTACCTTTTTAGAAAAAACGCATGGCACGTATCACTCATGCCGAGTGTAAAAAATTTATTTTGTATCGCAAATTAAAACCTCCCTTTTTGTGATAAATATCACCAAAAAGTAGTCTTTCCCTCCCAGATTGCTGGCCATCACACAAAACTTATTTTATCATTCAAAAAATCAACCGAACGGACGATTCACGCGAGAATCATAAAGCTGGGTTACGCTTAGGACTCCCGCAGGCCCGTACAGTATAGCTTTAGTTTACTTATCCCAAGAGGTGTTAGATGAGACTTATCCCACTGAAAGATACCGCACAAGTCGGCAAATGGGCCGCGCGTCATATCGTTCAACGCATCAACGCATTCAAGCCAACCGCAGAGCGCCCGTTTGTTCTCGGCCTGCCCACCGGCGGTACGCCGCTGGAAGCCTACAAACATCTGATTGCGATGCACAAAGCAGGTGAAGTAAGCTTTAAGCATGTTGTGACTTTCAACATGGACGAGTACGTTGGCCTGCCGCAGGAACACCCGGAAAGCTACCACACCTTCATGTACCGCAACTTCTTTGACCACGTTGATATCCCTCGTGAGAATATCAACCTGCTGAACGGCAACGCCGCGGATGTCGACGCCGAGTGCCGCCAGTACGAAGAGAAGATCAAGTCTTACGGCAAAATTAACCTGTTCATGGGCGGCGTGGGCATCGACGGCCATATCGCGTTCAACGAGCCGGCTTCGTCCCTGGCTTCACGCACCCGCATCAAAACGCTGACCGAAGACACCCGCATCGCCAACTCGCGCTTCTTCGGCGGCGACGTCAGCCTGGTGCCGAAATATGCGTTGACCGTCGGCGTGGGCACGCTGCTGGATGCCGAAGAAGTGATGATCCTGGTGACTGGCCACGCCAAGGCGCAGGCGCTGGAAGCCGCGGTGGAAGGCAACATCAACCACATGTGGACCATCAGCTGCCTGCAGCTGCACGCCAAAGCGGTGGTGGTGTGCGACGAACCGGCCACCATGGAGCTGAAAGTCAAAACCGTCAAATATTTCCGCGAGTTAGAAGCGGAAAGCGTGAAAAGTCTTTAATCTTTGCAGGGGGCTACGATGTTCGCTTTAACCCACGGCCGAATCTATACCGGCCACGACGTACTTGATGACCATGCAGTCATTATCGCTGATGGGCTGATCGAGAGAGTCTGCCCGGCGGCTGAATTGCCCGCCGGCATCGAAACGCGCGACCTGGGTGGCGCCATCCTGGCCCCCGGGCTTATCGACGTGCAGCTGAACGGCTGCGGCGGCGTCCAGTTCAACGATTCGCTGGAAGCGATTTCGGAAGAAACGCTGGAGATCATGCAGCGCGCCAACGAGAAATCCGGCTGCACCAGCTATCTGCCGACGCTGATCACCAGCAGCGACGAATTCATGAAGCACAGCGTCGACGTGATGCGCGCTTATCTGAAAAAGCACCAAAATCAGGCGCTGGGCCTGCACCTGGAAGGGCCGTATCTCAGCCCGGTGAAAAAAGGCACCCATAATCCGGCGTTCATTCGCAAACCAACGCAGGACATGATCGATTACCTGTGCGCCAACGCCGATGTGATCACCAAGGTGACGCTGGCGCCGGAAATGGTTGAGCCGCACGTTATCAAGCAGCTGACCGAGGCCGGCATCGTGGTCTCCGCCGGCCACTCGAACGCCACCTACGATCAGGCGCGCACCGGCTTCGCCGCCGGCATCAGCTTCGCCACCCACCTGTACAACGCCATGCCGTATATCACCGGCCGCGAACCGGGGCTGATGGGGGCGATCTTCGATACGCCGGAGGTCTATACCGGCATCATCGCCGACGGCCATCACGTGGCCTGGGCGAGTATCCGTAACGCCAAACGCCTGAAAGGTGATAAATTGGTCTTGGTCACCGACGCGACCGCTCCGGCGGGTGCCGATATTGACCAATTTATTTTCGCCGGTAAAACAATATACTATCGGGATGGGCTGTGCGTGGATGAGAACGGCACCCTGAGCGGTTCCGCGCTGACCATGATCGAAGCGGTGCAAAACAGCGTCGAGCATATCGGTATCGCGCTGGACGAAGCGCTGCGCATGGCGACGCTGTACCCGGCGCGCGCCATTGGCGTCGAGCACCGTCTGGGCACCATCGAAGCCGGCAAGGTGGCTAACCTGACCGCCTTCACCCGTGATTTTAACATCACCAAAACGCTCGTTAACGGTAACGAGGTTTAATTCAATGAACAGCGAGTAACATTATTGATGAGCACTGGCGGACAAGCACAAATAGGGAACGTTGACTTAGTCAAACAACTTAACGGCGCAGCAGTTTACCGCCTGATCGACCAGCAGGGCCCGATCTCGCGCATTCAAATTGCCGAACTCAGCCAGCTTGCCCCCGCCAGCGTCACCAAAATTACTCGCCAGCTGCTGGAGCGCGGGCTGATCAAAGAAGTCGATCAGCAAGCCTCCACCGGCGGTCGCCGTGCGATTTCCATCGTGTCGGAAACCCGTCATTTCCATACCGTCGCGGTGCGTCTCGGCCGCCACGACGCCACCATCACCCTGTATGACATGAGCGGTAAATCGCTCGGCGAAGAACACTATCCGCTGCCGGAACGCACCCAGGAAACGCTGGAAAATGCGCTGTTCGCCGCCATCGCCCAATTCATCGAAGCGAACCAACGCCGCCTGCGCGAGCTGATCGCCATCGCGGTGATCCTGCCCGGCCTGGTGGATCCGGCGCTGGGCGTGGTGCGCTACATGCCGCACATCAGCGTCAGCAACTGGGCGCTGGTGGACAACCTGCAGCAGCGCTTCAACGTCACCAGTTTCGTCGGCCACGACATCCGCAGCCTGGCGCTGGCGGAACACTACTTCGGCGCCACCCGCGACTGCGAAGACTCAATTCTGGTGCGCCTGCACCGCGGCACCGGCGCCGGGATCATCGTCAACGGGCAAATTTTTCTCGGCAATAACGGCAACGTCGGCGAGATCGGCCATATCCAGATCGATCCGCTGGGTGAACGCTGCCACTGCGGCAACTTCGGCTGCCTGGAAACCGTGGCCGCCAACGCGGCGATCGAACAGCGTGTGCGCCAACTGCTGAGCCAGGGCTACCCGAGCAAACTGACGCTGGAAGACTGCGGCATCAACGCCATCTGCAAGGCCGCCAACCGCGGCGATCTGCTGGCCAGCGAAGTGATCGAACACGTCGGCCGCTATCTGGGCAAGGCGGTGGCCATCGCCATCAACCTGTTCAATCCGCAGAAGGTGGTGATCGCCGGTGAGATCACCGAGGCAGACAAGGTGCTGCTGCCGGCGATCCAGAGCTGCATCAATACCCAGGTGCTGAAGGACTTCCGCAAAAATCTGCCGGTGGTGACCTCCGAACTTAATCATCGCTCGGCGATCGGCGCTTTCGCCCTGGCCAAACGCGCGATGCTCAACGGCGTGCTCTTGCAGCGATTGCTGGAAAGCTGATCCGCCGCTTCTGGCAGGTGTGTTATCGTCACCCCTTGCCTGCCGTAATCATGAGAAACAGCGACAAATGAAAATCAAAAACGTTATATGCGATATCGACGGCGTGCTGCTGCATGACAATACGCCGGTGCCCGGCGCCGATCTGTTCCTGGCGCGCATCCAGGAACAAGGCATGCCGCTGGTGGTGCTGACCAACTACCCGTCACAGACCGCGCAGGATCTGGCGAACCGCTTTGCCGCCGCCGGGCTGGAAGTGCCGGAGAGCGCGTTCTATACCTCGGCGATGGCCACCGCCGATTTCCTGCGTCGCCAGGAAGGCAAAAAAGCCTACGTGGTCGGCGAAGGCGCCCTGATCCATGAGCTGTACAAAGCCGGTTTCACCATCACCGACATCAACCCGGATTTCGTGATCGTCGGTGAAACCCGCTCTTACAACTGGGACATGATGCACAAGGCCGCCTACTTCGTCAGTAACGGCGCGCGCTTTATCGCCACCAACCCGGATAGCCACGGCCACGGCTTCTCGCCGGCCTGCGGCGCGCTGTGCGCCCCCATCGAGAAGATCACCGGCCGCAAGCCGTTTTACGTCGGCAAGCCCAGCCCGTGGATCATTCGCGCCGCCTTGAACAAAATGCAGGCGCACTCGGAAGAGACGGTGATCGTCGGCGACAACCTGCGCACCGACATTCTGGCGGGCTTCCAGGCCGGTCTGGAAACCGTGCTGGTGCTGTCCGGCGTCTCCACGCTGAGCGACATCGAAACCATGCCGTTCCGCCCGAGCTACGTCTACCCTTCCGTTGCCGATATCACCATTTTCTGATGCATTATGGCGGCTGCCCGGCCGCCATTATTTCTCTCTTCCTGACCGCAGTTTGAATTTAATTCGTTCATGACCGCAAAAGGTTTCAGCCTGCCTGCGCTAAAAATCCTCATTATAACCTTACGCCCCGCCAATAGCTGATATTGCCGGCCAGCGGAAAACCTTTACCCCTAATTAATGAGGCTACCATGAGCACAAATAACATGATTAATGCCGCCGCCGATGACGCAGCCATTATGCCGACTATCGCCAATAAAAAAATCCTGATGGGTTTTTGGCACAACTGGGCCGCCGGCGCCAGTGACGGCTATCAGCAAGGCCAGTTCGCCAATATGAACCTGACCGACATTCCCGCCGAATACAATGTGGTGGCCGTCGCCTTTATGAAAGGCCAGGGCATCCCAACCTTCAAACCTTACAACCTGTCCGACGCCGAGTTCCGCCGACAGGTGGGCGTGCTGAACAGCCAGGGCCGCGCGGTGCTGATCTCCCTCGGCGGCGCAGACGCGCATATCGAACTGAAGACCGGCGACGAAGATAAGCTGAAAGACGAGATTATTCGCCTGGTGGAAGTCTATGGCTTCGACGGCCTGGATATCGATCTGGAACAGGCGGCGATCGGTGCAGCCAATAATAAAACTGTCTTGCCTGCGGCGTTGAAAAAAGTAAAAGACTATTACGCTGCGCAGGGGAAGAACTTTATTATCAGCATGGCGCCGGAATTCCCGTATTTGCGCACCAACGGCACCTATCTGGATTATATCAACGCCCTAGAAGGCTATTACGACTTTATCGCGCCGCAATATTATAACCAGGGCGGCGACGGTATTTGGGTGGATGAACTCAATGCCTGGATCACGCAGAATAACGACGCCATGAAAGAGGACTTCCTCTACTACCTGACGGAAAGCCTGGTTACCGGCACCCGCGGCTATGCGAAGATCCCGGCGGCGAAATTCGTCATCGGCCTGCCGAGCAACAACGACGCCGCCGCCACCGGCTACGTGATCGACAAACAGGCGGTGTATAACGCCTTCTCGCGTCTCGACGCCAAGAACCTGTCGATCAAGGGCCTGATGACCTGGTCAATCAACTGGGACAATGGCAAGAGCAAAGCCGGCGTCGCCTACAACTGGGAATTCAAAACCCGCTACGCGCCGCTGATTCAGGGCGGCGTCACCCCGCCGCCGGGAAAGCCTAATGCGCCGACGGCGCTGACGGTCGCCGATCTGGGTGCCACCTCGCTGAAACTGAGCTGGGCTGCCGCCACCGGCGCCTCACCGATCGCCAGTTACACCGTCTACCGCAACGGCAACCCGATCGGCCAGACCGCCGCCCTGTCACTGGCCGACAGCGGCCTGACGCCGGCCACCCAGTACAGCTACTTCGTTACCGCGACCGACAGCCAGGGCAATACCTCGCTGCCGAGCAGTGCGCTGGCGGTCAAAACCGCCAACGACGGCACGCCGCCCGATCCGGGGGCGCCCGAGTGGCAGAACAACCACAGCTACAAAGCCGGCGACGTGGTGAGTTATAAAGGCAAGAAATACACCTGTATCCAGGCGCACACTTCCAACGCCGGCTGGACGCCGGACGCCGCCTTCACCCTGTGGCAGCTCATCGCCTAATCGCCAATCGATTGCCGGCCAAACCGGCCGGCAATCCCATCATCGCGTTAAAAATTGCATAATCGCTAATTTTTCCCGCCAATAACTGGAAATCCGTTAAAAACCACGCCCTCGCAAACAACTATTTCTCAGCGTATGGCTAAAACGCTTGCATCTCCTGCAGCTTTAGGCGCATTTTCATAACCACAGCGCAGCAAAACCGCGTTATCGCTGATGAATCGGCAATGCTGCCCATAACAGTAAAAAACAACATCACAGTCATAAAAGCCCGTTAGGAGAGTTGTATGTGTTCTATTTTCGGTGTGCTCGATCTGAAGTCCGATCCCGTTGAACTGCGTAAGAAAGCGCTGGAGCTGTCGCGCCTGATGCGCCACCGCGGCCCGGATTGGTCCGGCGTTTACGCCAGCGACAAAGCCATTTTGGCTCACGAACGCCTGTCGATCGTCGACGTCAACAACGGCGCTCAACCGCTGTACAACGCTGCGCACACCCACGTTCTGGCGGTCAACGGCGAAATTTACAACCACCAGGCGCTGCGCCAACAGCTGAGCGACCGCTACGCGTTCCAGACCGGTTCCGACTGTGAAGTGATCCTGGCGCTGTATCAGGAGAAAGGCCCGGATTTCCTCGACGACCTGCAAGGCATGTTCGCCTTCGCCTTGTATGACACCGAAAAAGACGCCTATCTGATCGGCCGCGATCACCTGGGCATCATCCCGCTGTACATGGGCCACGACGAGCACGGCAACCTGTATGTCGCCTCGGAAATGAAAGCGCTGGTGCCGGTGTGCCGCACCATCAAGGAATTCCCGGCTGGCAGCTACCTGTGGAGCCAGGACGGTGAGATCCGCGAATACTATCGCCGCGACTGGTTCGATTACGACAGCGTCAAAGACAACGTGACCGACGCCACCGCCCTGCGCACCGCGCTGGAAGAGTCGGTGAAAAGCCACCTGATGTCCGACGTGCCTTACGGCGTGCTGCTGTCGGGCGGGCTGGATTCCTCGGTCATCTCGGCGATCACCAAGAAGTACGCCGCGCGCCGCGTGGAAGATCAGGAACGCAGCGAGGCCTGGTGGCCACAGCTGCACTCCTTCGCCGTCGGCCTGGAAGGCTCGCCGGATCTGCGCGCCGCGCAAGAGGTGGCTAACCACCTGGGCACCGTGCACCATGAGATCCACTTCACCGTGCAGGAAGGCCTGGACGCCATCCGCGACGTGATTTACCACATCGAAACCTATGACGTCACCACCATTCGCGCCTCGACGCCGATGTACCTGATGTCGCGAAAAATCAAGGCGATGGGTATCAAGATGGTGCTTTCCGGCGAAGGCGCGGACGAAGTGTTCGGCGGCTACCTCTACTTCCATAAGGCGCCGGACGCCCGCGAATTCCACGAAGAAACCGTGCGTAAACTGCTGGCGCTGCATATGTTCGACTGCGCGCGCGCCAACAAGGCGATGTCGGCCTGGGGCGTCGAAGCCCGCGTGCCGTTCCTGGACAAGAAATTCCTCGACGTGGCGATGCGCATCAACCCGAAAGATAAAATGTGCGGCAACGGCAAAATGGAAAAGCACATCGTTCGCGAATGTTTCGAGTCCTATTTGCCGGCCAGCGTGGCCTGGCGCCAAAAAGAGCAGTTCTCCGACGGCGTCGGCTACAGCTGGATCGACACGCTAAAAGAGGTCGCTGCGCAGCAAATCAGCGATCAACAGCTCGAAACCGCGCGTTTCCGCTTCCCGTACAACACGCCAACGTCTAAAGAAGGCTACCTGTACCGCGAGATCTTTGAAGAGTTGTTCCCGCTGCCGAGCGCCGCCGAATGCGTGCCGGGCGGCCCGTCCGTCGCCTGCTCGTCCGCCAAGGCCATCGAATGGGACGAATCGTTTAAGAAGATGGACGATCCTTCCGGCCGCGCCGTCGGCGTGCACCAGGCCGCCTATAAATAATCGCGCGGCGTTTTCCCTCGGGGCGGGCCTTTTGGCCCGCCTTTTTGTTGCCTTTCTCCCCCGCCAACTGCCTGAATTGCCGATTTTATCGCCATAATGTTCACAAGCCAGACAAACGGCGCTTCCGGGCGCTTTTTCGGGAAAAAACTTGTTGACGCAAATCGGTCATATACGCATAATGCGCCCCGCAACGCCGATGAAGGCAAAGCAAAAAAAGAGGGCTACGTAGCTCAGCTGGTTAGAGCACATCACTCATAATGATGGGGTCACAGGTTCGAATCCCGTCGTAGCCACCATCTCTTTTTTGCATTTGCGGGAGTGGCGAAATTGGTAGACGCACCAGATTTAGGTTCTGGCGCCGCAAGGTGTGCGAGTTCAAGTCTCGCCTCCCGCACCATTTCTCTTCATCGTCGGCGCAGTATGTTGATGGGGTATCGCCAAGCGGTAAGGCACCGGTTTTTGATACCGGCATTCCCTGGTTCGAATCCAGGTACCCCAGCCATATTCTTTCGGGAACGGGGTTTCAACATAAGATTTGTTTGCAGGTGGGGTATCGCCAAGCGGTAAGGCACCGGTTTTTGATACCGGCATTCCCTGGTTCGAATCCAGGTACCCCAGCCATCACAAACTGCTTGCAAATCAAAGAAGTAAAAAGTAACATCGGCTACGTAGCTCAGCTGGTTAGAGCACATCACTCATAATGATGGGGTCACAGGTTCAAATCCCGTCGTAGCCACCATAATTGGGGTGTCGCCAAGCGGTAAGGCTCTGGTTTCTGATACCAGCATACCCAGGTTCGAATCCTGGCACCCCAGCCATATTTAGAAAAGCCCGCTTCGGCGGGCTTTTTGCTGTCTGGCGTTCAGCCAATCCTAACGGGCCCAGCCGCAGCTGAGCCCTGTCGGTTACAATCCCAAGGCGTACTTCAACGCATGCTCTTTCAGCTTGCCCGCCCGCTGCGCGGCCATCAGCGCCAGATTGCGCGCCACGTTCAGCGGCGCCAGGTTATTGCTGAAGGCGGTATAAAACAGATCCATGCCGCTCTGCATCAGCAGATTGTCGGTACGGCGGCGGCGCTGATAACGCAGCAGTACCGTCTCGCTGCTCCAGTCCTCTCCCTGCTCCCGCGCATCGTTCAATACGTCCAACAAGGCATCCACGTCGCGATACCCCAGATTGACGCCCTGCCCCGCCAGCGGGTTGATGGTATGCGCCGCATCCCCCAGCAGCGCCAGCCCCGGTAGCACGTAACGCTGCGCATGGCGCCGCGTCAGCGGGAACGAACCGGCGGCGTGCACCTTGACCGGGCCCAGGCGCGCCGGGAAAGCGGCGGCGATTTCGCGCTCCAGCTGCGCCGGCGGCATCGCCTGCAGCTGGCGAATGCGCTGCGGGCTGTCATACCACACCAGCGATGCCCAGCTGTCGTACAGCGGCAGGAAGGCGCGCGGCCCGGACGGGAAGAAACGCTGCCAGGTCACATCCTGCTGCGGCGCGCCGGTATCGACGGTGATCAACATACACGCCTGACGATACTGCCAACCGTTGGTGCCGATCGCCGCCAGCTTGCGCACCTGCGAGTTGGCGCCGTCGGCGCCGACAACCAGGCGCGCCTGCAGCGTTTCACCGCCGTCCAGCGTCAGTTGCCAGGCATTGTCCGCCCGGTGCAGCGATTGCAGCCTGGCGGGGCACAGCAGCGTCAGATTGGCGCACTGCGCGAACTGCTGCCACAGCGCCAGCTGCAGAACGCGGTTTTCGACCATAAAGCCCAGCTCCGGCAGCCCCAGGGACACCGCGTCGAACGCCACGCGTGACGACGCCCATTCCCAGGTCTCCAGCCGGCGATACGGCGCCGTGCGCATCGCCGTCACGGCGGGCCAGGCGCCGAGCTGTTTCAGCAGCCCCACCGAGGTGCAGCCGATAGCGGAAATGCGCAGGTCCGGCGGGCTTTGCGCTTCAAACGCCTGCGGCGCCTGATGTTCCAGCAACGCCACCGACCAGCCCGCCTGCGCCAGCCCCAGGGCCGCCGCTGCGCCGACCATGCCGCCGCCCACCACCACCGCGTCATACCGATTTTGAGATGTCTTCATATTGGCTATGTTTTCTGTGTGAATGCTCGCCATCCCACCCGGCATGGCGTTTTGCGCAGTGTACCGGATTTTCGCTTCGGCTTCAGGTCGCGTGCCATTTTCCCCCGCGCTGGTCACAACGGCGGCAAATGATTACAATACGCGCCCTGCATGTCGCGTAACGCAACTTTCGCTCCGCACTGAGTAATGGCAAGTCAATGACGAAAAAACTACATATCAAAACCTGGGGCTGCCAGATGAATGAGTACGATTCATCAAAAATGGCCGACCTGTTGAACAGCACACACGGCTTCGAGTGGACCGAAAACGCCGAAGAGGCGGACGTGTTGCTGCTGAACACCTGCTCGATCCGTGAAAAAGCGCAGGAGAAAGTTTTCGCCATGCTGGGGCGCTGGCGCTTGCTGAAAGAAAAGAACCCGTCGGTGATCATCGGCGTCGGCGGTTGCGTGGCCTCGCAAGAAGGCGAACTGATCCGCAGCCGCGCGCCCTGCGTCGACGTGGTATTCGGCCCGCAGACCCTGCACCGCCTGCCGGAAATGATCAACCACGTTCAGGGCACCCGCAGCCCGGTGGTCGACATCAGCTTCCCGGAGATCGAAAAATTCGACCGCCTGCCGGAACCGCGCGCCGAAGGCCCGACCGCGTTCGTGTCGATCATGGAAGGCTGCAACAAATACTGTACCTTCTGCGTGGTGCCATACACCCGCGGCGAGGAAGTGAGCCGCCCGAGCGACGACGTGCTGTTCGAAATCGCCCAACTGGCGGCGCAGGGCGTGCGCGAGGTCAACCTGCTCGGCCAAAACGTCAACGCTTACCGCGGCGCCACGCATGACGGCGATATCTGCTCGTTCGCCGAACTGCTGCGCCTGGTGGCGGCCATCGACGGCATCGATCGCATTCGCTTCACCACCAGCCACCCTATCGAGTTCACCGATGACATCATCGCGGTGTACGAAGACACGCCGGAGCTGGTCAGCTTCCTGCATCTGCCGGTGCAGAGCGGTTCGGACCGCATCCTGACCATGATGAAACGCGCGCACACCGCGCTGGAGTACAAGGCGATTATCCGCAAGCTGCGCAAGGCGCGGCCGGCCATCCAGCTCAGCTCCGATTTCATCGTCGGTTTCCCGGGCGAAAGCCAGGCCGACTTCGAACAGACAATGAACCTGATCGCCGACGTCAATTTCGACGTCAGCTTCAGCTTCATCTATTCGTCGCGCCCGGGCACCCCGGCGGCGGACATGGTCGACGACGTCAGCGAAGAAGAGAAAAAGCAGCGGCTGTATATTCTGCAGGATCGCATCAACCAGCAGGCGCTTCAGTTCAGCCGCCGCATGCTCGGCACCGTCCAGCGTATTCTGGTGGAGGGCACCTCGCGCAAAAGCGTGATGGAGCTGGCCGGGCGCACGGAGTGCAACCGTGTGGTAAACTTCGAGGGCACGCCCGACATGATCGGCCAGTTCGTCGACGTGGAAATTACCGAGGTGCTGACCAACACCCTGCGTGGCGCAGTGGTGCGCACCGAACAGCAGATGGATCTGCGCGTACATGAATCCCCGCAGTCGGTGATCGCCCGTACCCGCAAAGAAAACGCGCTGGGCGTCGGCATTTACCAGCCCTGACGCCGCGGTGGCCGCCTTATCGCCGCCCATTCGCGCTACTCCTTACCGTTTCTCCGCCGGGCGCCCGCGCCCGGTGATTTTCTTTTTTATTTTTTTATTGTTGAAGAGGCGACATAACATGCAACTCCCACACTGCCCGAAGTGCAACTCCGAATACACCTACCAGGACAATGCCCTGTTCATCTGCCCTGAGTGCGCCCACGAGTGGAGCGACAGCGCCCCGGCGGAAGATCAGGACGCGCTGATCGTCAAAGACGCCAACGGCAACCTGCTGGCAGACGGCGATGCGGTCACCGTGATCAAAGACCTGAAGGTCAAAGGCAGCTCCTCGATGCTGAAGATCGGCACCAAGGTGAAAAACATTCGCCTGGTCGAAGGCGATCACAACATCGACTGCAAAATCGACGGCTTCGGCCCGATGAAGCTGAAATCCGAGTTCGTGAAAAAGAACTGATTCACGTCGGCCTTGTTCAGTGATGACGCGGCGGGCTTTGCGCCCCGCCGCGTTTTTTCCTTATCTTCCCTTGAATTCCGCCGACGGCGCACAGATAGATCAGCGGTAAACTTGCGCCGTTGCGGCGCACCATGAATAATTCAAGAAAGAGAGTATTCAGGCTCGCCCTGAACGCGCGCGTCCCAGACGCGCTATGTGACATCAACCAGGCCCGATGTGACCTAGAGGAATAGTTTGAACGTCGCAACACAAGAAATTTTGTTAGAGCCCGCAGACAACAAGCGTTTGCTCAGCCTGTGCGGCCCGTTTGATGACAACATCAAGCAACTCGAGCGCCGATTGGGCATCGAAATCAATCGCCGCGACAACCGTTTCAAGCTGGTCGGCAAAAACCTGTGCGTGGTTGCCGCCGCCGATATCCTGCGTCATCTGTACGTGGATACCGCGCCGATTCGCGGCGTGATCCCGGATATCGATCCGGAACAAATCCACCTGGCTATCAAAGAGAGCCGGGTGCTGGAACAGGTAGCCGACAGCGTGCCGGATTACGGCAAGGCAGTCACCATCAAAACCAAGCGCGGCATGGTGAAACCGCGTACGCCTAACCAGGCGCAGTACATCGCCAACATTCTCGATCACGACATCACCTTCGGCATCGGCCCGGCGGGCACCGGCAAAACCTACCTGGCGGTCGCCGCCGCGGTGGATGCGCTGGAGCGCCAGGAAATTCGCCGTATTCTGTTGACCCGCCCTGCGGTCGAAGCCGGCGAAAAACTGGGCTTCCTGCCCGGCGATCTGAGCCAGAAGGTCGATCCATATCTGCGACCGTTGTACGACGCCCTGTTCGAAATGCTGGGCTTCGAGCGCGTGGAGAAACTCATCGAGCGCAACGTGATCGAAGTCGCGCCACTGGCCTATATGCGCGGCCGCACGCTGAACGACGCCTTTATCATTCTGGATGAGAGCCAGAACACCACCATCGAACAGATGAAGATGTTCCTGACGCGCATCGGCTTCAACTCGAAGGCGGTCATCACCGGCGACGTCACTCAGATCGACCTGCCGCGCAACCAGAAATCCGGCCTGCGCCACGCGGTGGAAGTGCTGTCGGACGTGGAAGAACTGAGCTTCAACTTCTTCCATAGTGAAGACGTGGTGCGCCACCCGGTGGTGGCCCGCGTAGTCATCGCCTATGAGGCCTGGGAAGCGGCCGAACAGAAACGCAAAGACGCGATTGCCGAACAACGTAAGCGCGAGGCGCTCGCCGCCTCCGAGCAGGAGACACCATGAGTCAGGTGATTTTGGATCTGCAGATTGCCTGTGAAAACGGCGACGGCCTGCCGGATGAGGCCACCTTCCAGCGCTGGCTGGAAGGCGTGCTGCCGCAATTTCAGGAAGAGGCCGAGGTGACCGTGCGTCTGGTAGACGAAGCGGAAAGCCACGAGCTGAACCTGACCTACCGCGGCAAAGACAAGCCGACTAACGTGCTCTCTTTCCCGTTCGAGGCCCCGCCGGGCATCGAGCTGCCGTTGCTCGGCGATCTGATCATCTGCCGCCAGGTGGTTGAACAGGAAGCGATTGAGCAAGGCAAGGCGCTGGAGGCCCACTGGGCGCATATGGTTGTCCACGGCAGCCTTCATCTGCTAGGGTATGACCACATCGAAGACGATGAAGCCGAAGAAATGGAGTCTTTGGAAACCGAAATCATGCACGGACTGGGCTATCCTGATCCGTACCTGGCGGAAAAAGACCCCGTCTGACGTCAGCCGTTTACCCTACAGCCCCCTGCGGGGCTGTCGCTGACGCCCCTTAACTCTGACATGAGTGACAGTAACGAAAACGCCATGAGCGACGACCATTCACAAAGCAATGACAGCCCCAGTCCCAAGAAGGGGTTCTTTACTCTTATCCTTAACCAGCTGTTCCACGGCGAGCCCAAAAACCGTGGCGATCTGGTCGAGCTGATCCGTGATTCCGAACAAAACGACCTGATCGATCCCGATACCCGCGACATGCTGGAAGGCGTGATGGATATCGCCGAGCAGCGCGTGCGCGACATCATGATCCCCCGCTCCCAGATGGTGACGCTCAAGCGCAACCAGACGCTGGAAGAGTGCCTGGACGTGATTATCGACTCCGCCCACTCGCGCTTCCCGGTGATCAGCGAAGACAAAGATCACATCGAAGGCATCCTGATGGCCAAGGATCTGCTGCCGTTCATGCGCGCAGACTCCGAGCCGTTCAGCATCGACAAGGTGCTGCGCACCGCGGTGGTAGTGCCGGAAAGCAAGCGCGTCGACCGGATGCTGAAAGAGTTCCGCTCCCAGCGCTATCACATGGCGATTGTCATTGACGAATTCGGCGGCGTATCCGGCCTGGTCACCATCGAAGACATTCTGGAACTGATCGTCGGCGAGATCGAAGACGAATACGACGACGAAGACGATCTGGATATCCGCCAGCTCAGCCGCCACATGTACACCGTGCGCGCGCTGGCCCCGATCGAAGACTTCAATGAAGCCTTCGGCACCCATTTCAGCGACGACGAGGTCGATACCATCGGCGGTCTGGTGATGCAGGCCTTCGGTCACCTGCCGGCGCGCGGGGAAACCATTGAAATCGAAGGTTACCTATTTAAAGTTGCCATGGCCGACAGTCGACGTATTATCCAGGTTCATGTAAAAATTCCGGACGATTCTCCCCCACCGAAACTGGAAGATTAAATCCAACATGGCTAAAGCCTCATTACTTGAACGCCAGCGGGTTCGCGCCCTGCTGGCGCTGTTGTCAGGTGCCGGCGGGACGCTGGCGTTCTCGCCCTACGACTTCTGGCCCGCGGCCATCGTCTCCCTGTTCGGCCTGCTGGCCGTTACCCTCAATCGCACCACCAAACAGTCTGCCCTGCTCGGCTTTGTCTGGGGCTTCGGGCTGTTCGGCAGTGGCATCAACTGGGTGTATGTCAGCATCGCCGATTTCGGCGGCATGCCTTTCGCCGTCAACGTCTTCCTGGTGGTGCTGCTCGCCGCTTACCTGTCGCTGTATACCGGGCTGTTCGCCGGGCTGCTGACGCGCCTGTGGCCGACCACCCGCTGGTGGCGGCTGGCCATCGCCGCGCCGGCGCTGTGGCAGGTGACCGAATTCCTGCGCGGCTGGGTGCTGACCGGCTTCCCGTGGCTGCAGTTCGGCTACAGCCAGATCAACGGCCCGCTGAAGGGCATCGCGCCGCTGCTGGGCGTCGACGCCATCACCTTTGTGCTGATGGCCATCGCCGGCCTGCTGGTGTACGCCGTCAATCAGCGCCGCCTGTCGGCTGCGGTCATCGCCGCCGCGCTGCTGCTGTTGCCGTGGCCGCTGCGCCAGCTGCATTGGTTTACTCCGCAGCCGGAGAAAGCGGTGAACGTCGCCATGGTGCAGGGCAACATCGCCCAGTCGATGAAATGGGATCCGAAAGCGCTGGTCAGCACGCTGCAAACCTATCTGGACGAAACCCGTCCGTACGTGGGCAAGGCGCCGATCGTCATCTGGCCGGAGTCCGCCATCCCGGATTATGAAGCCAACCAGAACGGCTTCCTGACCATGATGGACGACCTGATGCGGGCGAAGAACAGCAGCCTGATCACCGGCATCGTCGACGTGCGCGCCACGCCACAGGGCCAGCAGATCTACAACAGCGCCATCGTGCTCGGCGAACCGACGCCGTACAGCTACCCGGCCAAGGATCGCTACAACAAGCACCACCTGGTGCCGTTCGGCGAGTTCGTGCCGCTGGAAACCCTGCTGCGGCCGCTGGCGCCGTTCTTCGATCTGCCGATGTCCTCCTTCAGCCGCGGCGACTACGTGCAGCCGCAGCTCAGCGTACGCGGGTACAACCTGACGGCGGCCATCTGCTACGAAATCGTGCTGGGCCAGCAGGTTCGCGATAACTTCCGCCCGGACACCAATTTCCTGCTGACCATCTCCAACGATGCCTGGTTCGGCCACTCCATCGGCCCGTGGCAGCACTTCCAGATGGCGCGCATGCGGGCGCTGGAGCTCGGTCGGCCGCTGCTGCGCAGCACCAACAACGGCGTTACCGCCGCGGTGGATGCGAACGGCGAGGTGATCGCCGAGATCCCGCAGTTTACCCGTCAGGTGCTCGAAGTGAAGGTCACGCCGACCACCGGCGTCACGCCTTACGCGCGCTTCGGCGCCACGCCGCTGTGGGCGATAACCCTGCTGCTGGGCGGCTGGGCGCTGATGTTGGGCCTGCGCCGCAAATAGTCCTCTTCGCCGGGGCGCGCCCGCCGCGCCCCGCTTTCCCGTCACTATCCCCACCTCAGTCAGAAAACGCCGTTAAATCAACGCGGCTGGCACACTCTTTGCTTTTATCTATGGCGACATCGCGCGCCGATTTACTTTTGCTGACGTTTTGTCGCACCTGCGCACATTTTGGGTGCATTGAACGCACCGCGCGGGTGCGTCAAAGTTTTGTTGCATTGATTTGGTGCGCGTGGCGTCTCAAAAAATGAAACATTTTAGTTTCAAGGTGTTCACAATCGGTTATTTTTTAACAGCGTTCAGTTCATAAGACTATCTTTATAACTTGAGCAATAAACAGTCGATTTAACCTGACGCTCTTTAGTCAGAGCCACAACAACAGCAAAGGAGTTGGACCATGCAAATGCGTAAATTGGCGTTATCGTTACTGCTGCTCGGTGCGGCAGGTAGCGTGGCGCACGCGGAAGACCTGACCGGTACGCTGAAGAAAATCAAAGACAATGGCGTGATCGTTGTCGGCCACCGCGAATCGTCAGTGCCGTTCTCCTACTATGACAACCAACAAAAAGTTGTGGGCTACTCTCAGGACTACTCCAACCAAATCGTTGAAGCCGTTAAGAAAAAGCTGAATGCACCGAATCTGCAGGTGAAAATGCTGCCGATTACCTCGCAGAACCGCATCCCGCTGCTGCAAAACGGCACCTATGATTTCGAGTGCGGCTCCACCACCAATAACCTCGAGCGCCAGAAACAGGCCGCCTTCTCCGACACCATTTTCGTGGTCGGCACCCGCTTGCTGGTGAAAAAAGGCTCCGACATCAAAGACTTTAAAGACCTGGCCGGCAAACCGGTGGTGGTCACCTCCGGCACCACCTCCGAAGTGCTGCTGAACAAGCTGAACGACAGCGGCAAGATGAACATGCGCATCATCAGCGCCAAAGACCACGGTGACTCCTTCCGCACTCTGGAAAGCGGCCGCGCGGTGGCCTTCATGATGGACGACGCCCTGCTGGCGGGCGAGCGCGCCAAGGCCAAGAAACCGGATCAGTGGGAAATCATCGGCACGCCGCAGTCGAAAGAGGCCTACGGCTGTATGTTGCGTAAAGACGATCCTGAGTTCAAAAAGCTGGTCGATGACACCATCGCCCAGGCGCAAACTTCCGGTGAAGCGGCCAAGTGGTTTGATAAATGGTTCAAGCAGCCTATTCCACCGAAAAACCTCAACATGAACTTCGAACTGTCGGACGACATGAAGCAGCTGTTCAAAGAGCCTAACGACAAAGCGTTGAACTAAATAGAACAAAAGCCGGGGCGGCCGCCAGGCCAAACCGGCCCAGTTGATGACTGGGACAGACAGGAATGAGGGGGGCCGTTCCCCTCCCTCATTTTCCCCAAGGCGCGCCACCGACATCCGTACACAACAAGCCAGCCAGACTGGCCGCGCGGCGATCGGCGCTCATCAAGTCATCAATCTTCGGCGCCCTGCGCCCGTTTACCGGAGTTTGTTATGTCAATAGATTGGAACTGGGGTATCTTCCTGCAGCAGGCCCCGTTTGGGAACACCACTTACCTCGGCTGGATATGGTCCGGCTTTCAGGTCACGGTGGCCCTCTCCGTCTGTGCATGGATTATCGCTTTCTTCGTCGGTTCGCTGTTCGGTATCTTGCGTACCGTGCCCAACCGCTTTCTTTCCACCCTCGGCACCTGTTACGTCGAACTGTTCCGCAACGTGCCGCTGATCGTGCAATTCTTTACCTGGTATCTGGTGATCCCCGAGCTGCTGCCGGCCAATATCGGCACCTGGTTTAAAAGCGAGCTGGATCCCAACGTGCAGTTCTTCGTCTCCTCCATGCTCTGCCTGGGGCTGTTTACCGCCGCCCGCGTTTGCGAGCAGGTGCGCGCCGCCATCCAGTCCCTGCCGCGCGGCCAGAAAGCCGCCGGGCTGGCGATGGGCCTGACGCTGCCGCAAACCTACCGCTACGTGCTGCTGCCGAACGCCTACCGGGTGATCGTGCCGCCGATGACCTCTGAGATGCTCAACCTGGTCAAAAACTCCGCCATCGCCTCCACCATCGGGCTGGTGGACATGGCCGCGCAGGCCGGCAAGCTGTTGGATTACTCCGCACACGCCTATGAATCCTTTACTGCCATCACGCTGGCTTATATCGGCATCAACGTCGTTATCATGCTGTTTATGCGTCTGGTCGAAAAGAAAGTGCAGTTGCCTGGCAACCTGGGGAGTAAATAATGTACGAATTTGACTGGGCGTCGATCGTCCCAAGCTTCCCTTATTTGCTGCAGGGCATGGTGATCACGCTGAAGATCACCGTGACCGCCATCGTGGTTGGCATTCTGTGGGGTACCGTGCTGGCGGTGATGCGCCTGTCGCCGTTCAAACCGATCAGCTGGTTCGCCACCCTGTACGTCAACCTGTTCCGTTCGGTGCCGTTGGTGATGGTGCTGCTGTGGTTCTATCTGGTGGTTCCAAGCTTATTACAACAGGTTCTAGGGCTGTCGCCGAAAACCGATATTCGCCTGATCTCGGCTATGGTAGCCTTTTCCCTGTTTGAAGCGGCCTATTATTCGGAAATCATCCGCGCCGGCATTATCAGCATCTCGCGCGGCCAATCCTCCGCCGCGCTGGCGCTGGGCATGACCCACTGGCAGTCCATGCGGCTGGTGATCCTGCCGCAGGCGTTCCGCGCCATGGTGCCGCTGCTGCTGACCCAGGGCATCGTACTGTTCCAGGATACCTCGCTGGTTTACGTACTGAGCCTGGCCGACTTCTTCCGCACCGCGTCGACCATCGGCGAACGCGACGGCACCCAGGTTGAAATGATCCTGTTCGCCGGCTTTGTCTATTTTGTTATCAGTCTCGCCGCCTCGGCGCTGGTAAGCTATTTGAAGAAAAGGACTGTTTGATGATATCCCTGAAAAATGTTTCTAAGTGGTACGGTCACTTTCAGGTGTTGACCGATTGCACCACCGAAGTGAAAAAAGGCGAAGTGGTCGTCGTCTGCGGTCCTTCAGGTTCCGGCAAGTCCACCCTGATCAAAACCGTCAACGGCCTCGAGCCGATCCAGCAGGGCGACATCCTGGTGAACGGCACGCCGGTCAACGACAAGAAAACCAACCTGGCGCAGCTGCGTGCCAAGGTCGGCATGGTGTTCCAACACTTCGAGCTGTTCCCGCACCTGTCTATCATCGACAACCTGACGCTGGCGCAGGTGAAAGTGCTCAAGCGCGACAAGACCGCCTCGCGCGAGAAGGGCCTGAAGCTGCTGGAACGCGTCGGCCTCTCCGCCCATGCCAACAAGTTCCCCGGTCAGCTGTCCGGCGGCCAGCAGCAGCGCGTCGCCATCGCCCGCGCGCTGTGCATGGATCCTATCGCCATGCTGTTCGATGAGCCGACCTCGGCGCTCGATCCGGAAATGATCAACGAAGTGCTGGACGTGATGGTCGAACTGGCGAACGAAGGCATGACCATGATGGTGGTAACCCACGAAATGGGCTTCGCCCGCAAGGTGGCGAATCGGGTGATCTTTATGGACGAAGGCAAAATCGTCGAAGACCGCAACAAAGACGATTTCTTCAACAACCCCGAGTCCGATCGCGCCAAGGACTTCCTGGCCAAGATCCTGCACTAAACGCTTTGCCTATGCGCCCCCCAGGGGCGCATCTTTTCTCCCGGCACTAAAAGCGCTTGTTTCTCCCCGGTTTTGATCCGATGCTCGCTGGATAACAAACAGAGGAGAAAGAACATGCCCCGCCCTATTATCATCGATTGCGATCCCGGCCTCGACGACGCCATCGCGCTGGCGATGGCGCTGCGTTCGCCGGAGCTGGACGTCAAAGCCATTACCACTTCCGCCGGCAACCAGACGCCGGAGAAAACCCTGCATAACGCGCTGGGCCTGTTGACCCTGATGCAGCGCGAGGACATACCGGTCGCCGCCGGCGCCGGCGGCCCGCTGATGCGCGAGCTGGTGATCGCCGACTATGTCCACGGCAAAACCGGCATGGGCAACACCCACCTGCCGACGCCGACCCTCAAACCCGATCCCCGCGGTGCCGTCGAGCTGATCGCCGACCTGCTGCGCGCCAGCCCGCAGCCGATAACCCTGGTGGTGACAGGCCCGATGACCAACATCGCCCTGCTGCTGGCCCAGCATGCCGAGCTGAAAAGCCGCATCGAACGCATCGTATTCATGGGCGGCGGCATGAACGCCGGCAATACCACGCCGGTCGCGGAGTTCAACATCTTCGTCGATCCCGAAGCCGCCGAAATGGTGCTGAAATCCGGCGTGCCGCTGACCATGGCAGGGCTGAACGTCACCCATCAGGCGCTGGTGTTACCGCAGGATATCGAGCGCATTCGCCAGATAGACAATCCGGTCGCGCAGGCGGTCGCGGAGATGCTCGATTTTTACCTGCCGCTGTACCTCAGCCATCCTCGCGGCCTGCCCGGCGCGGCGATGCACGATCCCTGCACCATCGCCTGGCTGCTGGCGCCGCAGCTGTTCACCGGCGTAGAACGCTGGGTCGGGGTGGAAACCAAAGGGGAATACACCGTCGGCATGACGGTGGTGGACTATTTCCAGCAAACCGGCAACGCAGCCAACGTGGAAGTGCTGACCGGCATCAACCGCGAAGGCTTTGTCGACCTGCTGGCCGAGCGCGTAGCGCGTTATTGATCCCATCGGGGTGCGCTCGCGCCCCTCATTCAAGTTTTTTGATTTAACTCAGCGAATTTTTGCGCTATCACTGTTCATGGCTTGCCCCTACCATGCGTTTACACCGACTGACATCGTCACCGATTAGACTTCGCCTGGAGATAAGCCAATGAGCCGCGTACTGGTCCTGAAATCAAGCATTCTGGGTGAATATTCCCAGTCTGGAAAATTAGTCGATTTTTTTGTTGAACAATGGCGTGAAACTCACCCTGAAGACACATTCACCGTGCGCGACTTGGCCAACCCGACGCTGCCGGAGCTGGATGGTGAAGTGATGGCCGGTTTTACCGCCGGCGATAAACCGCTGACGCCGCACCAGCAAAGCACCCTGGCGCTGTCCGATGAGCTGATTGCCGAGCTGAAGTCGCACGACACGCTGATCATCAGCGCCCCGATGTACAACTTCAACATCCCGACGCAGCTGAAGATCTACTTCGATCTGATCGCCCGCGCCGGCCAGACGTTCCGCTACACCTCCGCCGGCGCCGAAGGGCTGGTGACGGGCAAAAAAGCGATCGTCATCTCCAGCCGCGGCGGCATCCACGCCGACACGCCGACGGATCTGATCACGCCGTACGTAAAGCTGTTCCTGGGCTTTATCGGCATCACCGACGTTGAGTTCGTGCTGGCGGAAGGCTTCGCCTACGGCCCGGAAGCGGCAGAGAAAGCCGCCCAGGACAGCCGCATCGCGGTCGCGCAGAAAATCCCGGCCGGCGTCGCCGTCCCGGCCAGCGCACCGGCGCAAGCGCAAGCCGCCCCGGCAGCCATCAGCGGCGGTTTCCTCAGCAACCTGCTGAAGAAACTGTTCCGTTAAACGCCGCCTTAGCGTTCCCCGCCGCAGCGGGGAACGTCATCAAGGTTCAAACGGCCGGCGCTGGAACTGGTCGTGGCCGCATTTCGGGCAGAGCGGCAGCACCTCCGGCGTGTAGAACGCCAGGTGGTAGTGGCACTGCTCGCACACCAGATTGCCCAGCCCCACCACTTCACCGCTGTGATAAACGCCGTGGTGGCTGACATCCTTGAACACCTCGCGCCACTCCAGCTGGGTTTTGTCGGTGATATCCGCCAGTTCCTGCCACAGGCTCTCTTTGATCACCCGCATAAACACGCTGTCGGTAAATTCGTCCCGGCTTTCCTGATAGCTGCGAGCGAACTCTTCCAGATCGCGCCGCACCGCCTGCGTCACCTGCCGCACCTCGTCGCGGGTCAGATCTTCGGCTTCGTTCAACCGCCGCTCCGCGCTGGCCACCAGTTCGTCGATATCGCGTTCACCGTTTTTCAGGCGTTCGGTCAGCGATGCCACCAATTCGCGGTAATACTGAGCAACCTTGTTCATAGACTCTCCTCGTAAACGCTGCGCCGGACTTGGCTGTAGGGATACCCCTAAGCTACTTGTTCTTATTTTAGCCGTAAATGACTGATGTCACTTGGCAAGACGCGGGATCCGCAGGTTGTGAGCCGCGTCATGGCGGCGTTTTTTTTAAATGCGCCGAGTCAGGCGCTTGGAGTTGTTGCCGGGAGGTCTTATCAGCTATGCTATGCGGATCTACGAATACTAAATGTTCATTGCGTTGCCTCTGACCGGGGCAACGGTTTACACCTACAGGACCACCGGCCGCCATGCAAGAGCAATACCGTCCAGAAGACATAGAATCGAACGTACAGCTTCACTGGCAAGAGAAGCAGACTTTCAAAGTTACCGAAGACGACAGCAAGGAAAAGTACTACTGCCTATCCATGCTGCCTTACCCGTCCGGCCGACTGCACATGGGCCACGTTCGTAACTACACTATCGGCGACGTGATCTCGCGCTATCAGCGCATGCTGGGCAAAAACGTACTGCAGCCGATCGGCTGGGATGCGTTCGGCCTGCCGGCGGAAGGCGCGGCGGTGAAAAACAACACCGCACCGGCCCCGTGGACCTACGACAACATCGAATACATGAAGAACCAGCTGAAACTGCTGGGCTTCGGCTACGACTGGGATCGCGAAATCGCCACCTGCCAGCCGGAATACTACCGCTGGGAACAGTGGTTCTTCACCAAGCTGTATGAAAAAGGCCTGGTTTACAAGAAGACCTCGGCGGTGAACTGGTGCCCGCACGATCTGACCGTGCTGGCCAACGAACAGGTTATCGACGGCTGCTGCTGGCGCTGCGACACCAAGGTCGAGCGTAAAGAGATCCCGCAGTGGTTCATCAAAATCACCGCCTACGCCGATCAGCTGCTGAACGATCTGGACACGCTGGAAAGCTGGCCGGAGCAGGTGAAAACCATGCAGCGCAACTGGATTGGCCGCTCCGAAGGCGTGGAAATCACCTTCGACGTGGCGGAAAGCGAAGAGAAGCTGACGGTTTACACCACCCGTCCCGACACCTTCATGGGCGCCACCTACGTGGCGGTCGCCGCGGGCCACCCGCTGGCGCAACAGGGCGCGCGCAATAACCCGGCGCTGACCGACTTCATCGACGAATGTCGCAACACCAAAGTTGCCGAAGCCGAAATGGCGACGATGGAGAAGAAAGGCATGCCGACCGGCCTGTTCGTGGTCCATCCGCTGAGCGGCGAGAAGCTGCCGGTGTGGGTCGCCAACTTCGTGCTGATGGAATACGGCACCGGCGCCGTGATGGCGGTACCGGCGCACGACCAGCGCGACTGGGAGTTCGCCACCAAATACGATTTGCCGATCAAGCCGGTGATCCTGAACCTCGACGGCAGCCGGCCTGACGTGAGCGCCGAAGCGATGACCGACAAAGGCGCGCTGTTCAACTCCGGCGAGTTCGACGGCCTGGACAATGAAGCGGGCTTCAACGCCATCGCCGACAAACTGGTCGCCAAGGGCGTAGGCCAGCGTAAGGTCAACTACCGTCTGCGCGACTGGGGTGTCTCCCGTCAGCGATACTGGGGCGCGCCAATCCCGATGGTGACGCTGGAAGACGGCACCGTGATGCCGACGCCGGAAGACCAACTGCCGGTGATCCTGCCGGAAGACGTGGTCATGGACGGCATCACCAGCCCGATCAAGGCCGATCCCGAGTGGGCGAAGACCACCGTCGACGGCCAGCCGGCGCTGCGTGAAACCGACACCTTTGACACCTTTATGGAGTCTTCCTGGTACTACGCCCGCTACACTTGCCCGCAGTATGACCAGGGCATGCTGGATCCGGCCGCCGCCAACTACTGGCTGCCGGTCGATCAATATATCGGCGGCATCGAACACGCCATCATGCACCTGATGTACTTCCGCTTCTTCCACAAGCTGATGCGCGATGCAGGCCTGGTGGATTCCGACGAGCCGGCCAAGCGCCTGCTGTGTCAGGGCATGGTGCTGGCCGACGCCTTCTACTACACCGGCAACAGCGGCGAGCGCGTCTGGGTGTCCCCTGTTGACGCCACCGTCGAGCGCGACGACAAGGGCCGCATCATCAAAGCCACCGATCCGCAAGGCCGCGAACTGGTCTATGCTGGCATGAGCAAAATGTCGAAGTCGAAAAACAACGGCATCGACCCGCAGGAGATGGTGGAAAAATACGGCGCGGATACCGTGCGTCTGTTCATGATGTTCGCTTCACCGGCAGAAATGACGCTGGAGTGGCAGGAATCCGGCGTGGAAGGGGCTAACCGCTTCCTGAAACGCGTGTGGAAACTGGCCTACGATCACGTGGAAAAAGGCGCGGTACAGCCGCTCGACGTAGCGGCGCTGACTGAAGATCAGAAAGCGCTGCGCCGCGATCTGCACAAAACCATCGCCAAGGTAACCGACGATATCGGCCGCCGTCAGACCTTCAACACCGCGATCGCCGCCGTGATGGAGCTGATGAACAAGCTGGCCCGCGCGCCGCAGGAGAGTGAGCAGGATCGCGCGCTGCTGCAGGAAGCGCTGCTGGCCGTGGTTCGCATGCTGTATCCGTTCACCCCGCACGTGTGCTTCACCCTGTGGCAGGCGCTGGCCGGCGAAGGCGACGTGGACACCGCGCCATGGCCGGTTGCCGACGAGCAGGCGATGGTCGAAGACTCCAAGCTGGTGGTGGTGCAGGTGAACGGCAAGGTTCGCGCTAAAATCACCGTATCTGCCGATGCGACCGAAGAGCAAGTGCGCGCGCGCGCTGCCGAAGAGCATCTGGTGGCTAAATATCTGGACGGCGTCACGATTCGTAAAGTGATCTACGTTCCGGGCAAACTGCTTAACCTGGTTGTGGGTTAACACAAGGAGGAGTTGTGCGACAACGTATTCTGACGCTGTTGCTGGGGTTGGCGGTGCTGGTCACCGCCGGCTGCGGTTTTCACCTGCGTGGCACCACGCAGGTGCCGAATGAAATGAAAACGCTGATCCTGGACAGCGCTGACCCTTACGGCCCGTTGACGCGCGCGGTGCGTGAGCAGCTGCGTCTGAACGACGTGACTATCGTCAGCGATCCGAAGCGTAAAGACGTGCCTTCCCTGCGCATCCTCGGCGCGACGGAAAGCCAGGACACCGCTTCGATCTTCCAGGACGGTAAAACCGCCGAGTACCAGCTGGTGCTGACCGTGCAGGCGCAGGTGCTGATCCCGGGCCATGACCTGTATCCGCTGTCGGTGAAAGTGTTCCGTTCCTTCTTCGACAACCCGTTGACCGCGCTGGCCAAGGACTCCGAACAGGAGATCATTCGCCAGGAAATGCGTGAGCAGGCGGCGCAACAGCTGGTGCGCAAACTGCTGACCGTGCATGCGGCGGAAGAAGAGAACCGGCAGAAAGCCGCTGCCGCCGGCGAACGAGCGGCAAGCCAAACCGCACAATGATCCGCATTTATCCGGAACAACTTGCCGCGCAGCTCCGAGAGGGGCTGCGCGCTTGTTATTTATTGAGCGGCAATGAACCGCTGCTGCTGCAGGAAAGCCAGGATTTGCTCCGGCAGGCCGCGCAACAGCAGCAGTTCAGTGAGCACTACAGCATTTCCCTCGACGCCCATACCGACTGGGACGCCATCTTCGGCATCTGCCAGGCGATGAGCCTGTTCGCCAGCCGCCAGACGCTGCTGCTGATCTTCCCGGAAAACGGCCCAACGGCGCCGATCGGCGAACAGCTGACCAAACTCGCCACGCTGCTGCACGAAGATATTCTGCTGATCCTGCGCGGCCCGCGCCTCACCAAAGCGCAGGAAAACAGCGCCTGGTTCAAGGCGCTCAGCCCAAACGGTGCCCTCGTCAGTTGCCAGACGCCGGAACAGGCGCAGCTGCCGCGCTGGGTCGCCACGCGCGCCAAGGCGATGAAGCTGGAGTTGGACGACGCCGCCAATCAGCTGTTGTGCTACTGCTACGAAGGCAACCTGCTGGCGCTGTCGCAGGCGCTGGAGCGGCTGTCGCTGCTGCACCCGGACGGCAAGCTCACGCTGCCGCGCGTCGAACAGGCGGTGAACGACGCCGCCCACTTCACGCCGTTCCACTGGCTGGATGCTCTGCTGGCCGGCAAGAGCAAGCGTGCCTGGCATATCTTGCAACAGCTGCAGCAAGAGGATGTGGAGCCGGTGATCCTGCTGCGCACTCTGCAGCGCGAACTGCTGCTGCTGTTGACGCTGCAGCGCCGCATGGCTTCCGCGCCGCTGCGCACGCTGTTCGATCAGCACAAGGTCTGGCAGAACCGCCGCCCGCTGGTGACCCAGGCGCTGCAACGCCTGTCCGGCCCCCAGCTGCAGCAGGCGGTACAGCTGCTGACGCAAATCGAGCTGACCCTCAAGCAGGACTATGGCCAGTCGGTCTGGCCGGAACTGGAAACCCTGTCGATGCTGCTGTGCGGCAAACCCCTGGCCACGAGTTTTAGCGATGCCCACTAATCCGGAACACCCCACCGTTTTGCACGCGCTGTTCGGCGGCACCTTTGACCCGATCCACTACGGCCACCTGCGGCCGGTGGAAGCGTTGGCCGCCGAAGTGGGCCTGAATCGCGTCACGCTGCTGCCTAACCATGTGCCGCCGCACCGCCCGCAGCCGGAGGCCAATGCGCAGCAGCGCCTGAAGATGGTCGAGCTGGCGATCGCCGGCAACCCGCTGTTTGCGGTCGACGATCGCGAACTGCACCGCACCACCCCCTCCTACACCATCGAGACGTTGGAAACGATTCGTAAAGAGCGTGGCGCCGCCCAGCCGCTGGCGTTTATTATTGGGCAGGACTCGCTGTTGACGCTGCATAAGTGGCACCGCTGGCAGGCGCTGTTGGACGTCTGCCATCTGTTGGTGCTGGCGCGCCCGGGCTATAACGATCGCATGGACACGCCGGAGCTGCAGCAGTGGCTGGAACGCCATCGCACCGCCGACCCGGCGCTGCTCAGCCGTCGCCCACACGGCCATATCTATTTGGCCGATACGCCGGAGCTGGAAATTTCCGCTACCGAGATCCGCCAGCGCCGCCATCAGGGCCTCAACTGCGACGACCTGCTGCCACGCCCGGTGCAGCGCTATATCGAGTTGCAGGGTTTATATCGCTAGCGAAAGGTGCGTGATATACTGCGCCGCTATTTTTCAGGTATCCGCTGAAAACCCCGGAAACCTTAGCTGGCCGGGCAGTCACCAGTTAGCTGGCTTTCAGCGGCAGCCTGCCGAAACCATTATCCGGTTACGCTGCGGCGCGCGCATTTTGCCCGCCGCAGCCGACTGAACAGAACACACCCGAGGGGGAACCTTTGCAAGGTAAAGCGCTCCAAGATTTCGTCATCGATAAAATCGATGACCTGAAAGGCCAAGACATTATCGCTCTGGACGTCCAGGGCAAATCCAGCATCACCGATTGCATGATCATCTGCACCGGCACCTCGACTCGCCACGTGATGTCGATCGCCAACCACGTGGTGCAGGAATCCCGCGCCGTCGGCATGGAACTGTACGGCATGAAAGGCCAGGAAGCCTCCGACTGGATCGTGGTCGATCTGGGCGAAGTGATCGTGCACGTGATGCAGGAAGAAAGCCGTCGCCTGTACGAGCTGGAAAAACTCTGGAGCTAAGCGGTGAAACTGCAATTGGTGGCGGTCGGCACCAAAATGCCAGACTGGGTGCAAACCGGATTTATGGATTACCTGCACCGCTTTCCCAAAGATATGCCGTTTGAACTGACCGAGATCCCAGCGGGCAAGCGCGGCAAAAACGCCGACATCAAGCGCATTCTGGACAAGGAAGGCGAGCAGATGCTGGCGGCAGTGGGCAAAGGCAACCGCATCGTTACGCTGGATATCCCAGGCACGCCATGGGAAACGCCGCAGCTGGCGCAGCAGCTTGAGCGCTGGAAGCAGGATGGCCGTAACGTCAGCTTGCTGATCGGCGGCCCGGAAGGGTTGGCGCCCGCCTGCAAAGCCGCTGCCGAGCAGAGCTGGTCACTTTCTCCGTTGACGCTGCCACATCCTTTGGTGCGCGTCCTGGTGGCCGAAAGCCTCTACCGCGCCTGGAGTATTACTACAAATCATCCTTACCACCGGGAATAGCCGGTGGTGACCGTGACAGAGTGAAATAAAGCAGCGGGATGAAAATAGAACGTAACCCTTTTCGCGACTATACGGCTGAATCCGCCCTGTTTGTACGCCGCGCCCTGGTGGCGTTCTTGGTCATCCTGGTGCTGTCCGGCATCCTGATCGCCAATCTGTATAATCTGCAAGTGGTCCGCGTCGAGGATTACCGCACCCGCTCCAACGAAAACCGCATCAAGCTGGTGCCTATCGCGCCCAGCCGCGGCATTATCTACGATCGCAACGGCACCCCGCTGGCACTCAACCGCACCATTTACCAGTTGGAGCTGATGCCGGAGAAGGTTGACGATCTCAAAGCTACGCTGCAGGCGCTGCGCACGGTGGTCGACCTGACCGACGACGACATCACCAATTTCGAAAAAGAGCGCAAGCGTTCGCGCCGTTTCGTCTCCATTCCGGTGAAAACCGCACTGACCGAAGTGCAGGTTGCCCGGTTTGCGGTTAATCAGTTCCGCTTCCCCGGCGTGGAAGTGAAAGGCTACCAGCGCCGCTACTACCCTTACGGCTCCGCCCTCACCCACGTCACCGGCTACGTGTCGAAGATCAACGACCGCGACGTCGAACGCCTGGACAAAGACGGCAAGCTGGCCAACTACGCCGCCACCCACGATATCGGCAAGCTGGGCATCGAACGCTATTACGAAGACACGCTGCACGGCAAAACCGGCTATGAAGAGGTCGAGGTCAACAACCGCGGCCGGGTGATCCGCCAATTGCACGAGCAGCCGCCCTCCGCCGGTCAGGACGTCTACCTGACGCTCGATCTCAACCTGCAGCGCTACATCGAACAACTGCTGGTGGGCAGCCGCGCCGCGGTGGTGGTGAGCGATCCGCGTACCGGCGCCATCCTGGCGATGGTGTCCAACCCGAGCTACGACCCGAACCTGTTCGTGGACGGCATTTCCAGCAAGGACTATCAGGGGCTGCTGAACGATCCGAATCGCCCGCTGATCAACCGCGCCACGCAGGGGGTTTACCCACCCGCGTCGACGGTGAAACCTTATATCGCGGTGTCGGCGCTCAGCGCCGGGGTGATCACCAAGAACACCGTGGTGTTCGATCCCGGCTGGTGGCAGTTGCCCGGCTCGGAAAAACGCTTCCGCGACTGGAAAAAATGGGGCCACGGCCGGCTGAACGTCACCAAGGCGCTGGAAGAGTCCGCAGACACCTATTTCTATCAGGTCGCTTATGACATGGGGATCGATCGGCTGTCGACCTGGCTGACCAAATTCGGTTACGGCCAGTACACCGGCATCGATCTGTCCGAAGAGCGTTCCGGCCTGATGCCGACGCGCGAGTGGAAGCTGAAGCGCTATAAAAAACCGTGGTATCAGGGCGACACCATTCCGGTAGGCATTGGCCAGGGTTACTGGACCGCCACGCCGATCCAGATGGCCAAAGCGCTGAACACCCTGATCAACGACGGCACCGTCAAAACGCCTCACCTGCTGCAGAGCACCCGCGTCAACGGCGCGCTGGTGCCGTTCAAACAAGAAGAGAGCACGCAGATCGGCGATATTCACTCCGGCTTCTGGGAAATCGCCAAAGACGGCATGTACGGGGTGGCCAACCGTCCGAACGGGACGGCGCGCAAGTACTTTGCGGACGCACCTTACAAAGCCGCGGCAAAATCGGGTACCGCACAGGTATTCGGCTACGAAACCTACAACGCCCACAAACTGGCGGAGCACCTGCGCGATCACAAACTGATGACCGCCTTCGCGCCGTTCAACAACCCGACGGTGTCGGTCGCCATCATTCTGGAAAACGGCGGCTCCGGTCCGGCGGTGGGCACCATCACCCGCCAGATCCTCGACCATATCATGCTGGGCGACAACAATACGCAATTGCCAAGCGAGGCCCCGCTGCCGCCTGGCGTAGAAGGTGACTAAGGTAGAACATGACTGAAAGCCAACAAAAAGGCTCGATCTGGACCAAAATCCACATCGACCCGACGTTCCTGCTGCTGATATTGGCCCTGCTGGTCTACAGCGCCTTCGTGATGTGGAGCGCCAGTGGCCAGGACATCGGCATGATGGAGCGCAAGATCGGGCAGATCGTCATGGGGCTGATCGTAATGGCCGTCATGGCGCAAATCCCGCCGCGCGTGTACGAAAGCTGGGCGCCCTATCTGTATATCTTCTGCGTGATTTTGCTGATCCTGGTGGACGCCTTCGGGCAGATCAGTAAAGGCGCGCAGCGCTGGCTGGATCTCGGCGTGGTGCGCTTCCAGCCGTCGGAAATCGCCAAGATCGCCGTGCCGCTGATGGTGGCGCGCTTTATGAACCGCGACGTCTGCCCGCCTTCGCTGAAAAACACCGCCATCGCCCTGGTGCTAATCTTCCTGCCGACGCTGCTGGTGGCCGCGCAGCCGGATCTGGGCACCTCGATCCTGATCGCCGCCTCCGGCCTGTTCGTGCTGTTCCTGTCGGGCATGAGCTGGAAACTGATCGCCGTCGCCGCCGTCGCGCTGGCGGCCTTTATCCCGGTGCTGTGGTTCTTCCTGATGCATGGCTATCAACGCGACCGCGTAATGATGCTGCTCGATCCGGAAAGCGACCCGCTCGGCGCCGGCTATCACATCATTCAGTCGAAGATCGCCATCGGCTCCGGCGGCCTGTCCGGCAAAGGCTGGCTGCACGGCACCCAGTCGCAGCTTGAGTTCCTGCCGGAGCGCCATACCGACTTTATCTTCGCCGTGTTGGCCGAAGAGCTGGGGTTGATCGGGGTGTTGGTGCTGCTGGCGCTCTACCTGCTGGTGATCATTCGCGGGCTGATGATCGCCGCCAAGGCGCAAACCACCTTCGGCCGCGTGATGGTCGGCGGCTTGATGCTGATTTTGTTCGTTTATGTCTTTGTTAACATCGGTATGGTCAGTGGCATTTTGCCGGTAGTTGGCGTACCTTTGCCTCTGGTCAGTTACGGGGGTTCGGCGCTGATAGTGTTGATGGCCGGTTTCGGCATCATCATGTCGATCCACACGCATCGGAAAATGCTGTCTAAAAGTTTATAAGAGGTGAGTAATGCGTAAGGAATGGCTTTGGATCGGCGTCGCGGCGGTGTTGCTCTCCGCCTGTACCGCCCCGACCACGGAACAGCAGGCGCCACAGCAGCCGTATAACGGCCCGGTGGTGGAAATCGGTGGCGTCGAGCCTCAATATGAACCCTATAACCCTAACAACATGCAGGATTATAAGGTTAATGGCGATACTTACCGCATCGTAAAAGATCCGCAGAACTTCTCGCAGACCGGCCTGGCGGCCTGGTATGGCGAAGAAGCCAACGGTAACACCACCGCGCTGGGCGAGCAGTTCGATCCGAACGGCCTGACCGCGGCGCACCCGACCTTACCGATCCCGAGCTATGTACGCGTCACCAACCTGGCCAATGGCCGCCAACTTGTGGTGCGCGTCAACGATCGCGGGCCTTACACTAAGGGCCGCATCATCGATCTGTCGAAAGCCGCCGCCGATCGCCTCAACCTGTCCAACAACACCAAAGTCAAAGTCGATTTCATCAACGTGGCGCCGGACGGCACGCTGAGCGGCCCGGGCACCATCGGCACCATCGTGGCGAAACAGAGTTATGCCCTGCCGTCGCGCCCGGATCTCGGCGCCAGCGGCATGGGTACCCCAATCCAACAGGACGTGCCGGTCGCCAGCGGCGCGGCGGTGCGCCCGATTGATAACAGCACCCTGCGCACCGACGACAACAACGCGCCAGCCGCCGGCGGCAACGCCGCCAACGGCCGCAGCGGTTTCCTCGGCGCGCCAAGCGCATTACCGGCCGGCGTGCTGGAAGGTTCCGAGCCTGAAGCCGCCTCCGTGGCCGCCCCGGTCGCGACCGGGGCCGCAGCCGCCGGCATGGCTGCCGCGTCCTCCTCCGGCGGTTACGTGGTGCAGGTCGGTGCGCTGAGCAGCGCCGAGCGCGCCCAGAGCTGGCAGCAAAGCCTGAGCCAACAGTTTGGCGTGCCGGGCAAAGTGGCCGCCAACGGCAACGTTTATCGCGTCCAGCTCGGCCCGTTCAGCAGCCGTCAGCAGGCGGCCCAGCTGCAGCAACGCCTGGCCAGCGAAGCGCAACAACAGTCTTTCGTTACTGCTGCACCCTGAGCGTTAAGCCCGGCGGGCATTCGCGGCTGATAAGCGGTTATTTAGCTGAAACATTTTCTTGCAGCTAAAAGTTCTCTAACCGCAATTAGTCAGATGAATGGGTAATGCCTGCCGGGATCGCATCTGCTATAGTGTGGCTCGTTTTTTAACTTTACTTTCACGGATGTTGTAGTCCCGATCATGAAACAAGTAACTTCTTTTCGCTTAATCAAAAGCATCGCCCTCGGCACCGTTATCGCAATGAGCGCAGCCTCCGTTGCACATGCCGATGACGTTAACATCAAAACCATGATCCCAGGTGTCCCGCAGATCGATGCGGAAGCGTACATCCTGATTGATTACAACTCCGGCAAGGTGCTGGCCGAGATGAACGCCGACGCGCGTCGCGATCCGGCCAGCCTGACCAAAATGATGACCAGCTACGTCATCGGCCAGGCGCTGAAAGCGGGTAAAATCGGCCAGGACGATCTGGTGACCGTCGGCCAGGACGCCTGGGCGACCGGCAACCCGGTGTTCAAAGGCTCCTCGCTGATGTTCCTGAAGCCGGGCGATCGCGTGCCGGTCTCCAAACTGACCCGCGGCATCAACCTGCAATCCGGTAACGACGCCTGCGTGGCGATGGCCGACTACGTCGCCGGCAGCCAAGACGCGTTCGTTAACCTGATGAACACCTACGTCAGCAAGCTGGGCCTGCAGAACACCCACTTTCAGACGGTACACGGCCTGGATGCCCAGGGCCAATACAGCTCGGCGCGCGACATGGCGCTGATCGGCCAGGCGCTGATCCGCGACGTGCCGGAAGAGTACGCGATTTACAAAGAAAAAGAGTTCACCTTCAACAATATCCGCCAGATGAACCGCAACGGTCTGCTGTGGGATAACAGCCTGAACGTCGACGGCATCAAAACCGGCCACACCGACGCGGCGGGTTACAACCTGGTGGCTTCGGCGACCGAAGGCCAGATGCGTCTGATCTCCGCGGTGATGGGCGGCCGCACCTACAAAGGCCGCGAAGCCGAAAGCAAGAAACTGCTGACCTGGGGCTTCCGCTTCTTTGAAACCGTGGCACCGCTGAAAGTCGGTAAAGAGTTCGCTTCCGAGCCGGTCTGGTTCGGCGATGCCGACCGCGTTGAGCTGGGCGTGGACAAAGACGTCTACCTGACTATCCCGCGCGGCCGCATGAAAGATCTGAAGGCCAGCTATGTGCTGAACACCCCTGAAATTCACGCGCCGCTGGCGAAAAACCAGGTGGTCGGCAGCATCAACTTCCAGCTGGACGGCAAAACCATCGACCAGCGTCCGCTGGTGGTGATGAACGAAGTGAAAGAAGGCGGTTTCTTCAGCCGCATCGTGGACTACATCAAACTGATGTTCCACCACTGGTTCGGTTAACGGTTGAAACGGGCGAAATTGCCCCCATATACTGAATAACATTAACTCCCGCCCCGGCGGGAGTTATAATTTATAGATTAGCTAGCACTCTGGAGCGCACGCACATGCAAAAAACTAAACTGAACGAACTGCTCGAATTCCCTTGCTCGTTTACCTACAAGGTGATGGGCCTGGCGCAGCCTGAGCTGGTTGACCAGGTAGTTGAAGTGGTGCAGCGCCATGCACCGGGCGATTACAACCCGCAGGTTAAGCCGAGCAGCAAAGGCAACTACCACTCGGTCTCCATCACCATCAACGCCACTCACATCGAGCAGGTCGAAACCCTGTACGAAGAGTTGGGCAATATTGAAATTGTTCGCATGGTGCTGTAATCCCAGCATAAAACCCTACTTATCAACCCGGGATGGCGCAGCGTCTTCCCGGGTTGCGCATTTTTGGTCAGCGAAAGGCTGGCCGCAGACCGGAGCGCCCGGTATAATGGCTTTACCACTTCTGTAACCTGACGATGACTCTTTTGCAACCAGACAAGATCATTTTGCGTCAGCTGGGGTTGCAGCCCTACGCGCCTGTATCCCAAGCCATGCATAACTTCACCGACAGTCGTACCGAGACTACGCCGGACGAACTGTGGCTGGTGCAGCATCACCCGGTGTTCACCCAGGGCCAGGCCGGCAAAGCCGAACACGTGCTGATGCCCGGCGATATCCCGGTTGTCCAGAGCGATCGCGGCGGCCAGGTGACCTACCACGGGCCGGGCCAGCAGGTGATGTACGTGATGGTCGATCTGAAACGCAACAAGGTCGGCGTACGCCAATTGGTCACGGCAATAGAAGATACGGTTATCAACACCCTCGCCCACTTCCGCCTCGAATCGCGCGCCCGTCCGGATGCGCCGGGCGTGTACGTGGGGGAGCAGAAAATCTGTTCGTTGGGTTTGCGGATCCGCAAAGGCAGCTCATTCCACGGCCTGGCCCTGAATGTGGCGATGGATCTCAGCCCCTTCCAACGCATCAACCCTTGTGGTTACGCCGGCATGCAAATGACGCAGGTCAGCGCGCTGGCGCCCGGCGTTGGCATTGAAGACATACACCCAATCCTGGTACAGGAATTTGTTCATTTACTCGGCTACCAGACGGTCGAGCTTCGTAACTGGAACCTGCACGATTATGAGTAAACCAATTCAGATGGAACGCGGCGTCAAATACCGCGATGCTGACAAAATGGCGCTGATCCCGGTCAAAACGGTGGTCACCGAACGGCAGGAGCTGTTGCGTAAACCCGAGTGGATGAAGATCAAACTGCCTGCCGATTCAACGCGCATTCAAGGCATCAAAGCCGCCATGCGTAAGAACGGCCTGCACTCCGTCTGTGAGGAAGCTTCGTGCCCTAACCTGTCCGAGTGCTTCAACCACGGCACCGCCACCTTCATGATCCTCGGTGCTATCTGCACCCGTCGCTGTCCGTTCTGCGACGTGGCCCACGGCCGCCCGATCGCGCCGGACGCCAACGAGCCGGAAAAGCTGGCGCAAACCATCGCCGACATGGCGTTGCGTTATGTGGTAATCACCTCGGTTGACCGCGACGATCTGCGCGACGGCGGTGCTCAGCACTTTGCCGACTGCATCTCGGCCATCCGCGCCAAGAGCCCGAACATCAAAATTGAAACGCTGGTGCCGGACTTCCGCGGCCGTATGGATCGCGCGCTGGAGATCATCACCGCCACGCCGCCGGACGTGTTCAACCACAACCTGGAAAACGTGCCGCGCGTATATCGCCAAGTGCGCCCGGGCGCCAACTACGAGTGGTCGCTGAAGCTGCTGGAGCGCTTTAAAGAAGCGCACCCGGATATCCCGACCAAATCCGGCCTGATGGTCGGCCTGGGTGAAACCAATGCGGAAATCGTCGAAGTGATGCGCGATCTGCGCCGCCACGGCGTGACCATGCTGACGCTGGGCCAATACCTGCAGCCGAGCCGTCACCACCTGCCGGTGCAGCGCTACGTCAGCCCAGCCGAGTTCGACGAGATGAAAGAAGAAGCGATGGCGATGGGCTTCACCCACGCCGCCTGCGGCCCGTTCGTGCGTTCGTCTTACCACGCCGATCTACAGGCCAAAGGGATGGAAGTGAAATAACGCGTAATAGTTTGTTACGCTAAAGACGGCGGAAACGCCAAAAAACGGATGTCCGCAAGGCATCCGTTTTTTATTGCGCGCCGTCAGACGGGGTTAAACGTCTTTCTTTTCGACGCTCTGCTGAGCGGACTGGCTCTCGGCGGTGTTGTTGCCGGCGGCCGGCGGCGTGCTGTCGTCGCCCACGGCTTTTTTAAAGCCTTTCAGCGCCGCGCCAAGATCGGCGCCGAGCGTGCGCAGTTTGCTGGTGCCGAACAGTAAAATCACCAATACCGCAATCACCAGAAGTTTGGTAATACTGATACCTTCCATACTCACCTTCTTATCATAGAGCGCTGCGTGAACAGCGAGAAAAACTGACCTTGCCTGCGAATATTTAGCGACTTTCCCCCCGCTCGCACAACCGCAACATGTAACAGAGTGAGATCCGTCGCAGGAATGCCACGCGGCCCCGCGGCATGAATCCCAGACTATTCTTAGTTTATCACCCGCATGATACGCTGCCGTGATACTTATCAGGGAGAGGCCGGATGTATATTGCTCCACCCATTTTCGATGCCCGAAAATCCGGTCTCAGCTTCGCCAAACGCACCTATCTGCCCCGCGTCGCCGGCCTGGGGCTCGGCTTTATTTGCGTTTGCGCCGCGCTCTACCCCTTGGCCCCGCCCACGGCGGTCTGGCTATTGCTGGCCTTTCACGGTTTTCTCTGGCCGCATCTCGCCTACCGCCTGGCCTGCCGCGCCAAAGATCCGTTCAAAGCCGAGATCCGCAATCTGCTGATCGACTCCGCCTTCGGCGGCTTC
Organism: Serratia sp. Nf2; assembly: GCF_003028435.1. Lineage (NCBI taxonomy): Bacteria > Pseudomonadati > Pseudomonadota > Gammaproteobacteria > Enterobacterales > Yersiniaceae > Serratia > Serratia sp. Nf2. Next base: position 274,884 of record NZ_PYTW01000005.1, on the reverse strand, counting down.
TGGGCGGCGATGATGGCGTTCAACGCGCTGCCGGCGATTGTCATCCTGTCGATGATGAGCATGAACAACATCGCTTCGGCCGGTAACATACTGTTTGTCAAAGGGTTGGCGATTCAATTGGCCACGGCGGCGCTGACCGGCGCGCTGCTCGGCTTCCCGTTCCACCCGCACAGCACGCCGCTACAAATCTATCTGTGCCTGCCGATGATCTACCTTTACCCGACGCTGCTCGGGCTGGTGACCTACCGCACCGCCAAACGGCTGGCGGAAAAGAAACAGGAGCTGCAACGCATCAGCACCCGCGATGGACTGACCGGCTTGTATAACCGCCGCCACTGGGAACACCTGCTGCATCGCCAGTTCGACAGCTGCCGCCGCTACCAGGACAACGCCACGCTGATTCTGATGGATATCGATCGCTTCAAAACCATCAACGACACCTTCGGCCATGCGCTGGGGGATGAAGCCCTGGCGGCGCTGGCGGAAGAGCTGCTGATCGGCTTGCGCAACGTGGATATCGTCGGGCGCTACGGCGGCGACGAGTTTGGCGCGGTGCTGCCGAACACCAGCGCTGAACAGGCGGAAATAGTCCTGCGGCGCATCCAAAAGCGGCTGGACGCCGTTATCTTCAAAGAGGCGCCACAGCTGCGGCTGCAGATCAGCGCCGGCATCGCCAACTACCACCCCGCGCTGGGCGGTTATCTGGACTGGCTGAAAGCGGCCGACGGCGCGCTTTACCGGGCCAAGCAAAATGGCCGCAATCGGCTGGAAACGGCGGTGCCGACGGGCGACTAACTTACTGGTTTAATAATTTGGCAAAATACTTCGGCGCTTCGACAAAGCCTTCGCGCCGGTAAAACGCATGCGCCCGCTCGCGGCGGCTGTGGCAATGGACCTCCAAGCGATCGCAGCCGCGACGGCGTGCCAGCATCTCGCCCTCCACCAGCAACCGCCGCCCTACCCCCGCGCCGCGCGCCCGATCGTCGACGCAAAAATAGCTGATGCGGCCAATGTCGCCGGCCAACGCCAGCTGCGGCAGAAAATGCAGCGACAGCACGCCCAGCACCTGCTCGCCTTCCACCGCCACCAGCAGCGCCTCGTCCGGATGCGCCAGCAGTTGGCGCACCCGCTGCGTCAGAAACGCTTCGGTGCCGGGATAATCCAACGCCGTCATTAATTCGGCGATAGCCTGGCGATCGCTCAGGCGCGCCGTTCTGATTTCCATGGGGTGACCTCGCAGGTTGTCGATACTACAAAATAGGCGGCGTTAGGTGTAACATCCACCGGGTACGGCAAAAAGGCCGTGCGGCACGCTGGAGATGACATTCCTCCCTAACCGCCTTCACAGGCTGATGATGTCTACGTAACCTCTCGGAGAGAGGCGCGTAGCGTTACGCCTGTCCCTTTCCGAGTCCCGTGAATTTCTCTGATTGAAAGGTAGTTGCCCCATGTTGAGCTCTTTACTGGCCGTATTTATCGGCGGCGGCGTCGGCAGCGTTTTACGCTGGGCGGTAAGCATGAAAATGAATCCGCTGAACGCCCATATTCCGCTCGGTACGCTGATGGTCAATCTGATCGGCGGTTTTATCATCGGCCTGGCGATGGCGATTTTCACCCGCATGACGCATCTGGATCCCACCTGGAAATTACTGATCACCACCGGGTTCTGCGGCGGCCTGACCACCTTCTCCACCTTTTCGCTGGAGGTGGTGTACCTGATGCAGGATGGCCGCTTCGGCTGGGCGCTGGCCAATATGCTGCTCAACCTGGCCGGATCGCTGGCGATGACGCTGCTGGCTTTCATGCTGGTGATGTGGGTCAACGGGCGCTAAGCCTTAATGTTTCCTTAATCTTGCATGCGCATAATCTCATCCAGTACTCCTGACTGGATGAGAAACCGCTATGTTTAGCCTGCCGAAAACCGCCGCCGAAGCGATTGCCGTTGCGCTGTGCGTGCTGATCGTCGCCGCCTTTATCAAATCCTACCTGTTCGCTTAAGCGCCTTTTCCCCGCAGCACGCGTTCATCTTGCGTCTTTCCGGCCGATTACACTACAATTGAGAATGAACGTTCACACCCAAAAATGTGAACCCGGCTCACGCGTAGCAAAGGATCGGGCAGATGCTCTCCCCCAACGACAGTAAACAGGCCAAGGTGCAGGCCCGTCGCGATCAGATCGTCGAAGCGGCGAAAACCAGCTTCCGCCGCCACGGCTTCCACGCCGCCAGCATGGCGGAAATCGCCCAGGGCTCGCAGCTCAGCGTCGGGCAAATCTACCGCTATTTCGCCAATAAAGACGCGATTATCGAGGAGATCGTCAACCGCATCATCGCCAGCAAGATGCAGCGACTGGAAAACCTTGGCGATCACATCAACCTGATCGCCGGCACGCTGGCGGCGCGCACGCTGTTTCAGCAGCCGGGCGAAAGCGAAACCGATCACATGCTGATGCTGGAAGTGACCGCCGAAGCCACGCGCAACCCGGTGGTGGCCAAAATGCTCAGCGATGCGGAAGCGCGGCTGTTTCGCCACGTGTGCCACAATCTGCAGCGGCTGTATCCCCATTTCAGCGCGGAGGAGATCGCCGCGCGGGTGGAATTTATCGCCGTCATGAGCGAAGGCACCGGTTACCGTATCCTTACCACGCAAAAAGCCGATGCGTCCCTGCTGCGCGATCTGTATCAGCAGGCCATTTCTCACCTGTTCAGGAAATCTTAATCTCCCATGACCAAACACTTAGCCAGACAACGTCTGGTGTACGCCGTCGTGCTTGGCCTGTTGGCCGCGCTGGGGCCGCTGTGCACCGATCTCTACCTGCCCGCCCTGCCGGAAATGGCGGGCGAGCTGAATACCTCCACCGCCGCCGCGCAGCTCAGCCTGACCGCCGGGCTGCTCGGTCTGGGCGTCGGCCAGCTGATTTTCGGCCCTTACAGCGACAAACTGGGCCGCATGCGCCCGCTGTTGCTGTCGCTGATCCTGCTGCTGGGTGCTTCGCTGTGGTGTGCCCTCGCGCCCACCATCGACCAATTGCTGATCGCCCGTCTGCTTCAGGGCATCGCCGGTGCCGGTGGCGCGGTGATTTCCCGCGCCATTGCCCGCGATCTGTACGCCGGCCATGAGCTGACCCGCTTCTTCGCCCTGCTGATGCTGGTCAACGGCCTGGCGCCGATCGTCGCGCCGGTACTGGGCGGCGTTATGCTGCAGGTGATGAACTGGCGCGGTATCTTCGGCGTGCTGGCGGCCATCGCCGTGCTGCTGTTCAGCCTGTCGGCGCTGAAACTGCGCGAATCCCTGCCGGTAGAACGCCGCAGCCAGGGCGGTATCCTGGCGATGCTGATGTCGCTGGGCAGTCTGTTGACCCAACGCTATTTCATGGGCCTGTGCCTGACGCAGGGCTTCGTGATGGCCGGCATGTTCGCCTATATCGGCGCCTCGCCTTTCGTCTTGCAGCAGATCTACGGCCTCAGCCCGCAGATGTTCAGCCTGTGTTTCGCCATTAACGGCGTCGGGCTGATCATTGCGGCGCAGCTGGCCAGCCGCCTCAGTTCACGTTGGGGGGAGCGTCGGGTGTTGAGGGGCGGGCTAACGCTGGCGGCCGTCGCGTCGCTGTTGCTGCTGTTGGCCGCCGCGCTGCATGCGCCACTGGTATTGTTGCTGGTCCCGCTGTTCTTTTCGGTGGCGGTGATCGGCATCGTCGGCCCGACCGCCTCTTCGCTGGCCATGCAAAGCCAGGGTGACAAAGCGGGCAGCGCGTCGGCCTTGATCGGCGTGTGCATGTTCGCGCTCGGTGCCTGCGCCGTGCCGCTAACCGGGTTGGGCGGCACTTCCAGCCTGTCGATGGCGCTGACCATCGTCGGCTGCTACGCCGTCGCCATCCTGCTGTTCAGTCTGTTAGGCCGCCGTAGCGAGGCATAACGTACCCAATAAAAAACCCGCTCAATGAGCGGGTTTTAAGAAATTCAGCTACGCAGCTTAGATAGCAGTAACGTTAGCGGCAGATGGGCCTTTGGCACCGTTCGTGATTTCAAATTCTACACGCTGGCCTTCAGCAAGCGTTTTGAAACCGTTGCTAACGATGGCAGAGAAGTGAACGAAAACGTCCTTGCTACCATCTTCCGGAGTAATGAAACCGAAGCCTTTGGATTCATTAAACCACTTAACGCTACCTTTAATCTTAGACATCAAACTTACCTTTAACGTGAATGAAAGACACAAAACCTGTGTCGATTACAGTACAGCAAGCAGGCAGGATTTTGTCCACCACCGCGATCACAGAAATCCGATAAAGAGTGAAAAAATCCGTGTTGCCCGGTGTAAATGCATTGCACCGGTTGCGATAAGTTACCGTTCCAGGTCAATCCTCTCCATGCGCTGGCGAACAACGCGCGAACGCCCAAACCCGCCCGCTTACCCCAGCGTTGACGCACCCGTGCAGACGCAATCGCTATGAAATATAACCAGATGGTCTTTTTGCTTCGGCGGCCGCTGCACTAGGGTTAGGGTTTATTTCCCACTGTGAGCCAAGCCTATGACCAGCCAGTTGGCAGACAAAATCATCGCCTATCGGCGTGAGCTGCACCAAAACCCGGAGCTTTCCAATCACGAATTCGCCACCACCGCCCGGCTGACGCGCTGGCTGCAAGAGGCGGGCATTCGTCTGCTGCCGCTGGCGCTGAAAACCGGCGTCGTGGCGGAGATCGGCAGCGGCAAGGGGCCGATTATCGCGCTGCGCGGCGACATCGACGCCCTGCCGATCGACGAAATCGCCGACGTGCCCTTCAGCTCGCAAAACCGCGGCGTGATGCACGCCTGCGGCCACGACTTTCATACCTCGGTGATGCTCGGCGCCGCACACCTGCTGAAAGCGCGTGAGGCCGACCTGCCCGGCACGGTGCGCATCTTCTTCCAGCCGGCGGAAGAGACCTTCAACGGTGCCCGGCACCTGATCGACGCCGGCGCACTGGATAACGTCGCGGCGGTATTTGGCCTGCATAATGCGCCGGAGCTGCCCACCGGCACTTTCGCCACCCGCGCAGGGCCGTTCTACGCCAACGTCGATCGCTTCCAGATCCTCATCACCGGCAAGGGCGCCCACGCCGCCAAACCGGAACAGGGCGTCGACACCATCGTCACCGCCAGCCAGATCGTCGGCGCGCTGCAGACGCTGCCCAGCCGCAGCTTCAGCTCGCTGGAATCACTGGTGGTGAGCGTAACGCGCATCGAAGGCGGCAATACCTGGAACGTGCTGCCGCAAACCGTGGAGCTGGAAGGCACGGTGCGCACCCACAGCGATGCGGTGCGCCGCCAGGTGCCGGACAAAATTCGCCAGGTGATCGACGGCATTGCCGCCGCGCTGGGCGCACAGGCCGAACTCCGCTGGCAGCCGGGGCCGCCGGCGGTGATCAATGACCCCCATTGGGCGGCGTTCAGCAAAACCGTCGCCGCCGAGGCCGGCTACCAGGTCGAAGAGGCGGACTTGCAGATGGGCGGTGAAGATTTCGCGCTGTATCTGCATCACGTGCCGGGCGTATTCGTCAGCATCGGCTCCGCCAGCGAGTTCGGTCTGCATCATCCGCGTTTCAATCCCGATGAACGCGCCCTGTTCCCCGCCGCGCAATATTTCACGCTGCTGGCGGAACGCACGCTGCAACAATTAACCACCGCGCCGGAAAAAGCCCTCAGCAACGCCTGAATAATGAAAAGTAGTATTTCCCCGACGCCGCACATGCCGCGTCGGGCTTTATTATTTCACCCGTCATGATATTTGCAGTTTTCAACATTTGAATATGCTGTTTTGTTGTTTTACATCCCGCCGCCGCTCATCAATAGTGAACCCATCAGACACCGCGCGCCTCTGCGGCGCATGACAGGATAATCACGATGAGCGACAACGCGAATAATCAACGGCAATTGCGCCTGGGCGCCATTCTGCATGGCGCATCGGGAAATATGTCCGCCTGGCGCCATCCGGACGCCACCGCCGACGCCAGCATTAACCTCGAATTTAATATCGCCTCGGCGAAAAAAGCCGAACAGGGGAAATTCGATTTCGTCTTCGTCGCCGATGGGTTATATATCAACGAAAAATCCATTCCGCATTTTCTTAATCGTTTCGAACCGCTCACCCTGCTGGCCGCGCTGTCCGCCGCCACCGATAAAATCGGCCTGGTGGGCACCCTCTCCACCTCCTATAGCGATCCGTTCACCGTCGCCCGCCAGTTCGCCAGCCTCGATCACCTGAGCAACGGCCGCGCCGGCTGGAACGTGGTGACGTCGCCGCTGGAAGGCTCGGCCAAAAACTTCTCGCGCACAGAACACCCGGAACACAGCCTGCGTTACCGTATCGCCGGCGAATTTCTCGACGTCGCCAAAGGGCTGTGGGATTCCTGGGAAGACGACGCTTTCGTGCGTAATAAGGCCAGCGGCGAATTCTTCCGCACCGGCAAACTGCACACACTCAATCACCAGGGGGAATTCTTCTCGGTGCAGGGGCCGCTGAACATCGGCCGCACGCCGCAGGGGCGCCCGATCCTGTTCCAGGCCGGCGCCTCAGAAGACGGCAAGCATCTGGCGGCCCAACACGCCGATGCGATCTTCACCCATCACGACACGCTTGAGCAGGCACAGGATTTCTATCAGGACGTGAAGCGGCAGCTGGTGGAACAGGGGCGCGAACCGGACGACCTGCGCATCTTCCAGGGCGTCAGCGTGATCGTCGGCGACGACGACGCGGACGTCGAGCGCCAGTACCAGGAGACCGCCCGCCTGGTCAGCATCGAGAATGCCCTCAACTACCTCGGCCGCTACTTCGAGCATTACGACTTCGCCCGTCATCCGCTGGACGCGCCCTTCCCGGACATCGGCGATCTGGGGCAAAACAGCTTCCGCAGCACCACCGACGCCATCAAGCGCAGCGCCCGCGAGCGTAATCTCACGCTGCGCCAGGTAGCGCTGGAGGCCGCCTCGCCGCGCCCGGTGTTCAGCGGCACGCCGGAAGCGGTGGCGGACGGTCTGCAACGCTGGTTCGACGGCAAAGCCGCCGACGGTTTCATCATCAGCGGCGGTACGCCCAACGCCTTCGGCCACTTCGTCGATCGGGTGGTGCCCGTCCTGCAACAACGTGGCCTGTTCCGCCAGGCGTACCACGGCGACACGCTGCGCGAACACCTGGGCCTGAAGCGCCCGTTGAACAGATTCACCCAATAATAAGATCGCTTTCAGGGATACCCGCTATGCAGAAAACCGTTACCGCCGCCCTCGTGGCGGCCTTGCTGAGCCTGACCGGCGCCGCGCAGGCGGGCACCGGCATCGATTTACAGGCCAATGAAATCCCGATCCACGCGCCGAAAAATCCGCAGGCGATCGCCAAACTGCCGGCCGATTTCCACTTCGTGAAGCCGGGCCAATTCACCGTCGCGATCGCCGCGCTCAACACGCCGCCGCTGGCGCTGTTCGCTGCCGACAACCGGCGGCTGATCGGCAGCGAAGTGGATATCGCGCAGCTGGTGGCCGACAGCCTGGGCCTAACGCTTAACGTGGTGCAAACCTCGTGGGAAGACTGGCCGCTCGGGGTGGTTTCCGGCAAGTATGATGCGGCCATCACCAACGTCACCGTGACCAAAGAGCGCAAAACCCGCTTCGACTTCGCCACCTACCGCATCGACTCGCTCGGCTTTTACGTCAAAACCGGCGGCAAGATCGCGACGATCAAACAGCCTGCCGATATCGCCGGATTAAAAATTATCGTCGGCTCCGGCACCAATCAGGAAGCCATCTTGCTGGCGTGGGACAAGCAGAATCAGCAGCAGGGGCTCAAACCCTTCCAGCCGATCTACGTGACCGACGATGCGGCCGCCACGCTGGCGATCCAGTCTGGTCGGGCCGACGCCTACTTCGGGCCGAACGTGCTGGGCGCCTATAAGGCGGCGCTGAACGGCCGCACCCGGCTGGCGGGCACGGTGGAAGGCGGTTGGCCCAAGGCGGCGCACATCGCCGTCACCACCCGTAAAGGCAACGGGCTGGTGCAGGCGGTGAACGAAGCGCTGAACGGCGCGATCCGCGGCGGGCAGTACGATCGGGTGCTCAACCGCTGGGGCGAGAGCGTCGAACGCCTTGCGCAGTCGGAAATCAACCCGCCCGGCCTGGGCGATTAGGAGCGCGCGATGACGCAAGACACCTTCATTCAAACGCTGCCGACCGATCCGCTGATCGCCCCGGTGATCGAGGGGCTGTTTGGCGAATATCGCCAGCGTTACGGCGACTATTTTGGTGACCAGGAACCGGAAGCGCTGGATCTGTACGCGCCGCCGCAAGGGGCCTTCATCGTGCTGTTGCGCGCCGGCACGCCGATCGCCATGGGCGCCTTCAAACGCTATGACGCACAAACCGCCGAGCTGAAGCGCATCTGGACGCGGGGCGATCTGCGGCGCCAGGGCCTGGCGCAGCGGGTGTTACAGCAGCTCGAAACGCTGGCGCTGGCGCAGGGATATCGCCGGCTCTATCTGACCACCGGTTTTCGCCAGCCCGAAGCGGTGGGCCTGTATCTGCGCAACGGGTATCAGCCGCAGTTCGATCCCACCGTCGACAGCGAGGTTTACAGCCGCCCGCCCTACGATGGCCGCCTGCCGTTCCGCAAAAGCCTGATTGCAGAGGACGCGTGTTGTTGCGCGTCGGAAAGGAAAATCGCCTAAGGCCCCTTTATCTGTATCAGGAGACATAAAATGTCCAAACAAGACGTCTTGAAAGTGGTGCCCGCCCGCTATCCGCTGCGGCTGATCGGCGCGCTGTTTTCGCTGTTTATTCTGGCCGCCATCGTGCAATCGGTGGCGGGCAACGCGCGCTGGGAATGGGGCGTGTTCGCCGAATGGTTCTTCGCGCCGGCGGTCCTGGCGGGGCTGGGGCAAACCCTGCTGCTGACGCTGCTCGGCACGTTGTTCAGCATCCTGTTCGGCACCCTGCTGGCGCTGGCGCGGCTGTCGCGCTCTTACCTGTTGGCGTCGCTGGCCTGGGGTTATATCTGGCTGTTTCGCTCACTGCCGCTGATTCTGGTGCTGATCATCCTGTACAACTTTTCCTACCTGTACGAGGCCATCTCGCTGGGCATTCCCTTCACTTCCGTGGTGTTCGCCAGCTACCCGACCATCGACATTCTCGGCCAGTTCGCCGTGGCGGTGCTGGGCCTGACGCTGGTGCAGTCCGCCTACACCGCCGAGATCATCCGCGGCGGCATCCTGGGTGTGGATTACGGCCAGCACGAAGCGGCGGCGGCGCTGGGCCTGCCGGGCTATCGCCGCACCTTCCGCATCATTCTACCGCAGGCGCTGCGCTCCATTATTCCGACCGGCTTCAACGAGATCATCAGCCTGGCGAAAGGCACCTCAATCGTTTACGTGCTGGCGCTGCCGGAGCTGTTTTACACCATTCAGGTGATCTATAACCGCACCCAGCAGGTGATACCGCTGCTGATGGTCGCCACCGTCTGGTATCTGTTCATCACCACCGCACTGTCGGTGATCCAATACTACATCGAGCGCTATTTCGCCCGAGGCGCAGTGCGCGAACTGCCGCCGACGCCCTGGCAGAAACTGGCCGGCTGGCTAAAACGTTAGGAGACCCACATGTCTGAAGCCATTGATTATTATGCCTTGCCCGAGCAGCCGGCGCGCAATCTCACCCCGGTGCCGGCACGCGGCCTGATCGAAATCAGCAACGTCAGCAAGTTCTTCGGCAAACACAAAGCGTTGGACGACGTCAGCCTGACGCTGCAGCCGGGTACCGTGACCGTGATCCTCGGCCCTTCTGGTTCCGGCAAGTCGACGCTGCTGCGGGCGATCAACCACCTGGAGCGCGTCGATGAGGGGTTTATCCGCATCGACGGCGACTACGTCGGCTATCGCCGCAAGGGCAACCGGCTGTATGAGCTGAAGGAAAAGGCCATCCTTCGGCAACGCATCAACGTCGGCTATGTGTTCCAGAATTTCAACCTGTTCCCGCACCTGACGGTGCTGGAAAACATCATCGAAGCGCCGGTGGTGCACAAGATCCACTCCCGCGAACGGGCAAAAGCGGTCGCCTATGAGCTGTTGGACACCGTCGGGCTGCGCCACAAGGCGGACGCCTACCCGCGCCACCTCTCCGGCGGCCAACAGCAGCGCATCGCCATTGCGCGCGCATTGGCGCTGAACCCGAAGGTGATCCTGTTCGATGAACCCACCTCCGCGCTCGATCCTGAGCTGGTCGGCGAAGTGCTGGACGTGATAAAGGGGTTGGCGGATCTGGGCGTCACGCTGGTGGTGGTTACCCATGAAATCGGCTTTGCGCGCGAAGCGGCGGATCGGGTGGTGTTTATGGTCGACGGGCAGATTGTCGAGCAGGGCGATGCCAGGCAAGTGCTGGCTCAGCCGCAGCATCCGCGCACCGTCAACTTCCTCAACAAAGTGCTGTGATCGTCGGGGCGCCGCGGCGCCCCGTACCCGAGCCGCTTACCGGCCGGCGAAACGCCGCTTTTCGGCGGCGAAATCCAGTGGGCGGATCCCCTGCTGGTTTTTGTCCTCGTCGGTCAGCAGCGCCGGCGGAATAAACCAGGTCACCTCGAACAGCAGCCCGTCCGGATCGTGACCATAAATGCTCTTGTGCACGCCGTGATCCTCTTCCAGCCCGAGAATGCCGCGTTCGGCCAACTGGTGACGAATGCGCTCCAGCTCCTCCAGGCTGTCCACTTCCCAGGCCAGATGGTACAACCCAGCCGGTGGCTCATGCTCCGCCGGCGGCTCGTTGTTGGCGCGAAAGACCCCGGCGCGCTGCTGGCCCAGGTTCTTGCTGAACAGCGCCAAATCGTGATCGTTGTCCGAATCGGCGGCCTGGGTAAACACCGCCCGATCGGGGCTGTCGGACGGCTTGAGCTTAAACCCCAACACCTGATGATAAAAGTCGGCGCTCTGCCGCACGTCGCTGACATACAGCACGGCGTGATTGAGACGTTTGATGCCCATCGATATTCCTTTTTCGCATTGAATGAAGTCAGCATGAACATAGCATGTGGGGGGAAAGCCGCTAAATGCCGTTATCGCATGACTAAATGCCGCCCGCGCAATCTGTCGCTGCAAGGCATTCCGCGCTATCATAAGCGCTGTATAGAACCCTTTTGTGAGAATAGCGATGAACGGCAAGATAACGACTTTTTTTGAAGACAAAGGCTTCGGCTTTATTACCGACGAGAACGGAGAAAATCGTTATTTTCACGTGATTAAAGTGCAAAACCCGGAGCTGATTAAGAAAAACGCAGCGGTGACCTTCGAACCGACCAACAACACCAAAGGCCCGTCGGCTTATGCGGTCAAAGTATTGGCGCCCAGCAAATACATCATCATCGCCAATGAAAGAATCAAGATCACCAGCATCAAGTCTTTCAATACTTTCACCAAGGAAGTGCCGGTCAAAGCCGACGTGGATAAAGAGAACACCGTGCTGTCGGTCGGCCTGCTGATGAACCGTATTCGCCCGCAGTCAGAAGACCAGGCGCAGGCCATGCAAACGCTGCGCATGCTGACCATCACCACCTTCCAGAACACCACCCATACCTTCTCCGAGCACGAGATCGATATGGATGAGACCATCAAGGCGCTGAAGAGCCTGTAAGCAGCGGTGTGCAAAAAATAACCAACGTAATTTATCGTCTCCTGTGTTAGCGTGAGTTTTCACCTGGCACAGGCTATCGATATGTCCGATTCCCACAGCGTCAAAGGTTTTACCAACCGTTCCACCAACATCGTCTGCCCTAAATGCGGCTATGTTACCCGGCAGAAATGCGCGGCGATGCTGCAAGACGTAATACTGATTTGCCCTAATTGCGAGACCCGATTCGAACCCAGACAGGGCTGAAAACGCTTAGCGAAACAGGATATGCTCGACGCTGTTGCCGCTCACCACGTTGAACGACTCCACCCGATTACGCCCCTGCGATTTGGCGCGATACAGCGCGATATCCGCCATATTCATCAACTGCTCCAGCGATTTGACCTCGTTCATCGCCAGGCTGGCGACGCCGACGCTGATGGTGATTTTCAGCGTCTGTTTGCCCTCCGCCTGCAGCTGCGCCTGCTCCACCAGCCGGCGCAGATGCTCCCCCAGCGCCACGCCCTGCGCCGCCAGCGCGCGCGGCAGCATGATGGCGAACTCTTCCCCGCCCAGGCGGCCGAACAGCTGATCGTGGCGCAGTTCGCGCCGCACGATGTGCGCGAACGACGCCAAAACCTGATCGCCGGCGCTGTGGCCGTGCGTATCGTTGATCTGCTTGAAATGATCGATGTCGATCAGCAGGAGCGACACCGCCTCTTTCGAGCGGTGCTTGTGCTCCAGCAGCTCGCCCGCTTTGCGCGTCATCGCGCTGCGCGCCAGCACCCCCGTCAGAAAATCGTGGTTGGCGCTGTGCTCCAGACGCCGCATCAGCTTGCGATTGGCGGCGATAGAGCTGGCGAGGATCAGCGGCCCCATCACCAGCATGGCGATGCCCAAGCGGGCGGACATCAGCGTGTCGAGGAAGGCGTTGTGGTTGTTCGGCGTTTCGTACAGCACCAGGTTGGCGGAAATGCTGCTGATTTCGGTCATGCCGGTCAACAGCGTCAGCAACGTCACGGGGAACAGCGGGTAGCGCACCGCGCACCACAGCAGCGCCGGGATCGGGAAGGCGATGGCGCCCGGCCCGCCGATATAGACGCTGAACACCAGCGACAGCAGCAGCGCCAGCAGCGGCAGGCAGCCTTTCAAACGCCAACGCACCTGCATGCGCAACAGCTGCTTCAGCCGCGGCGCCGCCATCAGCACCGGCAACAGCAGCAAGGTCGTCGAGAACTGCTCGCTGAACCAGGCCAGCCAGGCAACCACCACCGTGTTGTTGTACAGGCTGTCGTTGCGCAGCACCGACAGCGTCGACGCCACCGCCGCACCGGCCAGACTGGCGCTGAACATATAGAGTATCGCCTGGGGTTTACCCATGCGCCGTTGAGACTGGGGCAGCATCAGCATGATGCCGTAACCGACGGCGATCAGCGACATGTTGCAGGCGTTCAGCCACAGCGCCAGGGACCAGCCTTCGCCGGTGCTGAGATCGGCGGCGACCATGCCCAGATAGGTGGTAAGCCAGCCGAGCGGCGTGGCATAAACGGGTTTGCGCAGCAGCAGGCCGAGCAGAATCGCATTCACCGGCCAAAATAAGGAAAGCGAGCCAATCGGCCGGCTAAGAATACCCACCAGAGAAAGTAAAAAAGCCAGCATGAAAAGATTGATCAGCTGAACCGTTAGCGGCAGGCCATGCCTGGCGTTTATTCTGGCGTTCATCGCCTCGCCCATATTTTGCTAATAACCAGAATAATAATATGCATACTCTCTCGCCCGGCCAGTGAGGGATAGTCAATTCGAATTTCAACCAAAAAAGCCAGACAAATCAATAATAAAAATCGTTAACATTTAATTAACAGACTTTTCTTAGCCTGATGCGACCGCGGCGGTCTCACCCGCATAGCGTCAGCAAATAATGCCGACTCTGCTGTCAGCATAGCGCATAGCGTAATAGGCCGCCGACGGCGTTAATTACATTAATAAGCTTGTGGTTATTGGTCGTTGAATGATGTTTGAATAACTGCGCGATTATTTTCCTGCAACTGGGCCGCCCGTGCAATAACAACCCAAAAAAAGCCCGCATAGCGCGGGCTTGCCTGAACAACAGCAAATCGACAGTTACAACACGGCCATGCATTGCATGCCCGTGCTGCCGCGCAGTATAGCGGTGAAAGCTTAAGCGGACCTTAGCAACAAAAAACCCGGCCTAGGAACCGGGAATATTTGTACGAAATGCAGTGTTAGCCCAAGCAGGCTAATAACATTTCGCAGCTTACACGCCAATTGTGCAGAGAAAATGAACGCGGCGTCCGTTCAACCACACCGCCGCTCTCTCTGCACGGAAGGCCTTACGCCAGTTTGGCGGCAAAGCCCGCTACGCGCTGGCCATAGAGCTTGGCGGTCGCCAGATCGCCCGACAACATCTCATCCACGCCGGCATCCGCCGGGGTCTGCACCAGCAGCCCCACCGAACCGCCCAGGTTATTGACGTCGGTGCGCTGCGCCGATTTGGTGTTGGCCGGCAGCAGCCCCAGGCTGACCCACAGGCCACCATGTTGCGAAGCCAGCGTCTGCAGCGCGATCAGCGTCACCTGCTTGTCGCCGTTCAGGCTGGCGCTGTTGGTAAAGCCGCCGAACACTTTGTCCTGCCACTTGCGGCCGAACCAGGCCTTGGAGCTCGCGTCGGCGAACTTCTTGAACTGCCACGACGGGCCCCCCATATAGGTTGGCGAACCAAAGATGATGGCGTCCGCCTCATCCAGCGTCTGCCAGGCTTCGTCGCTGATATCACCGTTCTGATCGATGGCGATCAGTTCCGCCCCGGCGCCTTCCGCTACCACTTTCGCCAAACGCTCGGTATGGCCGTAGCCGGAATGAAACACCACTACTGTCTTCGCCATAGAAATTCTCCACTCATTGCACAAAGGCACCGACGGCCCCCCTCTCGCGTTCAATCTAATCAAGCGCGCAGCGGCTGAATACCGAATAAAACTGACGGTGTTATTCAAAAAAATCGCGTTACACGCCCTGCTCTGCCGGTTGACGAGCAAAGTCGATAAAAGCGCGCAGCGGGCGCGGCATTTGGCGATTTGCCGGATAGTACAGATAGAAACCGGGGAACGGCGGCGTCCAGGCATCGAGCAGCGGCAACAACCGGCCATCGGCCATACCGGCGGCAACCTGTTGCTCAAACAGGTAGGCAATGCCAGCCCCATCCATCGCAGCCCGCACCAAGACTTCCGGCTCATCGACTATCACCGGCCCTTCCACGGCGATCTCCTGCTTTTCACCGTCGCGCTCAAATTCCCAGCGATACAAACTGCCGTTGGTCGGCCAGCGGTAATTCAAACAGCGATGTCGATGCAGGTCGCTCGGTGTTAACGGCCGGCCGTGACGCGCCAAGTACGCCGGCGAAGCGACGACGCGCATCCGCACCTCCCCGCCCAGTTTGACCGCTACCATATCTTTCGCCAGTTTCTCGTGCAGCCGCACGCCGGCGTCAAAACCGCCGGCAACGATATCCACCAGCCGCTCCTCAACATTAAGATCGAGCGTAATATCGGGGTATTGATGATGAAACGGCGCGATCAAGGGCGCCAGAAAATGCAACGCCGCCACGCGGGTTACGTTAAGCCGCAAAAGACCTGAGGGGTTCTGGCGTTGCTCTACCGCCTGCGCCACCGCCGCGTCGATCTCGGCCATCGCGGGCGTCAGGCGCGCCAACATCAGTCTTCCGGCTTCAGTCGGCGCCACGCTGCGAGTGGTGCGATTCAGTAAACGCACGCCCAGACGCGCCTCCAGGTTGCGCAGCGTTTGGCTGAGCGCCGAAGCGGACACGCCCAAATGTGCGGCGGCACGGGCGAAACCGCCGTGCTCAACAATCGCGGCAAAGGCGCGCAACTCGGCGAAATCACTGCCCCTCATTATGCTCTCTCTCCTTAATAATTCATGAAGATTATAGCGCATTCCTTAAACAACCTGCGGGCGCTATCGTAGACGCTACCTACACGGGAGAATGCCTATGAACACCTCACTATCGCTGGATCACTATCGTTTATTGGGCCGTTCCGGCCTGCGCGTTTCACCGCTGGCACTGGGCACCATGACCTTCGGCGCCGACTGGGGTTGGGGTGCCGAACAGGCCGAGGCTCGGCGCCTGTTTGACGTTTATGTCGAACGCGGCGGCAACTTTATCGATACCGCCAACCGCTATACCGAGGGCAGCGCCGAACGTTTCGTGGGGGAATTCGCCACCGGGCGCCGCGATCGGCTGGTGATCGCCACCAAATACACCCTGCCGATGCAGCCGGACGATCCCAATTCCGGCGGCAACCATCGCAAAAGCATGCTGCGATCGGTTGAAGAAAGCCTGCAACGGCTCAATACCGACTACATCGACCTGCTCTATCTGCACGCCTGGGATTTCACCACCCCGGTGGAAGAGATCATGCGCGCCCTGGACGACCTGGTGCGCGCCGGGAAAGTGCTGTATGTGGCGGTGTCCGATCTCCCCGCCTGGCAGGCGTCCAGAATGCAAATGCTGGCGGACCTGCGCGGCTGGTCACCGCTGATCGCCCTGCAAATCGAGTACAGCCTGCTGGAGCGCACCGTCGAACGCGAACTGCTGCCGATGGCGCAAGAATTGGGGTTAGGCGTGATCCCCTGGTCGCCGCTGGCTGGCGGCGTATTAAGCGGCAAATACCGGCGACAGGATCTGCAACCGTCGCCGGATGAAGCGCGCACTCGGCGCGAAGCCGTGCGCGCCAAGGGGACATTGAACGCACGCAATCTCGGTATCGCCGACGCCGTCAACCAGATAGCTAACGAGACCGGGTATACCCCATCACAAATCGCGCTGGCCTGGACTCTGCGTCACCCGACGGTTACCGCGCCGATTGTCGGCGCCCGTACCCTGTCGCAATTGGAAGATAACCTCGGTGCATTGAAGGTGGCGCTGGCGGAAGATCATTGGCGACGGTTGGACGATCTCAGCGCCATCGAGCTGGGATTCCCGCACGATTTTCTCGCCCTGCCGGTCACCCGCAACATCATGACCGGCGGCGTGCATCTCGCCCGGCGCAGATAAAAAAAATCCCGCACAAGGCGGGATAAACTTAACAGGGATGGGGTAATACACTACAGGGAATGGATAACACACAACATCATCGGGTAGAGCTACAGTACCAATCCCAATGTATAGAACTGTCATCCCCGCGTAAGTTTGCTCGGCCAGATGTAACGCCGAATGGGAAATATGACATTTTTCTCAACGCACCACGAACAGGCGTGACTCAAAACCGCCGCTTTTGAAGGTGCTGGTATTGACCCATCCCGGCGGCGAACGGCCGAAGTCCTGATTGAAATCGCCGCCGCTGACCAGCCAGACCCGGCGATGGCCTTTCGATAAAACGCTGAGCTTATCGACGTAGGTCTGCGCCGCCCGGTCATGGAAGAAAGTGCCGAAACCATAGGCATTGGGCTTGCCCGAAATGCTGTTGGGCCTGGCCGGGGTATACAGCAGAGCGCGATAGCCCTTCTTGTTGTAATACACATAGCTGAGGTAGTTGAACATATTGCTGACCACCACCGCATCGTTGGGCTGATAGTGGCTGTTGATGTAGTGCACCATCGCCTTGAACTCATCTTTCTCGACCGGGTAATCGTTACGCACGCCGCAGCCGAACAGCAAACTGAAGAACAACAGCAAAGAGATCCCCCGCACCCGGCTTTTCGTTCCTGCGATCAGCACGCCCAACACCAACGGAATGCCGAGCGCAGCCGAGTAGAGATAGCGATCGACAAACAGCGGCGAACGCCAGGAAATGGCGAATACCAACGTCACCGGGATCAGAATGCCGCCGAGCAGCAGCAGCGAGAATGTTCTCGGCGTCTCCCGCCGCCACAGTAGCAATGAACATAGGGCGATAAACATCGCCGGCAGCAGCCAGAGAATGACCGTCGGATAATTGCTGCCATCATGACCGGTGAGAAAACGCCAATACATCGCCGGCAGATCGCCCCAGGAAACCTGAGGGATCCAACCGACGTCGCCGCCGACCCGCAGCTCGGCGATATGCGCCAGCAGATTGAACAGCACCAGCAGCCAGGGAATGTAGGCCACCCCGATCGCCACATTGGCCAGCCACCACGCCGGCTGCTTGATGTAACGTACGCCTTCGCGGCGGCACGACAGCGCCAGCAGCACCAGCCAGTGAGCGATCAGCGTAAAAATCGTGAAGTAGTGGGTATAAAAGCTCAGCGTCATCAATAACGCATACAGCGCCAGGTAACGGTGGTTATCCGGCGTTTTCAGCCACTTCGCCAACGCCATGGCGGCGGCGATCGCCAGCATCCCCATCAGCGCGTACATGCGCGCCTCCTGGCTGTAACGCACCGCCATCGGCATGATTGCCATCAGCCACCCCGCTATCAGCGCCGCCCGCTCATTGGCCAACCAACGGGTAAAGCGCATCGCCAGCGCCACCGTCATTACGCCGAACACCAAGCTCAGCGAGCGGGCCGCCATGATGCCGTCGCCAAACAGCGCCATCCAGCCATGCAGCAACAGGTAATAAAGCGGCGGGTGAACATCGAAAGAAGCGTGGTACAGCAAAGCGCCCACGTCATAGCGGCTGGTCAGTACGCTGGAGGCTTCATCGCACCAAAAATACCGATCTGATAAGGAAATAAATCGCACGATCGCCGAAAACGCCACGATCGCCAACGCGAAATGTTTGTAACCGATGCCCTTTAAGCCGTTGTTGCTCAAAGAAACATTCGATACCTGCTGCAGTGACATAACGGCATTCCGCCCAAGAGAACCACACCGTGTGGAGACGCAGCGTCATCATTGCCGACGGCGGGTAAATGGCGGGTAAATCAGTGCGAAAAAGTCGGTGCAATCACCGCGGCGCCGCGTGGCTCTCAGCGGATTTCAACGGTGATATCCGGGTAGGCTTTCTCGCCATCGCTGAGGTAATGCCCCAGCGCCCGGTAAGCCATGACGTACAGCACGGCGGCGGCGCACAGGCACAGCAAGGTCACGAGCAGGAATCTGGATTTGCGCACGATAGGCTCCACGGGGAAATTTTCGCCTATTGTAGCGCGGCAAAATAAACGAAAGTTCAATTGCCGGCGGGTCAAGCACCTCGCACCCACTCGGCGAGGCGGTTCGTATCATTTCTTCAACATGTAGATAAACGAATCGACGGTTTCGCCGCCGGCGGTGGTGACGCTGACCGCCACCCGCGCATAGCCCTCGCCTTCGAACGCATCGAGAGTCGGCCAGTGATTGACGAGATTAGCTGAACGGAACAGAAAACCGTTCACCCGATTGCCGCTGTTATCCAGCACGATGCCCGGGTAGCCCATCTCGGCGCCCCAGCCTTGGTTAAGCAGCGATCCGCCGACGCTGCCTTCTTCCCAGCTGCCGCCGATGGCTTCCATGATGTGCGCGTTGGGTCTGCCCGGCCCCAGGGTGCCGTATACGAATAAGCTTTGCATTTTTCACTCTGCCACTGTCTTAAATTTAGCGAACGAACATAGCATGGCGCTCAATGGCGAGCCAACGGGAGTATGGATTACACAGTCGAATTTTCAAGGGAAAAAGTAGGGGGAAGAACATCAGGGAGTAATGGCACGCCCTATAGGATTCGAACCTATGACCTACGGCTTAGAAGAAAGTGACATAATAATTAACCCATTGTAATTAAAGGCCGTTCTGCATTCACAGTGACACGAATCGGCAAGTGATGACATATTAGTGACGCCTCAATGGCACCGTAGTGACGTCACCAATATGACACCATCCCTACCCATCGATCCCACCACCAGCTACCATTACTGCACACCCACCAGCGGAGCAGAGCAATGGGCAGCATCACCCTCGCCGGCCGGCAGATCTTCATTCTAAACGAAAACGACCGATACCCAGAACCCCAGCAGAACAGCCCTCCGATGTTCGCAATCCGCGAAGATGAAGAAGGCCAACACTGGCTTTATGTTTGGAACAAAGGACGCTGGCCGCTCGTATCAGGTGTGCCGTTTGATACACAGGGAAAAGCTGTTGATGCTGCGATAAATTTCAACTTCTTGTTCCTAGTTAATCGCTAGGGAAAGGATATGTTTTTTATCATGAATCTGAATGCATCCTTGATAGTTTCCTTGTTTTTTAATAGGATTCAATAAAATGACAGTCTTAAAGGTGAGTTATCATGACACTTTCAACTTTAAATAAATCAATATCACCAGCAATAATAATCTCATCGTTAATATTTAATTACTGCAATGCTGACGCATCAGTTAAAACCAGCCCTGAATATCTAAAAGAAAAAGAAATGCATCACCTTAACCCTGGAAAATTCAGCTACATAATGTTTGGTGATAGTATAACTAAGGGTGGAAAGTGGAACAAATTACTACCTGGATATTCTGTAGGAAACAGGGGGATTAGCGGTGATGACACTTCTGGCATGCTAGAGAGATTTGAAGATGTTGAGAAAACCGGAGCTAAAACTGTATTCATAATGGCTGGTACTAATGATGTTTCACGGAAAGTTAGACCAGAGATAGTTGTGGGTAACATAACAGCCATGACAAATAAAATGAGAAAGGATGGAATAAATGTAGTGATTCAGTCCACAATTCTATCTGGCAAAGAGAGAGAAAGTAAAAACAAATCTATAAATATAATAAACAGTTCACTTAAGGAATACTCCGTTAAATCTGGAGTTCCGTTCTTAGACTTAAACAAAAATTTATCAGAAAATGGATTACTAAAAAGAGAATATACGTATGATGGTACACATCTTACAGATAGAGGGTACGATGTTTGGAGCAAGATTTTACTGAACTTCCTTAAGAAATCAAACATGGGATAATAACAATCACATACAACCATTACGCCAGTTTTTATATAACACATACTACACAATATGCTTATTCACTAATATAGGAAGGAAGCGTATTAGGTTCGTCGCCATCGCGATGTGAATCTCAAAACAACGCCGGCGTTCAATTGACTTTCATATAAAATCCAGTCAATGAGTATAATCTTATTTTTACCAATAAATATTTACATTATATTTACAGTTTTGATATAATTGGAAACATATACAATATCACACCTTTGGGTAAGCAGATGTCTCAACAAAAAAATTGGGCTCCAGAACTTGATGGTTTACGTGGTTATGCTTCGTTATGGGTTGTTCTCGGTCACATCTGTAACTTGACGAACTTCAACTTCCCGATACTGAGAACTCCCAGCATTGGTGTTGATGTGTTCATCTTGCTTTCAGGTTACTTGATGGCTAAGAACTACACCGAACGTCAGCATTTTGAACCATGGGATTCACCGAAAACTATCACTTCATTCTGGTTAAGGCGTTTCTTCCGTATAGCCCCTCTATTTTATATTCTTCTTGTTGTTGCAATTTTACTTGGCGATACAATTGGTTATTACAGAGAATTAATTTCTTCCGTATGGGTAGATGCTCAGGCTGACACGGATAAATATGGCGATGCGTCGTTTGGTAATTTTTTGGCACATATTTCTTTCATGTTTGGGTTTTTACCATATTTCTCAGCAAGAACTGCAATTCCTGACTGGAGCATCGGACTGGAAATGCAATACTATGCTATATTCCCATTCCTTATGCTATTCATAATGCATAATGAAGTTTGGCTATATGCGTTCGTCTGTGGTGCTAATGGCCTCTTGCGTGGCTGTGGCATACATGGCTCCTGAGTATTTTTCAGCATTCCCCCGCCCCTCTATGATTATCTTTAAGCTACCGATATTTTTAGCTGGAATGTTAATTTATAAGTCAGTCTCTGAAAACAGAAAGCATTATGTTATTATAGCAATGCTGGCGCCATTGTTTTCTTGGTTTATTGGATATTTTATATCTCGCGGATTGGTTGTAATCGAGATGTTTCTCATCATTGGGTTAGCAGTATTACTAATCAATCATGGTGAAAATTCAATTACGATCCGATTCGCAAATTTTGGGAAAAAATTTCTTTCTTCTCGATTAAGTCGATTCCTCGGCGAGGTTTCTTATTCAGTATATTTATTGCATTTGATTATAGTAATACCAACCATCGGTATCCTTGTTCAGCATTCGTGGTTTGTCGATCTGCCGTCTGCGTTGCGTTTTTTGCTCGTAACGGCAGTGGTGCTTCCTGTAACATATGCATTATCAATATTATTGTTTAAATATGTTGAACAGAAAGGCATTGCTATAGGTAAGAAATTAATAAAAACAATAAATGTAAAAACAAATGAGATTGCTTAAATAGTAACTCTTTAGCTACTACGTTGCGGCGGTAAGAATCGCATTCAAACCGCCGCAGTTTGGTAGTTACAAATAGGAAATCGCCTTCTCCATTTCCTCTGTGCTGAGCGCTGTCGGCCAGTATACAATCTCCTTGATGTGGCCGTTAAACCAGTTCTCTGGGCCGATGTAAGAGCGCCCAATAGCCAGACGATTCAGCACCGGCGGCAGTGCTGTAACCGATCTTGAATACCAGTTGAAACCATCGAACAATTTCAGATTCAGGCTTGTTGTATCAAACGAGAAAATCGCCGACTGCTCAGAGTCTCTAACCGGCGACAGACTATAAATCTCCAGCGATTGAGACACACCTGCCGCATCGGATGTCGCCCACTGCGCCTGGCCGTTATTATTGGTAATCTGGCGATACGCTAACCGGAGATGGTCACCAGCAACAGAATTATCAAGAACAACTGCACAAGCCAGCGCGTTATAAGAACCGCTGATTGATTGAATACTATGGGGGTGAACACATGTCATCATTACAGTGCCACCGGAGGCAACAACAAAATCTGCAGTTGTTGGTGTTGTACAGATGTCGGCAGCACGCTGAGCTTCAGTCCCAGATGTCGGTATGTAAGATGATGCACCATCACGGCGCTCTGCCTGGGCTCCCCAAATCCAAACTGAACCCGGCGAGGCAGGAACATATTGTGGTAAAGCTGACGCGCTGCTGTCGCTATTTGTTAAAGCCAACGTGAAGCGTGGCGACACCGCCGAAATTGGCGTAATAGTTATGGCGCAGCGATACCATCCGTTTGTGAATTTCTCCATTGTAGCCTGCAAAACCTGTGGCGAGGATTTCCCGATCTTGCCATTACCCAGGTCGAAGTTGGCGAACTGCGTTGTGGCCACAGCCCCTTGCGCAGCAATTTGAAGCACCTTTCCTGTATTGGCTTTTGCCCAGATACTAAATGTGTACGGCTGATTTATTGTCGCGGTCAGGGTAGTGATTGCTTCCAGAGTTCTCGCCGTTACCGTTGAATCGCTGGCCTCAATTAATTTTGTCGCTGTCACATTCCCATCAGGAGAGATAACATCATTCCCTGTTAGCACAATCCCAGACGCAGTCCAGCTCACTGCCTGTGTAAACGCCTGGCTATACGCCAGTCGATTATTTGAAACGGACTCAGTACGGAGTCCAAGACACTTGTGCGTAATAGGGTGATATTCAATTGCAGGCTCATCTGCCACCAGATATTCAATAGCGCCAGATAGGCCCACGCGGGTTGCAGTGCTGGCTCGGGTAAATGATAGTACCTCTTTCATTGATGCTGACCTGACAACCTGACCTGCGGCGTATTTCATCACAAATCTTGACCCTGAGAAATCCGCAAATAGAGCGGCACCAACTGGCAGCGGAGCATGTGCACTCGGTAGGGTGTTGACATCAGCTTTAAATATCCCGTTACTCTTAACAATCGCTGTCATGATTAAATTCCCGCATTGAAGTTGGTGGTCACTCGCGTTTGGGTGCCGGTTAAATTTAGTGAGTTTTGTGCATTACCAACACAATGGTTAAATGAAATGTCAACATCAGTTAAATCACCAGAAATATTTACGGTAAATTGCTGAGTTTTCGTGCTTTGGGTATCCCTAATCTTGTTTAAGGTGATACTGCACATCGTCATTGGTACTACTGAATGTATCGCATTGCCAGCAACCACCTTACCATTGTTCCAAATTTTATTGTTTGATATGTCCATATTCAAAACAAGCGCACCACTCTCAATGTGAACCCCGTGCCTGCCATTTTCGGAGATATGGTTGCCATCAATAGTTTCATTGGCAACTTGAACACTTGGGTTTTCATATCTGAAATTAAAACCATCCTCACCATTAGAGCGAACCTGATTATTAGAGAAAATATTACCACCAATCAGAGGATCGTTTTTTGCTGTCTGCATGTATGAATAAACACCATGAGATGTGTTAGACTCAACAATATTCCCAATAAATTGCCCTCTGCGCCCAGGCTTGCCAGAAGCGTTAGTTCCTGGGTAACGCAAAATGCCATATTTATTCAAGCGCATCTGGTTAGATATAGCCTGCAGGCCGTCAATACCGCAATCAGCAAGACCGGCATAGCCACCTTCAAGAATGTTACCTATTGCAACCGCCCCGCGAGCAGCGCCCCCGGCCTGCGGCTCAAAGAACAACCCAAAGTTAGCACCGTTTTTTACAGTGTTAAATGCTACATAGATTGGCTCATCGTCAAGCGCCCCAGTCCCCAAACCTATGCCTGATGATCCAAGTGGCCTTTCCCAAATCCCTGCGCTAGACGCGTTTGGGGCAAGGCGGCCAAAGTTCTCTACACAGCAACGCATTATTGAGCAATTAAATGGCATGTCATTGCCGATGGAAGTGGCGCCAGTGTTAAGGAATTTCAACTTATCCATCACAACATCTTTCCAGTATTGGATGAACGTACCCTTAATTTCTGGCAAGAAACCTTGTGATGGGTTTAGTGTTTGGTTTTCACCGTCAATGGTAAAGTCTGACATGATCATGTTTTGTAGGTAGCTGCTCGGGTTGCCAAGATAACGAATGGCTGCAGCAGCCTTGTAAGGCAGCAATACTGTTTTATCAGCTCCAGCACCGATGAGTGAAACATTAGAACGAGGTAGGATAAAGCTGGATAGAGGGTATTTCCCTTTTGGCAAATAAACAACTCCCCCACCGGCCCCGCTAAGATAATTGATTGCGCGCTGTATTGCGTATAACGAGTTTTCACCAGTACTAGGGTTAAACCCACAATCACGCACATCAAGAACCTTGCGGTTTTTTATGACGTTCTCAATTTTTGCTTGATGAGATTTCAGCATATCCTGTATAGATGACTGCATGTCAGGTAAGTGAAGATGTCCATACTCATCAATTGAACCATAAGCAGCGTTATCAGCATCCGTCAGCAGGTTAAGATATGGCCCCTTGTTGACACTGATTGTCTCTGCGTTTTCTTGTAATGTGCCGTCCAATCCTGCAATATTTACCCCACCGAAGTCATCGACAACAAAAACCCTTTTTGAATCCACATCATCCAGCGCAACTAAATTCCCATTTCCATCTGATGCTATAAGGCTCCCACCACTAATGATATACTGACCTGCAGGTGTTGCTACGCCATTCACGTTTTGATATTTTTCAGCTATGTAATCAGGGTTATCTGACCATACAAAAAAGTATGCATCATTGGGAATCTCCCCTGATGTTATTGCTGCGTTGGCCTGTGCCAAGGTATATGTCTTACCAAGTGGTGAAATGTTATTTCTGATCCCTTCCAGGGTATACCTTTCTACTCCGAACCTATCTGTATATTTTTCTTCGTTTGAGTTTACAACCTCATCAATTTTCCCAGAGTTAAATTTTAAATCTCTAACATCTTCACTTGGAATTGGCTTGCTGGTTGGTGTAGTCATTTACGCTGTAACCTCGTAATTATACATTTCATCGTTGTATTCAGACATGGTTAACGAGGTAGTCCCGTCGCCATTCGGTTTCTTTTCAGTGATCGTCCATTTCGTTGCGTCCATCTCTACTTGCGAGGCGATAACGTAACGAGACGGCGACTGTGTGTTGTAGCCGTCATAGAGGTTGAGGGTTATTGCTGGTACTGCTGCACTGAAGCCAAATATGGTATCTGTGCGAGGGAATGCCTGGACGCGCGCTGTAGGCGCACCGATTGCATCAGTAACGACCACAAACATATCCTCAGACCACTCGATCCGTTCGCTGGTATCAAAGTTGTTGCCGTTACGCGCAACGATATAGCCATCCTGTTGGTTCGCGTCGTAGATATCAGCCACCTGCACCATCTGCCCGACGTTCACCCATTCGCCATCGGCCAGCGCGCGAATTGCCATGGTTTGGCGTGAATACAGCAGCCGGCGAACTTCTTTCAATGCCCGATCCCGCGCCTGGAAAGAATTGCGGATAAACAGCATATTGAATTTCTTCGCCTTTACCGGCTCCCCTTCTTCAATCGAGTTGACGACGATCCGGTAGCGGATGAATGCCTGTTTATTCGTGACCGGGTTTCGATATTTGACCTCTACACCATCAAAACCTCCGGGTAGCGTCATATCGTAAGAAAGGCTGTAATCCTCCGCTTTCATGTTGGCGCGGTTGAACACCGTCGTTGCGCTTGACTTCCGCTCATCACGCGTGAAAGACAACACCCCGCCATCCCAAAACGCGGTTATCGTCGCCGCATCACAGATTGTCTGAATCCGAGAGCCCAGCGAGATATCCTCGTCATCGAAGGTGTAATCGAAATAGCCCAGACGCTGATCTGGCAAAGATGCCGCGATAGAATAAAGCTCGTAGATGTCGATGCTCGACTCTGGCTGTCCTCCCATTTTTAGCCAGGTGTGCAGTACAGCATCTGCAAACGAGCGTGACGGCCTTTCTGTGTAATCGACTGTCTGCGTAGCAAGGTTGTAGCTGATGGCGTGGCGGGTAATTAGAGCGTTGTATTTTCGATCTCGTGCACTTGTCGCCCTCTCGGTTGCCGTGACAGTCACTGTTACCAGAGTATCGCTTGGGTAAACGACATTCTCTCTTATTCGTACGCTGTGAATGGCCTCTACTTTCAACACACTATGGTCATTGCTGTTGTTAGTACGCCTGAAAGATACTGCGTAACGACCATAGCCAGCAGTTGGAGTTATTTTGAACGTTGAGTATTTATTATCACTTTGCTTATCGTCGTTGCTTATCCCAAAGTTAAATCCTTCAATCGTCCCTGGTATCGCGCTGTTATTATCGTCAACCTGCCAGATTGTTACGTCTGTTCTCGCATAATCGCCAGATCCGAGCTGGCCATTAAGATGCACCCACAGCTGACTACCAGGCACAGGAGAGAACGAAGGCCCGATGACCAAAGCTTCATTATCGTTTAATGTGAAAATCGCCGGATTTATCACCGTGCCACTTGGCAGACTAGAAAAATCTGGGCCAGATAAATTTCCGATTGTGAATTCATATAATGGAATTGGCACTGAAGGCGGATTGGTCGGTATGGTCGTCGCAGAAAATATATCGCCACTTACCGTTATATCCTTTGTAACTGTACCTTGTGCTGTTTCATAGGTGACGTTTACAACAAATGTTACAGAGTGAGGAAAGGCGAGATCATAGAAATAGTCGAACTCATCCTGCTTAATTATCTGTATAACTGCCTCACCTGCAATAAAGTAAGCATCATTCACGCTTGTTGATGTCGCCGTTTCTGCAGGAAAATCACTGCTCTCGTTCGGCCCTGGCAACTCCTGTCCGTCGATGTCGTCGAAAGCGAATCCCTCATTGATCTGCGGGATGTTCTCGCCTGGCTGGTAGATACGGTAAGAGGCGCCGGCCAGCGCGCCGAGGTTAGACTCTGAGTACCGAACAGACGTGACGTCATATCGGCCAAGCCCGAAATTCATCCACTCGGTTACTTTCTTGATGTTGTTTTCGTACTCGAACATCGACTCCTGAATCAGATCAGGGAACGCACGCACCTGGCCGTAGTTGTCAGGCTTTGCCTCGCCATTGCGAGCGATGTTGGTTTGTCCTTTCAGACTGTTGTTTGGTGACGTTTTAGCATTACTTCCTGCTGCGACGCTGGCACTTGGTTGCCCGATGAGAGAGGAAAGAATTTTTTGAGTAAATTTTATCGGATTAAAGTGCTCTAAAGGGTTGAGGATTGTTCCAAGCGTGCCGTCTTTCGGCTGATCGAACACGTTGATCACGTCGCCATCGCTGAGAGGAAAATTTAACTCATCATCTGGCTGCAGCTTCACGCCGTTACGCAAAATTTCAACATCGCAGTGAAGGTTGGCCGATTTAAGCCAGGGATAGAACATGCTGCCGGCGGGAAGATTATGACGTTCTTTCGGCAACCCTGGCACACGCTGAACTTCGATCAACGGCATAGTCGTAAAACTCCAATTTGGTGAAAACTCGTTCCAGTGTCCGCAGCTTGTCAAAGCGCACATGCCCCGATTCGCCGCGGCTATGAAATGCTTGCCCATCAATTACTAAACCGACGTGGGCTGGCTGAGCGCCGTAATAAGCGATAAAAATGCTACTGTCGGACGCTTTCTCGACCTGATGCCAGAACACAACATCACCGGAAAAGCACGTCAGGAAGTCGCTGCCGGCTTCGTAGTCCGCTGTTTGGTGTATCTCTATGCCAAGCACGCGCCGGTAATAAAGCACCACCAGCCCCCAGCAATCAGCCTCGTCGAACGAGCACGCCCGATCGCGCCATGGTTTTCCATCCATGACACAGATGAAGTCAGATTTATGCATTGGCAAGCCCTGGGAAGTCGGTTGTGTTGTAGAGGAACCCGATATTGTTGTTCAGGGGGTTTTGCAGCGTCAGCGAGCACGTAACATCGCTTTCGTCCATTGCTACATCCTTCACATAGAGCGTCCACGACTTCAGGGGCGTATTCATGTCCGCCGCATCGAAACGCTGATACGTGGCAGAGATTGGCGTTATGCGTGAGTGCGCGCGCCACTGCTTAAGTTGCTGTTTAAAGTCCTGAGCCAGACGCCCAAACTTGGCCGTAGAGTTGATCACAGGCGTGCTACTCTGTTGGCTCTCTGCAACCTCCATTCTGCAAGGCGAATACTCCTGGACAGCGAATGTCTTCGGGTATATCTGGTTTGCCACCAGCCGGAGAACGCCAAATGCCGGATGGCTAAACGTCATCGTGTTGTAGATGATCCGGTTGGGCCGCTGTGACTGAAATTCTCGTAATGTAGGCATTCAATACTCCGGCATGTCGCGGTTGACCACTTCATCAATGATCCCCCACTGATACGGCGGCAGCTCAACAATGACGTCTGAGAATTCATCATCCGGGTTGTAGACCTTCCGGGTGATTACGCTCGCCGTCCACGTCGTCGTGTTGCCGTTAATGCTCGTTTGAACCGGCGGAGCCACGAAATGCAGTTCCTGCATTTGCAGGCCAGAGCCGCCCAGATTGCACAGCATCGTAAACCACTGATTGCCGTTATCCAGGTAACGAGGGCTGCGATACCACTGCTCAAATGCCCGATCCTCTTGCAGCGTGAAAATCCACGTCAGCGACCAAGTGGTTTTGAGGTCATCTGTCAGTCGCTGGAAGATAGGCGCACCCACTGCCGGCTGATCGGTGCGAAACCCGGTATCAATGGTGCGGCCCTTGTTGGACTTCTGGGGAAGTGATAGCCAGTCGGGATAAGGTATTGCCACGGTTTTCTCCCGGTAATAAAAAACCCGCCGAAGCGGGTTATTGGGTTGCCCTGCGAGGGGCCTGATGATTTCGACTTATGGCTTGGCTCATAGGGCCGCCGTTGTCCATGTCAGCGATAAATATCTCCATCGAGACACCGCCATTGCCATCACTGCTTACCTGGTGATCTACATATGAACCGTTGGTGTTGTTGATACTGACATTCACGTTGATACCACCACCGCCTTGCATGTCCTTGTTGCTGATCACCTTGCCGTTGTCACCGGGGATCATGTACTGCTTGCCTGTGCTGGCTTGGTAAATTTCAGGTAGACCGCCCTCGCCAACTTGGTACATGCTGCCCGATCTTACAGGGCCGCCATTCTTACGCTTCCCTGCCAGGCTGCTTGACAGCGCCATAGCCGCAACAACAGCACCGACACCAATCGCTGCAGCACCACCGAATGAACCGATAGAGGCAACGATAGCCGCCGGCGTCCAGGCTGTTGTGGTTGCAGCAGCAGCAGCGGTGCTCGCTGCTGTCGTCGTAGCCGTCCCCGCAACTTGCGCGGCCGTGGTGGCGGCAATAGCTGATGTTTGTGCTGTTGAGCCCATAACTGCCGATTTAACCCAATCAAC
The DNA here is from genome assembly GCF_003028435.1 of Serratia sp. Nf2. NCBI lineage: Bacteria > Pseudomonadati > Pseudomonadota > Gammaproteobacteria > Enterobacterales > Yersiniaceae > Serratia > Serratia sp. Nf2. The sequence goes on along the minus strand of NZ_PYTW01000005.1, from coordinate 245,091 downwards.
CCCCATCTGCACGAAGGCATTCACCAGACTATTAAGGACGGTTGAGCCAAGCGAACGCGCTGCCTCTTCCGCACTCATGCTGCCGGTGATAATGCCAGTGAAGGCATTGGACGCGTTGCCGGCGAATGCATCAAATGACGCAGCCAGCGCCTCATTGCCTGCGTTTTGATTGCGGAATATCTCCCACTGTGCCGCGATCCGCTGTTGTTCATACTGAGTATTCGCCGCCCTCATCAACTCAAGGCCGCGCTGGGTAATCACACCCCTCTCAGTCTCGAACTGCTGGATAAGCGCCAACTTCTGCGCATTCTCGTTGGCAAGCTGCTGCACTGGGTCAACCATTCCAGCGGCTTGCTGCTTAGGACTTACCACAGCTTCAGCCCTGATTTTTGCCAGATTTATCTGATGCTGTTGCTCCAGTTGCTCAGCCGTAGTGTTGTACTGCTCCTGACTGATTTTCTTGGCCGCCAATGCCGTGTTTAAATCCTTCACGTCCTGCGCGTAGCTGGCGCTCTCTTTGGCTTCCGGGAGTAGCTTCTCTGCGGCTGCCTGCGCCTTGATAGCGTTGACCGCATCCCACTTTTTAGCAGCGTAAGCACCAGCCTCAGCGATCTGGGACTGTGTAGCTCCTTTCCCCAGTGATTGCTGTGCGGTCAGGATCGCCTGCTCTCGGCTAAGCTCACTTGTTGAGTCCGCCGCAAGCTCAGACTGCTGCTTCAAGTTTGCCAACTTCTGAGCAACGCTTTCCGCTTGGCTGGCTGACTTTTTGCCCTCCGCTATTCCTTCCTTGGTTGCCTTCTTCTGCTCCTGCTGCGCCTGAAGAGAGTCATATTCAGCAGCAGCGCGCTCTCTTGCCAAAACAACATCAGCCTCTGTTCCTCCCAGCCGTCTTATTTGTTGCTCCGCTTTAAGCTGAGCTCGCTTCTTATCGTTTAATTCCGCCTGAAGTTCAACCTGATCTTGAAGGCCGTCGAGGTAGTCTTGGACGTTCTTGGGTCTGGTTATTTTCAGGTTAGATGCATTGAATTTTTCCTGAGCACCTGCTGCAAAATTCAATTGTTTACCGAGTTGATTCATCATTCCGGCAGCAAACCCAGCTTGCTCGCCATGTTTGGAAAGCAATCCAATCCCTTGCTCAAAAGTGCCATTCAACTGCGCAGAAGCAATTCCTACAGCACTTTGTGTTTGGCTGAGATTTCTTTGGGCTCTGTCAAGCTCTGCAAAAGCTATGTTTTGGTTATCAATAGCTCCGGTTAATGCCTCGGCCGCCTGGCGCCCACGTGTAGTGCTATTTCCCCAGTTATCAACTTCTCGCTGAAGGTTTGCAACGCGCTTCGACGCCTTATCATACTCGTCGCTTGCATCTTTGACGGCGCCAGTTAATTCAGGGATTGCACCACGTAGTTTTGCGATACTGGCTGCGATTTCTGTGGCAGACATATCTTTCATCTTGCCTAACAGAGTATTTACGCCGTCGGCTAACTCAATGGCCGCCTGCCGCGCCTCTTTTGCTCGTTGGTAAAAGTAAAAGATTGCAGAAGCTGCGAGCACAGCAGCCCCTGCGGGACCGCCGATTAACGCAAGCGCCCCTCTAGCCAGAGCAGCAGCAGCACCAAAAGCAGATAGAGATGTTGAGGCAGCAAAAGCAGTTGCGGCAAGCTTAACCTGTCCTGCTACAGCGAGCGTAAGAGCTGCTGCGTAACGAGTGCCGACGATAGCGGCCACTGAACCGATTACTTTCGCAACGACATCAAGATTTTCGCTTAGCGTAATAATTGAGCTGTTAAATAGTGAAACAGTAGACTTAACTGTCGTTGAACTGCCAATGAATTGAGTTATATTGTTATTGGCAATTTCAAGCGCCTGTCCAATAGTAGTCGTAGTATTCGCAAACTCTTTCCCTATCGCATCTCCCTGAGAGAGAAGGCCCTTAACAACCACATCCGTTGTCAGCTTGCCTTCAGCAGCCATTGCTCTAAGCTGGCCGATATTAACCCCCAAGGAATCAGCCAGCGCCGTAGCCAGCCGACCACCTTGTTCTGTCACAGAATTGAACTCCTCACCACGAAGCGCGCCAGAAGCTAAGCCCTGAGACAGCTGAATAACAGCGTTACTTGCTTCCTGAGCTGTAGCACCTGATACGACAAAACCTTGGTTAAGGATCGTTGTTAATCTCGCAACATCATCAACACTAGTTCCATAGCTTCGTGTTGCCCTTTCAAGACGCTGATACAAAGACGCCGTGGCATCAAGAGCCGCTCTCGTATCTTGAGCAATGGAAAAAACTCGTTGCGTGACTGTCGCAAGGTCTTCATTTGCCTTGACCGAGTTTGCGAGCTTGTTATTTACTGTCGTCCAAGCGTCAGCATACTTAGCCACTTGTTGCACTGAGATTGCCGCCGAAACAGCACCAGCCAGGCGTGTTACGGAGGTAGATAGTGTGTCGGAGGATTTTGCTGAACGTTTAAAACGCTCATCCATAGTGTCCAGCCGTTCGTTAACTTTGCGTTGCGCCTCGAGCAGATTGGCAACATTCATTTCTACTTCATAAACGATATTGCCAACTTGTTCTTCGCTCGCCATAACCATTCTCCAGGCATAAAAAAACCCCGCCTGAGCGAGGTTTTATCGTTAAATTATTACTTTACTTGACTGGATGAACCATACCAAATTGGCTCATGGCCGTAACGTCATACATCTCGCCACCAGAGAAGATAAACACATACTTCTGATCTCCGGTATAGCCACCATAGCTATTCTTGGCATTAACCAGAACGGGTGATACCCATCCAAAAGTTACCTTCCCGCCAGATGGCGACCATTGGCCATCCTGAGAGTACCCCTTGAAGGTTGGCATGAACTTATATTGAGCCGAATAGGGATCTTTTAATGTGGAGTTAAAATAATTTTTAATTTTCTCTTGATAATCTTTCGGAAGTTCACCGTAACTAGCAGAGGATATTTGAGCCTGGCTAGGAGGTTGCTGTGATGAACAACCAGACATAGCAAGTGACGCCAGAATGACCCCAACAATTGCAATCTTCTTCATTTAGTCCTATTCCCATAGACAAGTAACAAGTCGTTGCATGGTAGCAGAGGGAAAGAGCAACTCAATGCAAATCACGCGGTTTTTGCCAGCCTGCGAGCCTTCTTCTTCATGTACTCATCCGCGACAGCATCGTACTCTTCAGCGGTGAACCCTTTCTGATCTGGGTATTTATCGTTAATCAGCAGCTGAAATTCCGTCATCGTCAGTTGCTCAGCCTCGGCGCGCGGCATGCTGAAGTGATTACGAGCAGCACTGATGTACTCGAATGCGCTGAACTCACTGACAAAGCTGTTTGTCTCATGCCGCTGAAGACGACGAACCTTGGCTTTTCCGATGATGCCGTGAGTGATCAGCGACTGCCCGAGGATGATAATGTCGCTTGCCGGCAAACTGCCACGACGGAACACGAACGCCCTTATCCCTCGTTTACTTGGCCGCAGCTCACCCACCAGCGCGCTGATATCGTCATCACAGCAGGCCTGCATTACGATCATGCCGGCAAAGATAGCTGAGCTGCTAAACGATGGTGAGTTGATATAGGCAAGCAGCCACCCAGGAATCTCGCCATACGCTGCCACAGCAGCAGAAAGCAATCTCGGCGCCTCACTGGTATGGAGTTCAGCAAAGCGCTCTACAATCTCCGCTGGCGAGCCTATACGCGACATGTTTCCGAATGATGGTCTGAAGAAGTAGTCGCGGCTGACGTCTGATATGAGCATCTCGCCGATTTCAGTTAATGGAGTCATGTAAACCTCAAAACGATGGCATCCCTGCCAATCTTCAGTCAAAAGCCAGGAAGGTACATCTGCACTTCATCAGCAACACGTTCTCGGGCAGTGTGAAGAAGGCGTTTTCGACCGCCAACACCCCACTTCGCCATTTGGCTGGCGCACTGGCTGATCGCTTTGGTTTCGGTATTGATAATATGGTCGATTTTATTTAGGCGTGACATGGCATCAAAGCCACGACGCACCAGCATCTGGAACGTTTCATACACCTTGATCTCAAACAATGGATTTAGCCATGCAGCATAGCGAATAGCGATTAACTCCAGCCCCCACGACCCCTGCTGCGATCCGCCCTTGATAGTTAGTACCGATGCGATTTTCTTCGCATCGCTTAAAGCTTGAACAAATCGCTGCACTTGCTTGGTTTTAAGAAACTCACCTGGACGCTGGGATTCTGTAGCCTTACCCTCCGCTACGGCAGCTGCGTGAAGATCATTGAGGCTATAGCGCCCTTCCTCATCGACTCGTACCGATACACCATTTACAGATACCGTTGGATAGTTCATTCGGATTACCTTTTAGTGATGAACCTTGTCGCACAGGAAGCGGCCCCAAGAAGGCTCCGACAGCCAGCCGGTTCCTCAAGGGTCATCCTGAAAGGTTCTTGGTTTGATTACTGCGCGTGCGGTGCGCGATGAATTTCAGGTACAAAAAAGCCCCGCATGAGCAGGGCTAGTCTTGGTCAGATCTGCGGTCAGCTTCCCGACCATTTGGTTACGCGGTGACGTTGGCTGCGAATACAGCTGTAAAATTCCCGTCGTTGGTTTTTACAGTGATGTTTGCTGTGCCTGCTGTGGCGCCAGAAGGTGCTGATACGGTGACAACCAAACCGTTAGCCGTTGCAGTTGCCCGCGCCGGTACAGATGAAACCAGAGTGAATGTTTTATCTGTCGCGTTAGCTGGAGCAAACACCACGTTAAATGTGGTTGTCGCGCCGGCTGCTACCGTGCCACTGGTTGGGGTCAGGGTGATCCCAGTGACTGGAATATCAACCGGGGTGTCGATCACCTGGATGGTATCGGAGTCAGCCACTTTGAACTCGGTCGACAGCGTAACGATGTCGTTAGTGCCGCCGTCAGAACTCAGAGCGGTGATAACCATGTAACCGATGAAGGTGATCGGGCCATACTCTTCACGCACCCACAAAGTGGGCTGGCGACCAGCCTGAATTTCGTCGTTGTAATACTTAACGAACTTCGCTACGCCGAACTGATCCAGCTTATCGCGCTTACGCACTTCGCCTTCAAAGCTCAGAGTAAAGTCTGAGTTAGTGACCAGGTTTTCAACATATCCCTTGGTGTCATCCGCATCCGACGTTACGGTGTTAGGGCTGAAGTCGAAGCCTTTGGAAGTACCGGCGATCAGCGACTGCCATTCGCTTTCTGCAGGCACTGTATCAGGGCAGCCCAAAGCCACCTCAAGCACAATGCCACGACCGAACAACTTGCTGTTGTCAGTTGAGCAACCTTGCATATTGCTTACCTCTTTGATTATTGATTACTCGCCGTACAGGCAAGCGAATTGCAGGCGATAGACTAATCGCCCTTCAGTTGTGGAAACTGGGGATGGGATGCCGCCGACGTTCTCAATATGGCCGATGCAGTCATTTGGCATGGGTTTGTTCTGGATATGGCTGATGATGGCTTGGACAGCGTTGTCCACCTCTTCATCCTCTCCTTCAGCGCCGATGACGTCGACCAGCACCAGATATTCGCTGGCTAGATCGTTGCGAATTGGGCTGCCACCGTTTGGACGAAAGACAATAAATTTATCTTCGCCCTTTCCGGTATCCCTCCAGCGCAGCATCTGAGTAGTGAAGCCGGCGGTCAGCGCAACATCAACAAAGTAATCGCGAACGCGACGATGCATGGCTGGCGTCATAGCTGCATCTCCTTCTTGATCGCTCTGTCAATCTGCGCCTTAGTATCTTCAAAGCCCTTGGTAAGGAACTCTTTTTGAGCGGTGGCGCGCCGAAATTTCTGGGGAACGTTCGGGTCATGCACGTAAATGGCGTAATTGGCCGAGTAGCCAACGCGTCCCGTAATCCGGGAGCCATTCACGGAAATATCGCGGTACTGGCTATTGAGTAGCGTCGATGTATCGATAGGGGTGTATAAAGCAGCCTGGGAACCACCGATAAGCAGCGCCGACTGCATAGCCCTGATAACTTTCCTCCCCTTGATATCGCCGATTAATCTATCCAGATTGGCCTGCGCCTCCCGGATACCTTTAACCTTCACGCCCATATCAAACCCCTGTGATAATCGCGTAGTCATCGGCGATTCGGTCGAATGTATCGGCGTACCGGATGATATGGCGAACCTCATCAGCACCATCAACCTTTTTCGGGTCAGGTTCAGATGAAGCACCGATCAGGATATAGTCACCTTGGCGGGCATCCGCATACTCAGTCCAGTGCGTGTTTTTTACGACAAACTCAAGCCCGATATCGCCGAGCCGTGCAGTCGCATCACCACCGTAATCGCACATGATCTGGATAGGCTCAGCGAAGGCAGATTTACCGTAATCGTCCATGCCCAGCTTTTTCCAGACCGTAGCGACCGCCGTATAGCTCCAGTTAGCCGCAGCACTCATGAGAGATAGTCCTCATATTGGTCAGGACAGCCGGGGCAGTTGGGGCATTTTTCGCAATCAGGTTTCTCCTCATCGCTTTTTCTATCTTCCTGCATCAGCAACCTCCCACAACGTCAAAGAAACCCACGCTAGTGCCAACGTCGATCGGCAAGCCTGCAGTGCATCCGGCGGTATCCAACGCTGCCAGTGTGTTCCTCATGGTTTTGATGTCGCCGCTGTAATCAAACGACCGCGACGCCCCTGAAGGCGCTGACTGTGACTTGATGCGCTGGCTGAATGCCGTTATCGCCATAAGAGTGACGGCGTATACCTGTATCAGCATCAGATCGCATTCGTCGTAGCCAGACGCCTCCAGGCACTGACGGATACCGTCCAACTTGCACAGGTAGGCATCGATCATGAAGTCAGGAATGGAGTAACCCAGCGCAGACAACTGCTGTTTAACCTGCGCCGCTGTTATCTGCGCTGCCATGATTACTTGTCCTTCTTGGTCGCTGCTGCCAGCGCAGTTTCTGCTGTATCAGCACGCTGTTTCTCTGCCGCCAGTTCTGCTGCCTGGGCCTGCTTCAGTTGCTCCAGCGCGACGGCATGTTCCTTATCCTTCGCCGCTGCCGCTACCTGGGCCTGCTTCAGTTGCTCCAGCGCGTCGTCCAACTTTGTCTGAAGTGCGGATGTGTCGGCACCGGCTGTAGCGGTCGATGTGGCCACTTCTAATACCAGCTTCTCGCCTTTCTTTTCTGCTGACTGCTCCGCCTTACCATCGGCAATCCACTTCCCTGCAACCGCGTCATCTACTTCGTAGACCTTACCAACTTCCAGTTTTTGGAAGTTGGCACCGGCAAAGAGGTTAGCTACCAAAACTTTTACGAGTGCCATGATTTTTCCTTAGCTGGATGCGTGAATGACAGAGAAGTGGCCGTTGATGTCTTGCTTGACCATCAGGCCGGCGGCACCCCAGGTACGCCATACGTAATCGCTGTTGTAGAACTGACGAGGATCGGCAACGGTGCCGAACGCCTGGCCTACGATCGGGGCAATGACGCCAGCAGCGAGAGGGATAATCACGATTTCGTTACCAGAAAGCTCGGCGTCCTCTTTGATGTCGGAGATACCGGCCAACTTCTTCAGCTCTTCCAGAACTGTACGCAGAGCATTAACGTCAAAATACTGCTCCCAGTTCGACATGATTTCGCTGGATACGTACCAGGTCTGTTGGCCGTATTGATAGTTTTGCAACTTCAGCACGTCACGCAGAGCGATAGCAGCAGCGCGCATCGCTTTAGGGTCGGTGCTAGTCGCAAAGTTAACAGTCAGCGTAACCTGCGCCACACGCTCATCATGACGCAACCCCTTCCAGGTCTTGTCGTCAAACTTGATGAAGTTGCCGGCCGCGTCGCGGAAACCTTCCCAGATGTAGTCCACATACTGCCGGCGAACGTCATCGACAGAGCCAGCCTGAGCATCAGCCAGGGAGGAAAGTGCAGAACCTTTGTTGAAGACCGGGTCACGCCAGTTGAATTTAAAGCCGCTGTCGTGGATAGGCACCATGGTGCCATCAAAGGTGTAAGACTTCGCATCCAGCGCCGCACCGATCTGCCCAGACATGGATGTGTGCGCCCAGCCACGGCCGCCAGTGCGTGCGTATTCGTACACAGACTCTTCTAGGCGAACAGAGCGAGACAGTGGCATCAGATCGTTGAGCAGAGTGAACTCTGTGTTCGGCTCAAACTGCTTCAGTACTGTCTGGTCATATGCCTTATACAGACGGCGGATATCGTCGACTGCGTTTACAGCGTTGAGCTCAGGCGTATCTTCTGCATCACCCCGCCATTTGGTTCGTGCAATGAAATCTGCGGCGGCTTGAGCACTGGCGTTACGCGCGGCTGTCAGCTTTTTAAATTGAGAGGAGTTAACCTCAAGGTTACCGGTTTCGGTCGCCTGTTTAGTGGAAAATACAAACATTCAGGTGCTCCTTACTTAATGACAACGCGCAGGAGTTCGCCTGCTGTCGTGGTGTATGCGCGATCTTCTTCTACGTATGCGCGGACTGACTCGCCTTCTGCAGCGGCCTTAACCCGGCCATTGACGATAGAAAGCGGCTGGCCTTTGGTGTAGGTGCCAGCGGCAGCAGGAACGTTGAAGAAAACGCCAGGGGTTGGATGGAATGCAACAACCCAATCACCAGCCTTAATGACGTCATCTACGGTTTTGCAGCGCAGATAGTCATAGTTGGCTACGTAAAGGATCGCGGCTTCATTGCCATCTACCGATGCGGTGAATTTCTTCGTGGTGTTATCGAAGAAACCGATCGTGCCAGGGGGCGTATCGGCGGCGGCGGCACCTTCACGATGCAGTTGTGGATTGGCGAAGATACCGCCCGCGTGAATTACATGTTTCCCGTCTTTAGCCATTTTTTACTCCGGCATTTCGCTGAAAGTTTGAGAGGAGTTAACCTGACGCAGCATGCCGTTCAGGCCGATAGAGGTTGAGCACTGGGCAAACAGCTCCTTCAACGGATCGCCATCCAGCGCGTTTACGGCAACGTCGCTCATGCCGAATTTGGCTTTAACTGCTGCACGCATCTCGCCTTTCTCTTTGTCTGAGTTGGCAATAAGGCCAGACTTAACAGCTGCGAGATCGTCGGCGAATGGTTTAAACCATGCCGGCGCCTCGTCGCTGTTGCTTGCCTGCTCTTTCTTCTTAGGCTTGCCGGTTGCAGGGTCGATTTCTTCTCCGCCCTCTTTTTTGGCTGTCGCCTTCTCTGCGGCCAATTGGTTGTAAGCGTCCATCAGTTCAGCATCGGACTTGCCTTCAGTCTGCTTACCAGCGGATTGCAGTGCATTGATAATCAGTTCTTTCATCGGATCTTTCTCTCCGTTGGTTTTAATTTCGTACTCAGTGGGTTTGCGCACGACTTCTACAGGTTCGCCGACGAACACGGCCTTACCGTCCTCATCGATGAGGTATTTCTGTCGGAAAAACTTGGTCTTATCGCGGTAAATGAAAGTGTCAGGCCAGATAGACTCCGGCCATGGCCAGTAATCATCTGAGCGACCTTCACGGAGCTTGTTGCTGATCGCTTCGCGGATATCGTCAAACGAGAAGTTGGAAGCGTTGGTGAAGAAGAATTTGGTTTTGTTCAGCAGTCCCTCACGGGTGCAATCGATACCCTCTGACAGGTTTGCGATTTCTACCTCTTGATCGTCGCCGTCGGCGTTAACGAAAATGCCCACGCCTTCGCTTGGCGTTCCGGCGCCAGGTTCATCCAGTAAAACGGCAACATGGTCAAACACCATGTTTGTGGCGATTTCGTTGTACTTCTTACCCTTCGATTCGCCGTTTGCGGCAATACCTGAGTAAAGAAGCCCGGTAGAAATGTGGATGGGCTCTACGTTTGTCCCAGCGATCATTTCATCCAGTCGATTTACTAGCCGCTTACCCTTTTCACTGCCTTCGGCATAACGGCGGTCGACATACATATCACCATTGACCTTTCCATCGACGTGCTGGACGTCTTGAAGCCAGGCGCCAACGTGATAGTTATTCACCGCGCGGACATCACCCGCCGATACATGCTTTCCGTCTATTTTGGGATGCCCTAGTGGCATCGGTTTGCGTTCAAGGGTGTTATAGGCCTTGGCAATTTCTGCTGCCGGGTACAACTTCCGGTTCATCACGATATCGTCAACAACGGGCGTAATGCCGCGAACCACGATATGTGGTTTCCCGTCGATGGTTTCGGTAGTGATATTTGAAGCGGAGTTGACGACGGTCAGCACGTTAACGCGGTTGCGCTTCATGCTGTGTCCTCATTGTGTTGGTGATGCCGATTAAGCGGCCTGTTGCGTCATCCAGGCAGCGCGCTCTTCTTCCAAGCGCTTCGCCAACCCGATGTTTACTACATTGTCTTTCTCGTCAACGACGGCTGGGATCTGGCTGCAGTAACAGTTGAACCTGTTACCGTCTTTCGAGTACCACTCACGCACTTCCTCGACCGTGTAAAGCTTGCCGTGGCGCGATGCGTGCCAGGCGCGCGTAGTCGGCTTCAGGGCGGATAAATGCAGCAACTTGGTGCGCAAACCTAACCTATCCTGAACCCATGTGGTTTCGTTCCACTGAGCCTCTCTCAGGGCGCCAACCTGCTCGGTCTGAGCGATCGTCTTTGCCTTGGACATTGAGACATCAAGTCGTTTGCTTATCACCCTCATGGTTTCACGCGGGTTTACCCCTCGGCCTACAGCATCGGCGATGATATTGGCAAGGTCAGCGCGCGCTGCATCGCTGATCCCCTTCCAATCGCTGTACGTCGACACGAAAGCAGCGGCTACCTGGTTCTGATAAGCAGGTGTGGACAAAAGCGCGCTTAGCGTAGTCTGCGACGCGTAGACCTCGGACTGAGCAGACAGATTCGTATAGGCATTGAGCGTCCCGCGCCGATACTCATCTGAAATATACTGCAGCGCCCAAATATCCTGACCGTTACCCTCTAACAGGTAGTCATCAAGGATCGTTTGTATTACCTCAAGAAGCGCCGCCAACTGCTGAGCGCTCATGTCGTAGACAAACGTACCGGCGTTTACCTGGTATAGGGTGTCACCTGAAAGAACATGCGATCGCTGAGAGTTACCCACCAGCACCCGGCCAGTTAATCGCTGGTCGAACAGTTGCCGAAGCGTTGTTTTGATGCCCAGATATCGGTTCTCGATATCCCGGAACATTTTGTTAACTTGCCGATAGGATTGGGTGGGGTCTGCTTTATTGCGCGGTATTATCGGTGTCCCGACTTTAGGCATCGGCGACGTCATCATTCAGCGGATCCTTACCGACCTGCTTTTTTGTCGGGTCTGGCTGTTTAGGTTCCTCGATTGGCTCCAGTTCGCCGGCGGCGCGCACCTCGTTAGGTTCAACAGCAGACGCACCGAACGCTTGCTGGGTTTTGTAGGCAACGTCTGCCATCTTGCTCATGTTCTCGAGCTTCTCGCTATCACCTGGGGCCAGCAAATCAGACCAATCGACGGTGATCTCGCCTTTCTTTGGTTGCGATACTACGCCGACGTCACACCATCTTTGAATGACTTCAGTTAGCAGCCATGACAACCAACCGCCACGGCGTCCATTCCCTTTTTTAGCCCATTCCTTCCTGTCTTCGGTAGAAGCAAGATTCCCGGTTTGCTTGCCAAAGAGGATATTGAACGGACAACCGATGGTTGAGGCATAGCTATTGGCCGAGACTGTCCATGACGGAGTAGGATCAGCAGCGGCAACTGAAAGGACAGACGATGTCCCAGACTGCGTTACCAGCGCGGAGTCCGTCCCCTGGTTGAGTTTCCTGATCTTTTCATTCATTGCCTCGCCAAGGTCTTTATAGCCGGCATCCTTCGCTTGCTGCGCGATGGTTTTCATGTCGGTTTTATTGTCGAAATGAATACCAAGCTGGCGGCTCGCGTTCTTCAGGAACCCTTCGGCGCTTCCTCCCTTGGTCTTTTCGATGTCCAGCAAATCGTTGTAACCAGCCTCGTTAAGAGGGATGCCAGACAACATGTTGTCATCTTCTGAACCTTCGGCGAGGATGATCACCCTGCTGGGGTGAACCGTAACGCTTCTCACATTGCCATAGGTTCCGTCATCACCCACAGGCTGCTCGTTGAAGATGTAGTTCACCGGCTGCCCGTAAGTTGGGGATAGCGTGTCGATGTCATAGTTTCCAGGCTTAATCTGCAATTCCCAAACGGGGATCATCTTCACTAAAGCATTTTCGCCAAGTTTTGCCACCAGCGCTGTATCCACTGGCTCTGACCATGGCCTGTTGTCTTTTAGCTGCAGAATGATTGCAGAGTATCGGCCCACCAAATTGCGCCGATCGGCATCCTTGATTTTTGACCAATGTTTTTTCAGCAGCTTGGTTACTGTCGTCTCCCATTCTGTCGAGACAGTAGATTTGTCGGTCAACGGGCCATCAATAATCGTCGGATAGTCACTCCAGCAGTTATCCAACGTTTTATGAACTCCGGCATGAGCCGCGGAGTTTCGGCGATAGGCGCGATAAAGCAGATCGAAGCTTATGGTGTCCGGGTAGCCGAACTCGTCCCACAGCTTTGTTCTCTTCGTGTTGCCATTCATCTGTCCCGCGTACAAGGAACGCTGGCGCCCTATCGCCACTGCGTCAGCGAGGGCATTGACGAGGAATTCAACCTCGCTATTTTGTTCACTCACTGAGAGCTCCTTAGAAGAATACGGCGCCAACTTGTTTGTGGTTGTTCTTCGCTACGGCAAAGTAGCGGAAACCATCTGAACCGTGCGACGTGTGATCGTGAAGAGGTTTGTCTTTCCAGCACCCGCGCTTGTCATCCCACTCTTTTCGGTATCCCTCAAGGTGAGATATCCCCTCAGCACACTTCTCATCGTCAAAGACGCATTTAGGCAGGATTTCACGGACAGACTCGATACCAGTATCTACGCCAACTTTCGGCACAACCTTGAATGTCATCGAATACACCTGGCCGTCGATTTCGTAACCCTCACGCGCCAGCTCCTTCCGTGATTTAGCATCAGAGCCAAACTCTCTGTTTTCAATATCGTGTGGCCCCCAGTGCTCGCCGTACTCATAACCACGGTCTTTGAGCACCTTCATGTAGTGCCTCAAACCCTCGCCAGAGTTCTCGTAGTAGTCGATGACATGAAATTCTTCACCAACCTCACGCACGAACCAGATAGCTGTTGAGTCACCCACGCCGATATCCCAGAACGTGTGAACCGGGAGATGAGAATTGTCGGGAAGTGAACCGATCCGCTTGTTCGTATACAGCCAGCGGAACTGCTTGGCGTAATATGCCCCCTCTACCGACTGTTGGAAGGCTTCAGCGGGTATGCTCGGATACTCACGCTTCATGTCGTCGCCAAGAGTCTTCTCTTTGGCGAGATACCAGGCCTTCTGGCGTTCATTTAACGTGACGCCATGCTTGGCTTCCAGTTCGCTGAAGTAGTCAACCAGGCGCTCTGGGAGGCTTTCTACCGGGTCGATTGCGTACTGAGGATTCTTCCACCAAGTGAAGAAGAAAAATTTCCAGTCGAGGTTTGATAATGTTTTGCCCTGCAGCTGTGCTTTCTCGGCCGTCTGGCAATAGTCGAAGAAATACCCAGCACGCCCCTCGGCTGTACTCTCGATAGTTGTAAAGCAATCTGTCGATACTGCCTCAAAGGCGCCAGTGACGATTTCACGGGCCTTGTCCGGGTACTTAGCGCAGATCTTGCCGAACTCAGAAACGTGCAAGTAACGCAGCGTGCCGCCACGAAATGACGTGCTGACGTAGAGAGAGCCGCCATTATTGAAAACAAGCTCACCAACTGCGTCGTTCTTTGCCGGGTTCGCCTTTCTGATCAGCGCCGGCAGGTTGTCGTAGGCATATTTGACCTTTTCCCTAAACAAGCGCTTTGCGTCGTTTAAGGTGTGGGCGATCAGCGCGCACTTTGCTGATTCGAACAACGCGGCATCGAGCTGGACAATACAAACCAGCGTCGTAAAGCCGAGCTGCCTAGCCTTTAAGATTATGTTCCTGGTATGTACGCCTTCGAAGTATTCGAGCTGCTCAGGGGTCATCCTGAACTTAACCTTCTTCCCCGATTTGTCGGTGATGAAGTAAAGGTTGTTTAGGCGCCAGAATCGATTTTTAAGGTTCTTCTTCAGCTCGCTGAATTGCTTGTTGAGATCAGCCATAAATCACGCCTCAGAAGATATCTCCTTCAGTAGCTCAGCCATCTCATCAGCGATGGTGTGCTGGGTTTCAATCTTTTGCTTGTTGGTATACGCGTCGCCGCACTCTTTCGCGGCCTGCTCGACGATCTGAGCGGCCAATGCGTAGTTCTTCATGGTTTCGGTTCGCGTCGCCATGCGATCAAGAACGCGCAGCCGGTAGGCCTTGTTGGCGATCGGAATATCTGAAATTTCCGTCTTGAATCGCTCCCGCGTCGTGTAGAACAGGTCTACCCACTTCTTGGCCAGCGACTTGCCGCTAACCTTTGTCGGGTCGTGAGATTCAACCTGCTGACGCGTGATTTTTAACCCAAACTCTTTTTGGACGGACTCCACCACCAACGTAGGGGTGTCAAAGCACGCAAGCGACTGAATGATGAAGGCTTTCACATCTGGTTTTAATGCAGCCATAAATCACCATCCGTCCAATACAGTCCAATATTTACGCCAGCCTCAACATGCAGTTACCGCACGCCCTGGCAATGTTTAGTTGTGCCACCTCCGCAGGCCTGTTAGCCGCATCAACCAGTTCCTGAACTTCCACGCTGGCGCCATACCGACGAACTACGCCAACAAACTCTTCAACGTCGTGGCCGCGCAGCTTCAGCACCGGCTGGCCTTCCTTGTTGAATTTTGGTGCGCCGAAATCGTCGGTAGCCTGAGCGATGTGGTATAGCTCATGCTCGACCAAGGCGCAGAACTCAGCATCTGAGCACTGTGAGCAGTAGTCGGCAGCGAGCGTGATGATGAATTTCGGCACCACGCCGAACCACTCATGCATCTGCTGTTCCATCCTGGCCTTCTGCCAGCCGCCGGCGCGCATCGCCACTTCTTCAGCCTGGCCGAGCACATGACGCCCTTTTTTCTCAAATGCTGATGAGGCCCACATAAAGCGCAGATCGGCGTCTGCAAGGTGTCCGTGGTCTGGGTTAAACAGGCTGCCGGAATCGTCAATAATTTGACGCTTCATCCACTCCTGCACCTCATTCGCAGGCACCAGGCCGATATAAGGCGTCAGCTGATGGTCTTCGATAAACCTTAACGGTGGGTATGGGCGCCTCTCATGGCTCTCATCCTGCGCTGTTTTAGCCATGATTTTCTCCCAATAAAAAACCCGCCGGAGCGGGATGATATGCGCATTATCGATGGCACTCAGTGAATGCCACCTGTAATGCTTGTCGCAGCATCAGCCACGCCTCGCGGAGTTGCCTCGCCACTTCCGTCTTTCCGGCTGCCAAGACGTGATCACCTCCTGCAGGGCTTCACCGTCTTATTCCTTGTCGGGGGAATTTTTCTCTGAGCTTTTTTCAATATCTCGCATCTGATCGTTGTACTCGTTCTCGAAATTCTTTGAAGGGAATGAACTCATTGTTTTTACCTCAATTTTAATCGCCTGAAATCTCAACCGATTCGCCTGTTACTAGTTCATGACGGAAGCACTTATTGGTCAGCCAATCCCAGCGGGTTAGTGCAGAGACGATGAGTAGCCACTTCATGCCACGGCGTAGCGTGACCTTGTATGTCATAATCATTCAGAATTTCCTGCTGGTTCGTTGGATATAACCCTGGGTATTTTTTTGACCACCACCCATGAATTCATCGTGTTTATTCTGTCAAAGGCACTCAGCGAATGCCTTTTGCAGAATTTTGTATATCCATCACAGCTTCTCAGCACGTCAGGGATTCGAGGCCGACGGCAAAGCTGCCAAGAGGCGGTGTAACTTTGCGAAACACCGTTTGAAGGTGCTCTTTAATCAACTCCCACTGCTCCTCATTTGGTAACTCGCCATGAAGCTCAACGAATCCCTGCAACCAATATGCGAATTGCTCTGGTGTCATTGTTTTCTCCCGGCGGCTTCCCGCCATTGGTTCAACGTGGCCACCTGGCCGGCGCAGATTGATAACGCTGTTTGCAGCGCCAGCGTGTAGCTCACCGCATCGCCCCAGGTGTCGCCTTGTAGGCTTGGCTGCTCACATAGAGTGAATACAGATTCAGGGGGTAGCAGGACGATTTGCTGCGGTACCGGCGGCGTTTTGCTGCAGGAGCTCAACAACAGCGGCAGGCATAGGACTATTCCCACATTTACTGCCTTTAAGTGCATCACGCAACTTCCTCTGGTAGGTTTCGCCCTGCTGGCGCAGCTGCTGCTCTCTCCGTTGCTGTTCGGCCATTAGCGAGCTATTCCGGGCGGCGTTCTCGCGTAATGCCGTTATCAGTGACTGCTGCTGCGCCAGCGTTTTTTCCTGCTGCTTTACCTGCTCACCGGCCTTTACTGCGTTGCTGTGGAAGTGAAACGCCAGCCTGCCAGCAACAATCAGCGCCACCAGCAACAGGCCGATCGCCATCGTTCGGAAGCTGAATGAGGTGCTCATGACAAAAACATCTCGCGCTCTGCTGCACGGCGTGCAACCAGGCCATCAAGCCGTTTACCGCCGGCATTTACCCAGCGGCCGAATTGGTCTGCTGCGCCTTGCTTATCTCCAGCATTCAGTTTTTCCAGAAGCGTGGATGTGCTCAGCGACCGCAGGCCGAGGTTATATGCAAAGCTCACCAGCGCATCGAATTGGCCCTGAGTGATTTTCACCTTCACCAGCTGATTAACGCCCTGCTCATACTGCACAACGCCGCATTTCAGCATCCGATCGGTAGTAGCCTGATCAATCTGCATTCCTGGGCCGACTTTCTTACCGTTAACTGGCTGTGTCCACCCGTAACCAATCGTCCAGACGCCAACTGAATCCTGATAGGCTTTCAATCGCAGGCCTTCGAAGCGCTTGATCAGCTCAATGCCGCTTTTACTGATATTCATTGCTATCACTCGCTTTATTCAGGAATCGACGCTCCAGCGCCTTAATCAGTGATGCACCAGACCAACCGGCCATGCCACATACGCCGCCCATCACTTCGGATGGCCAGTCGTAATGCAGGGCGATCATCACCATAGTTAACCCGGCGAAGATAGAAACGAAGAGCTGCAGAAACAGCGTGCGCCAGCTGAAGGCCTCGCCGTTCAACACCTTGAATGAGTAACTGGCAATAGCTCCCAGCAGGGTCATGCCGAACGCAATCAGCATTGATAGGATGTTGGGTTCGTTCTTCCAGGGCATTTTCATAACCTCCCCCTTCCGGGGCTCTTTCCCGGATTCGGGTTATGGACAGGGATCAGCCACCAGCCGTAAACGCTGCCGGTATGAGGGAGTGCCGTGTGTGTCGTCCGTTGGCTGGGGCTGAAATGCAAAAAGGCCACCCGAAGGCAGCCTTTGAAATTTTTGAATCCACCTTAACAATCAGACGGATTTCTAGTGTTAGAAAGATAATTACCCAGTTTTCGGAAAAAGTAAATAGCTCACGATAAAATATTGCACTATTTTCTCATTCACTATGCAGTTACGCGCTGCAATACCCGTTCCGCATGGCTCTCTTCTCTCTCGAGAATACGAATTAAACCGTCATAAAATGGCTTCACGGTTTTATCCCAGGTCGCCGAGGAGATAGCATCCGTGACCTGTTGCACAGCAGCGTAGGCATGTGACGCTGGTATGCGCTCATACCCACGGCCTGAGCATCGTTTGCAGGTTCCTCTGACCGGTACACCCTGCTTTGCTGTCTCTTTCTTATCAACTGCAGTACCTCTTCCAGAGCAATCACGGCAGGCCGTCGATATCTTGCCTTTCCCGTTGCAGGTTTTGCACTTAACGCGAACAACCTCTCTCAGTTCCCGGCGCACTTCATACTCGGAAGGTCTGAAGCCCTCCACGCCAAAACGGATCGACGCTTTGACAAGCTCTTTCGCAGGGAAAGGGGTGTGAACTTTATTCGTGAATACTTCGGCCTCAATAAATCCAGTGCCGGAGCAGCAATCACAAGCAACCTCACTCGATGCGCTGCGGGAGTAATCCAGGAAGGCAAAAACTGATAGCGCCAGAACAACGCGAACTCTTGTCTCATCCTGAAGCTTTCTCAGTGGCGCCACGCGAACAGATTCAGCCATGCCCTTCTCAGCCAGCAATGTCACCGCCTTGACCTTATCGGCATCGCTGACACCCATTTTCCCCATGAACGCCGAAAGGCCCAACTCCGCCTGCGCCTGGCACATCCCGAATGCCGCCATCACGTCAGTACCGGTCAAAGAATCCGAAGCCGTCGCGCGCGGAGCGTCGCTAAAGGTCGGTGATTTCGGTGCAAAGTATTTAGGAATCGACTCTAATCTCATTGTTTTTCTCCCACGGCTTCCTGAAGTTGCTGGCGAATTTTTTGTAATAGCTTGCTGGCTTGGCGATGAACTCTTTCCGAACGCTTGTCGGCGGTTGAGAGCAGCAAAAGCTGCTCGTTCAGATTGGCCGTGTTCAGCAGCGCATCGCAGACGTTCCGGTACTGCTGGCGTGTTATGGTCACCTCTTTCATGCGATCGCCCCAATGCCGAAGGAGAAATCCAGGAACTCAAACAGCAGTTCAACCTGGCTCCCATGTTCCGCTTCCCAAGCCGCCATATCCTCGTGCAATGCGTCGTGGCATTTACGGCACAGCGGGATAGTGAAAAAGTCGTGGGCCTTGGTTCCCATGCCGCCCTGCCCGTGGCCGATGATGTGGTGAGGGTCGTCTGAGCGCGCTCCGCAACCGCAGCAGGGGCGAGTCTTAACCCAGCGGGTATATTTGCTATCTTCGGCGCGGGTTTTCTTCGGACGCAGCACAAAGGCGCCAGGGACTTCAGGATCGACCTTGAAACACTTCTGGGCCTGCTTGGAAATAATCGCAGTGGCCGCCGGCGTGCAGTCCATCTCGGACTCCTTGCGGGTGCCGGTGATCACCTTCGGCTCCGGTAAGTCGGTAACGGTGCGCGCAACGTCATCGGGGATCAATTCGAATACGCCGGACAGCATGGCCCACAGCATCAGCTCAGGGATTGTCAGCTGCCCTTCTGACTTCAGACGGTGTTTTGCCGTTGCCACCACCCAGCGCGCAGTGTTGCGGGCGGCGATTTTTTCCAGCTTCGGCGATACACCCAGGCTTTTTTTGTAGCACCCAGGACAGATGCGAACGGCCGAATTACCTACACGCTCTGTGTCCAGAATTGTCTCCGGCAGGTCATGCTTGCTGTACTGACATTTCGTGAACTGCGTCGCCCAGGCTTCAATCGCGTTAACCCCGCCGCAAGCGTTGATGACGCGCTCATGGGTGAAGAAACCCTGTAACCGTGGGTCGTTGGCGATCTCATGCTCCACCGCCGGCAGGATGCCTTCAGGTGCGTCTTTGAATTCTTTTGGCAGCGTGGAAACCATCACGCGGCCTGTCATGTGAAACGCCAGCTTTTCGTCAACCGGGATCAGGGCAATACCCAGATCACGCTGTACCGCTGCTTTGACTATCGCTCTCATGTCGGTTGTCCCTGTTTTTTGGCGCGAATGCGAGCCAGCAGATCTTCACCTTTGCGCTGAAATTTGCCGTCTTTGTCCATCAGTTCTGATGGCGCTGGGATGTTCTGCTTGTAGGCGATTTGTGGCGCAGGGGTTGGCACGCGCTCGCCCTTAGCCAGTCGTTTAGCCCAGCGGTTGAGGTGCTGTTGAATTGACTTGCGGATCTCACTTTCGGTGTGGTTGTACTGGAGCATCTGGTGACGAACGTCGATCACAATCCAATACATGACCGGAGCCGACCAGTTGAAATCCTCTGGGCGGACGTGGCCGCGATTAGCGCTGTAGCGTTTGAACTCCGCCTCAACTTCATCAACCGATGGCAGGCCGGCATTCAAAGCTGCACCCGTCTTGCACCAGCCAATGAATTTCCCACAGCTCGGCCAGAAATCGCTTTCCTGCTGTCGGGCCATACGCATGCCAGCTTGCAGTTGTTCCACCGAGGTGATCCCGTTCTCTGCGAATGCCAGAATCCACTGACGCTTTGCTGCAGCGACTTCTGCTGGCGTGCTCAACGCTGTTTGTTTTGCCGCAGGGAAGACTTGCATGAGGTTGGTGAACAGCAGATCAACCAATTTTTCCGCATTCACATTGACTACCCGCGCCTGTGGCTCCGCCGGCATCATCCGCGCCAAGGCTCCACCATCGCGATTTTGAATGGCACTCATGAATTTATTCATAGCGTGTTACCCCAGGCTTCGGCCGTGTTCCAGTGTCCACCAGACGCGTCGGCAGGGTTGGCGCTAAGCTTCAGCGTCAGATCATCCCACTTCTCGCGCAGCTTTGACGGGCTCAGGATGTTCTTGCACCAGAATGGATCCCGGTTTGCCTTCGCGAACAGCTCACAAATCTGCTTGTGTGTGCGTCCGTCCTGAGAGCACATCAGGCGGATTTCGTTTGCCCAGTCTGTCCAGTTAGGTTCCTTCGGTCTGGCGACTTCCCCATCGCTTTCGGCAGCTTGCTCATACAGCTTCACGATGCGTGACCGGATCCACTCCGCGCACTTCAGGTCTTCAGCACTGCCCCAGATTTTTTTCTTGGCACTGAACACAGCAGCTTCTGGATGCCGAGATAAAAACTTCTCCTCGTCTGATTCGTCGGGTTGCGTAGCGACCTGACAAGAAGATTTATTGTCTTTAGGTTCTAGTGATAGGTTCTGGTGCCGCGTGCTGCCACAGGGGGTGCCAGCAGGTGACCCAGGGGCTGTGCTTTCTGACGCCCCACCTATGCTTTCTCCTGACACACCTGTGTTTTTTGACGGCACAGGGGCTATGCTTTTTCCTGCCATAGGGGCTGTGTTTTCTGACGACACAGGGTTACCCAAGGTCAATTGGTAAATATTTGACGTGTTGCCCTTCCCATTGTTGCTACCAAGGCGGTTCTCTTTGGATAGCAACCCCATAGTTATCAATGCCGTGATATGTGCCTTTACCGCGCTTTTGCTGCACTCGCAATGATCGGCAATGTGTTGGTACGACGGCCAGCATTCGCCGTCATCGTTGGCGTTGTCAGCCATTTTGATGAGCACCAGCTTGCGCAGCGGGTTACCCACCTTAATTTTCATGGCCGTTGCCATCAGGATCATGCTCATACATCCACCCGCTTAAATTTCTCTTTGAACCTTTCAAGGGGTTGCATGCACTCATGCGGATAACCCTCTCGCGTGAAAATGACCTGGCGCTCAACCCGATCCCAGCGGATGACGTGAACCTGCACGCCTCGCCAATCCGTGTAATACCGATCGAGCTCAGTGCTTTGCGAGCCGGACATTTTTCAACCCTTGACGAGATGCCGACATATCGATAACAATCTGGCTGTTCATTGCAGAACTCCCAGTTAGAAAAGTGATTGCCGACCAGCTGCAACTGCTCGGCTTTCTTCTTGCCCCAGGCCATAAAGCCCCCTATTCCGTCTTTGGTTCCCGGATGTGCTCAAGCATCGCCATTAACCCGCGCGCCAGTTCTGCGGTTTCCTCGCCCCTGAACGTCAGCATGGTTTCCGAACGCCTGAATCCCGTAGCGGCCAGAAGTAGGCTCGCTTTCTCCACCAGCCCCCCTTTGCTCTGCCAGCGGCTCACCTGCGATTTATCAACGCCGATCGCGCCGGCCAGGCTTGTCACCCCGATAGCTGCAATGCGGCCCATGATGTCGCTCTGGATCGCCTGAGCTTCGTTGCGTGTTGTTGCGGTTTGCATCTGTAATAATCTTCCTTGTTAAAAATCAGTTTGTTGTAATCAGGTCTGACAGGTCTGGGCGAATCTCTACGGCTTTAACTTTTCCGCCAGTAGCTTTCTCGATGCGCTTAACGTAAAGGGCGTCAATGCCGCCTCCGTGAACCCAGCGCCAGACTGTTGGTTGTGATACACCGCATAAGATGGCTAATTTCTTCTGTCCACCTACGATGCTTACGGCTTTTTGGATAGCTTTGCTCATCTTTTAATCCTTAAACGTATTATTCAAGGATGATAATAGCAATGAGTATTATCAACTGCAATAGCAAAGCGAATTTGACGCTCAATACGCGTGGCTATAAATTTGCTGGCATGAAAACGACACTTGCAGAACGCCTCAACATGGCGATGGCCAAACGCAACAACATGACCCAAGCAGCCCTTGCTGAGGCGTCAGGCGTTGCGCAGCCGACCATCTGGCGATTAACTAAAGGAAAGGCAAAAACTTCTGGGCGGCTCGTCGATATTGCTAATGCCCTGGGTGTGAATGTTGATTGGCTGGCTAATGGCGTTGGCGAGATGGAGGGGGATACTCCGTTCATAACCCCACGGATAGAGCGATACAGTCAGATCCCGGTATGGGATGAAAATGGGGTTACTGACGATTTTGTCATTTCTCCAAAAGGAAAAGCATCACCATCATGGAAAGCCTTTATTCTAAAAAGAAATAGCGGATGCGCAGAAGCTCCTGCAGGCTCTATTGTTATTGTTGACTCAGACTCCACGCCGGGTTCCGGTGATTTAGTCGTTGCAAAAGTGAACAGCTCAGTTTCAGCTTATCGCTTCGTTGATGGCGGGTCGCATGGATACTTATCCGTTGACGATGCCAGGGTTCCACTGATTGAACTAGCGCCGGACTCATTGATCGGTGTTGTAGTTCTACTGCTACGCGACTTCAGAATGTAATCCCCCAAACCCTGCTCTGGCAGGGTTTCTTTTTCGTACACTCCCGCCGCACGACGCACTAACATTTCAATCATATGAAACCCCGGGTGTAAAAGTGACACTCAAAAATACTGTTTATATGTACAGTTATTTTCAAACTTTAATCCTTTCTCAAGAATTTGCAAAGCGTTAATCCCTGCCAGAAATCACACAACAGACCTTATCTAAACCTCTTAGCACAAATTTTTACCAACTAAATTTACTTTCAAAACAGATGATTATAACAATTGCTATTGATTCAATCTTAATACGTATTGCTATTGATAATACTCATAGCTATTATCAACTCCATCGACAGCAACAACGTCACCCCAAACCACCGGGGCGCTCTTTAACAATCAGGTTTAGTCACCCAGCACTGAGCAGAGAGATCTGCACAACTCAGTACCCGGCAGTCCCCAGCCCTTACGGGGGTATGGCACCAACGGCATGCAGCGGACAGGACTGGATGACGAAATGACTTTTAACCCCGCTTGCTCTTATCAGCTTCGGCTATGACGGGTGCAAGGGGACATAAGCGCGGGAGCCTGACCCAGCAACGTGAACAGGCAGACAACTGGAGGGCGGGAAAATGTAACGGTTACGGAGTGGATTTACCCTGCCGTCGAGAACATCCGGCGGACAGGCATAAAACCACTACAGCAGAGGGTTACACGATGAGCAACGAAGACTTGAAACACATCATCGCGCAGTTATTGCAAGACGCCCAGCGCATTCAGCAGCTTGAACCGAACGCTGGAACTGCGGCGCGTATTGAAGAAGCCAAAGCAGCACTGGCCAGCTAACACCCACCGCGCCCTACGGGGCGCACTGAGGCAATCATGAGTTTAAACGGATGGAAGGCGCTGGTTTACAGCGTCGCTGCCGGCCTTTGCCTGTGGGCCTTAACCATAGCGGGCTGCGTCTATTTCGCCGGTTAACGCCGGCATATCACCTATCTGGTGGCGTATCGTTCCGGCTCACCTTTTAACCTACACAGTATAAAGCCCCGGCTCGATGCGTCACCAGGTGCGTGATAAATCACAAGCCTGCTCAGTACCACTTCCCTTGTCACATCCTTTGCCCGCTAGCCGGGGCTCTTTTTTCACATCAGTAAAGGCGCTGCCCTGCTCCAGCGTGCTGGAACCGTAGGGAAACCGAGCGCGTGCATCAACTCAGGCAGCGCCTTTACCCATGTGAATTTCATTGAGAGGACATGTTATGCAAACCACTACCCAACGCTGTGAGCATTGCGGCCAGACGCGCGACGTAACCAAACAGGCCGTGAGCATTCAACGCTACGAAGACGGCAGATATAAAGCCGTAAGAATCCTCGTCTGCGCCGATACCTGCGCGCCGGTGTACGTCGTCCGTCAGAACATCAGAACTTTGCAGCGCCGCCTGCACACTCAGCAGCGGAGGCCAACATGGTAAGCCTCAACGCCCGTATTCAGCACAAGTACGACCTGACCGGGGGCGATTTCGCCCCTAAGCGCCACTACGGCAAACACCTTTTCTACCTACTCATTTTTACCCTGTGCCTGCTGACTGCCGGCGCGGTCTGGAGTTAATGCATGGCGAACTCATTCAAGCAAATGGCTAAGGACGGAACCATAAAGCGCCCTGACGGCCGCATGACAATGCGAATTGACGATATTCACGTCGAGGAAGGGTTTAACAAACGCATTGAGAGCGAACAGACCAAGGATGACGATGAAAGGCTCTTTCAGCACCTGATGAAGGGCAGGCCTGTGCCGCCGCTTGAAGTGCGGGTTCGTGATGAGGGTGGTGTTTGGATAGTTGAGGGGCATCGTCGCCACCGAGCTTATGTTCGTTGCCGTGAAGCCGGTAAGCCTGTTGACCGTATACAGATAATTCCTTTCACCGGGAATGATGTTGAACGAATCGCCCGCATCATGAACAGCAACACACAGTTGCCGTTATCTCCTTACGAGCAATCTCTCGTTGTAAAAGAGCTGGCTGGCTTCAATCTTACGCCAGACGAGATTGCCTCGTTGGTCGGCAAGAGCCGCGCTACGGTCGATAAACTGCTTGCCCTCACCCAGGCAAATCACGATGTTCAGACGCTTGTCAAAGATGGCGCCGTTGCCGTCGATGCCGCTGTTGAGCGCGTTAAAGAGCATGGAGAGCAAGCCGGAAAGGTACTGGCTGGCGACGTCGAAAAGGCCAAGGCAGCGGGCAAGAAGAAGGTAACAAAATCCTTTATCGCTCCCAAGTTCAGCGCGCCAAAGTCCCGCAAGCTCGTCATGCTCTTGGCCCAGGCCGAAGTCCGTGAAATCGACGGCCAAACCGCTTACATTCTTCCCGCCGGCACTCAGCTTGATGTGCTCGCCATTCTCGATGAATACCGCTCCACCAGCGGCAAGGAGAATCCCGATGGTTCAGAGATATAACCCTGATTACGTCATGCACGCGGCGCGCTTTGCGCCGTTTGCCCGCGAAGCTCAGCACGGTGAGTTCGTTAAATTCTTCGACTATGAAGTTTTGAAGGCTGATCGCGATGCGCTGGCACAACGGATTGAGCGCCTTAGTGGCATGCTCACCGAATCCAGAGTTGCGACAAAGTCGGCAGAAGAACGAGCCGATGCGCTGGCTGTGGAGAATGCGGCGCGCGGCGAAATCATTGAACGCCTGATTGGTATCTTCACTGCATCCGGCTATCACGCTATGCAGAACTCACATGACCCATGCAGCTCGCTGTTGTTCGACGCATTCCAGGTCATTAGACAACCGGCCACTGACGCAGCACTTGCAGCTATCCAGGAGCAGGCCATCGAAGATGCTGTGAAGAAGGTTCTCAGCGTGGACACGATCGCATCTACAGCTGTGATTTCTCACTTGCTGCGTACATATGCCACCGAGCTGCGGGAGGCAAAATGAGCTTCTATAAAATCAGTACCCCGGAAGCGAACGCCGCTTGGGATGCAATGCAGCAGGCTGATGCCGCGCTTCGCCAACAGGGTTCAGAGTTCGCTAAATTGTTCGGTGCTCGCCCAGTTTTTAAAAATGACGTTACCAGCACGTCTTTCCACGGCATTCGTTTTCACGGCACTACGTATGTTTCCGAGTCTCTGTGGACTAAACCAACCAACAACAACGGTTACTGCAGTTGGCCAAAATCTAAAGCCCCTCGCGGGATGTCGGCTGAGCACAAAGAACTTACGGCGCTTTGGAATAGTAACCGTCCCAAGAATTCAGTAGATGTTTCAGCTTTCTATCCCGCCATAGGGCTTGATTGGGGGATCCTGTTCATGACTGGTTTTTCCATGTTCCGTCATGCCAATACGATTTACATCGAAACCGGTGCAAAACCGAAGGCTGATGCTGGCGCGGTAGAAATACTCGGAAGCGAGTACAACGCGGCAAAGCGGGAGGCCAAATGAAAGCCTCCGAAATAGATGATCGTCTCTACAGCGAGGCTGTTGAATTTGCTCGCCTGCAAGCATCGATCGGCATCGTGGCTATTCAGCGACATTTCCGCATCGGCTTCAACCGCGCAGCGTGGCTTATCGAACGCATGCAGGAAGAAGGCGTCGTAACCGCCCCGGCATGGAATGGCATTCGCACAGTGATTCATGGAGGTAGTGATGCCAGCAAATGAACTGAAGCCGTGCCCGTTCTGCGGCGGTCCAGCGGTAATGCTTCACCAGAAGTTTTACTTGGTCGAATGTGACGATTGCGAAACCAACTACATGGCTGGGCCAATTGGAATTGGCTGGCATAAAACCGCAGAAGAGGCGGCAGTAAGTTG
The DNA here is from genome assembly GCF_003028435.1 of Serratia sp. Nf2. Taxonomy (NCBI): domain Bacteria; kingdom Pseudomonadati; phylum Pseudomonadota; class Gammaproteobacteria; order Enterobacterales; family Yersiniaceae; genus Serratia; species Serratia sp. Nf2. The sequence goes on along the minus strand of NZ_PYTW01000005.1, from coordinate 218,571 downwards.
GAATAAACGACCTAGTGAAGAGCGACTTCAAAAGCGCTTGCAGCGCATTGATTCAATGCTTACCGAGTCTGTCGAAGCTCTCAAAGCAGCCGAGGCAGAAATACAACTTTTGAAGGATAAATAAAATGTCAAATCAAAAAGATGCAGCTGTTTCCGTAATGCAAGAATTCTTCCCAAATGGCGGCCGTGATTTCGATGAGGTCTGCGCTCTGTTTGACGCGATTGTTGCTGGAAAGGTGCCAGGCATTGCGTTCACTCCCGGTGACAGCGCTAGGGAGGTGGAGCGTGGCTAAGCGTAAGAGCAACAGAGCGGCACTGAGATTATTTGGTGCGTTTGGTCGCCTGAGTAATACGCGGAGAATTACTTTCCGTGTCCTATCAGATCACTGGTCTTGCTGGCGTGTCGTCTGCATTGACAAATTCAAGCCAACGCGCCGCCAGCGTCGCAATGCAAAAATCATTCTGGCATTGCTGGCCGAGGCCCAGGAGAAAGCACAATGAGCGTATGCATGGTTGATATTCGCCGACCTAACCAACGGATTCCTGACGTAGAAATGCCAAACCACACATGGTTTTGCGTGCTGGATATACCGGGGATGGAGGCTCTGACAGACACGCGAAAATTCTGTGACACGGCTACTGCTACTCCGGCCAAGGCCAAAAAGATGGCTGATTTGGTTGAGGCATGGACTCCGCCGGACGGGTGGTGCAACGGTAACGACAAAGAATGGCACGCCAGAATGAAGGGCTACATCGTCGAGTTCCTTCGCAACTGCAACGGATTCAGAGTGAGGTAACGAGATGGACAATAAGCTGAGCGAACTGAGCAAGCCGGTGGCGCAGATTTACTACGATGAGCATGATTCGTCAGTAATGCGCATCGGTTGGCTTCGTAGCGATGAGCCAAAAAACCCGGAGCCACTCTACTCGCAAGAGTACGTCTCCGCCTTGCAGCAGAAAATCGCAGAACTCGAACAGGCTATGCGCCATATCCACGGCGCGTTATTGGATATCACCGTACCAAGAGTGGCGATAGCCAAAGCCGCAGAATTGGCGGTTGAACACGCAGCCATGAAGGAGCAGATCAATGGATAAATTCAACTATTTGAAGGAGCAGTTGGCGGCGGCACTGGCAACGTGGCAGCAAACCAACGGAGGTAAAACGACTGTGGGCTGGATGCACGCAGCCAATCCTGAGGTTGTCTCCGATTTGCTGGCAGAGCTTGAAGCGAAGGATGACGCACTGCGGGCAATTGCGTTTCATGTCTCTGCGGGCGGTTACACCGCCGATATGCGTTTTGATGACTTCCCCGCCTGCGGCTCTGAGCGAGAAGCTGCCCTGAAACTTGCCGATTGGATGCAGCGTCTTGGCGCTGCCATTGAAGACCACTGGAGCCAGCCATGACCACAGCAAGCGAACTTATCAGTCGTGACCTTTTGGAGTGGGACAATCTGCAAAAGCGCTACTGGAATGCTTCTTCTCTGCCGCGCGCTGAGCGATTCAAGCATAACCCAAAGCGCAAACAGTACCGGCGAGACAGGGTTCTCATCAGGCTTCTGAAGCTTAACATCGATGCGGCACGTAACCGAATTGCACGGGGGATGCATGACACTAACGACTGAGAGATTGAAAGCACTACTTGATGAGCTGAAATCATGGCAATACGGCTATGACCCAGTAGATGACAAAGAACAGTTTGACATGCTGGCAACGGCAGAATGGGCGGTAATCGAACTCCTGGCCAACAGGGAGGCGCAGCCGGTGGCATATGCAGTTTTCGCGGATAACGGGAATATTCGCATCTGGTCTACCGACAAGGGAATCACTGAAAATGTCGGTGTCCCGGTGCCGCTCTACACCGCCCCGCCAGCGCCAGCAGTGAACACATCGCCGGACTTTGAGGCGTGGTTTGTTGAAAAATATAAGCAGCCAGAGCGCCTGGTTAAAAATGAAGATGGCACCTACAAGTTCGCTGGCGTTCAGATGGCTTTTTCTGCATGGGTCGATGGCCGCGCCGCAATGCTGGCAGCAGCGCCGGGGGATGGGAATGATCACGATACCCGACGATAACGAAATCATCTCGCGGCTCAGCATTGCCGGATCCACGCCGGATTCTGTCGCAAACCTCCTCCGCTGTGCCGGCTACAACGGTATGACTGGGAAAGCCATCCGCTTGCGCCTAATTAAGCTGGAAAAAGAAAACGCCGTTGAGAAAGTCCACCGTCCTGGCATCCGCTCCGCGTGCTGGGCGCCAATCACCAAATAACCCATCGGTAAAAATGAAACCACGAATTCCGCAACGAATCAGCATCAAAGCTGAGGGGGTTCTATGCGCCTATAGGGAGGGCAAAAAGAAACCCAACCGGACATACCAACATAAGCATTTAACGCTGCCAGTGGCCCGCTGCTGGCGATTGCTGTCGAAAGACAACGGCAATTCATGGGAGGTTATGTCCCACGAGCGCTACAACAACCAGATAAGGATCTGACATGACCAATTATGAGATGCTGCAATTCCTCATCGAGGACGGGGGCTGGTACACAGCAGTAGGCCATTTCGATTTACTGAAATCCAAGTTCCCCGAAATTACCGAGAATCACATAAAGTCGCTGCGCAGTGCTATCCAACGCTCTCCCTTGGTTGTTGCCAAAAGCAAATTAACTGAAGGTAAAAAGGCCTTCAAGGTTATCTCTATCGACCCAAGTTACATCACATACGCCAGAGCAAGACCGCCGACCACGCCAGGAAAAATTACCGATAGCTATATCCGCAGTGAACCGCCGGAAGTGGTGAAAATGATTTTGCTTGTCCAGCAATTCAACCAACTCATCACCCCTGTAACCCACCAGCGCACCTACTAATCCCGGAGATAACAATGCCATTAAAATATAAATCTTTGGCCCATCAGGCGGCTGAGGCAGAACGGCGCGCCCATTTTGCAGACGCTGCAGAACTGTGGCGCCAGGCTGGTAATGCAGCGCGGGCGGTGGATGTTGTCTGGGTTAACGTCCGCATAGAGTTTTGCGTCAACGCGGCCGCACGCTGCTGGGGTAATGCTCAATGACCTATCAACTCATCTATGCAGATCCCCCGTGGGATTACAAAAACCGCGTCAGCAACGGCGCCGCCACTAAAAAGTATCCCACTATGAAAATAGAGGATATTAAACGTCTTCCAATCTGGTCTATAGCCGCCCCTGATAGCATTCTCGCTATGTGGTACACATCGACTCACGTTGACGAGGCTTGCAGATTAGCGGAAGCCTGGGGATTCAGCGTCAGAACGATGAAGGCTTTCACCTGGGTGAAGCTCAACCAGCAGGCAGAACTGCGTTTCAACAAGGCGCTGCTACAACAAACCATCTTCGACTTCACCGATCTGCTCGACATGCTCAACGCCGAAACCCGGATGAACGGCGGAAATTACACCCGCGCCAACTCCGAAGACGTGTTGATCGCCGTTCGCGGCCAAGGCATCGAGCGCGCCAGCGCATCAGTAAAGCAGGTTGTGTTCAGCTGTCTCGGCGAACACAGCGCGAAACCCTGGGAAGTCCGCCGGCGGCTTGAGCTGCTCTACGGCGACGTGTCACGAATCGAACTATTCAGCCGTGGCGATGCGCCAGGCTGGGATCATTGGGGGAATCAATGCCCAGTAAACAGCCTGCAATTGCTGCCGGCAGCGTTCAGCAAAACGCACTCCGATCAGTAGCGAAACGCTGTAACGACGAACTCCACGCCGCGATTAAGCAAAACCCCAAAGCCCCTTTCGACACCCTATCCCGCCCTATCATCATGAAGCATTTCGCTCAGGTCGAACTGCTCGGCATTTCTTTGCCGCGATTCAACTACACGATCGGCATGCTGAATGGGCGTTTTACAGAGAGATGACTATGGCAGAAATAAACATAAACGATGTGCCGTTCACGCTCCCTGAAGCGGCTGCATTCATGAAGAAGTCGCCGAGAACCCTTCGAGCACTGATTAAAGAGGGGCTGCTTCATGCCAACAAAAGCGGGAAGAAAGGCGGCGGTAGATGGGAGATTTTAAAGTCCGAGTGCCTTGCATATTACGCAAGAGAGACAGAAAATCGGGCCGTGAATGCAGACGGCCATCAACAGAAAGGTAACAACAGATGGCCCTCAAACAACGTTACGGAAATTGGTACTGCGATTTTGTCGAACCGGGCAGTGGTAAAAGAATTAGACGCTGCCTTAACACGACGGACAAGCTCCAAGCGCAAGAGCTCTACGATCAGCTAAGAGCTGAGGCTTGGCGGGTAAACAAGCTTGGGGAGATAGCGGAGCACACTTTTGAAGAGGCGTGTCTCCGCTGGTTAACGGAGAAAGACGAGAAAAGGTCATTAGACGACGACCGAACGAAGATAGAGTTTTTCCTGCAGCACTTCGCCGGCAAAACCCTTTCATCTATCACGGAAGATCGGATTATGGCCGCTGTCGCCAAAATGCCCAACAGGAAACATCGCCAACGATGGGAACTCAAAAAGGCCGCAGCAGAGCGGAGGGGTAAACCGGTGCCGGCATACGAGCCTAAACCAGTATCAGCGGCTACTCGAAGCCAGCACCTCTCTTTCATGAGGGGGTTGATGAAGATTGCGGCCGATGAATGGAAATGGCTACGCAAAGCGCCGGTGATAAAGGTAAGGAAGCCTGCAAGCAAGCGCGTCAGGTGGCTGACAAAGGAAGAGGCGGCCACCTTGATCAAATGCATGCCTGAACAGTTTAGGCCCGTTGTCGTTTTTGCCCTGGCAACTGGCCTACGCCGTTCAAATATCATCGATCTCGAGTGGTCACAGGTTGACATGCAAAGAAAGGTGGCATGGATCCACCCAGAGAACGCCAAAGCGGGTAAGGCTATTGGCGTTGCTCTGAACGATACCGCATGCCGAACGTTACGTGATCAGATTGGAAAACACTCACGGTACGTCTTTGTGCATACGACAGCACGGAAGCGACCAGGCGGCGGAGTGACCCCGGCAGTTAGGAAAATGCGGGTTGATGATAACTCAGCATGGAACACCGGGAAACGGAGGGCGGGAATAACTGATTTCCGCTTTCACGATCTGCGGCATACGTGGGCGAGTTGGTTGGTTCAGGCAGGTGTGCCGCTTTCGGCACTGCAAGAAATGGGCGGCTGGGAGAGCATAGAAATGGTTCAGCGCTATGCTCACCTATCCCCAACCCATCTAACCGAACATGCGAGAAAAATTGACGAAGTCTTGGCGGGCAATGTCACTAATCTGGCACTTTTGGAAAATCTTGCAGTGGGGGAATGAGCGTAACTCATTGATACTTAATGGCACGCCCTATAGGATTCGAACCTATGACCTACGGCTTAGAAGGCCGTTGCTCTATCCAACTGAGCTAAGGGCGCATTGAGATGCGGCAACCTGCGGCTGCGGGTTGGGATTATACGGTCAGAGGTTAGCGAGTCAATGCCTTTTCATGACGTTACGGCGGCGGCCGTGCTTTATGGCGTTTTTTCCGCCAGCGCCCGCGCGGCGAGGGTTCCCGTCAACCGGTCGCCACGATGCTGAACCAGACCGACGCCTACGTAAATCGGCGCGCGTTCAGACCACTGCCGCACGTCGCCCCGCCACCGGCAAAGGCGAGCGGACTGCACCACCGCGGCGATGTTACCCCAATCCGCAAGCTCAACCCCCCGTGCGTTGCAGGTCGTCGCCATCCTTTCCCCCAGTGTAGCGTCAGGGCGTGCGCTGTTTAAAGAAGCCTGGCTCCACGGCGCCCAAACCAACAATAGCGTGCAGCCTGCCCAGGCGCAGCCCTTCATGCGCGCAGCCTCCGCCACAGCGCGCTCAAGCGCGCCCGCCACGACGGCGCTCCTTCATGCTTACCGAGCTGATGCAGCGCGGTGAGTTGCGCGCTGTCCGCCGGATGCAGCGAAGAATCGAACACCGTTTCTCCCACATGTTTAGGCTCCACCGGTTGCTCGCCAGGCTGGTGATGCAACGGATAAAGCCGGGTTATCGCTCTCATGATCCTGCCCTCTTTCGCCCTGTGTATGGCCCCAGCGTATGCAAATGCAGGTAAAAATGGCGTAGAGGATCCTGAGGCGGGCATAAAAAAAGCGTAAATCGCCGCCGGCAACGGTCGCGAGGGTGATTCTGCGCCTGACAGCGCGCTCAGCTTCTGCCAGAATAGCGGCATCCCCGCTTTTCTTAATTGATGGATTTCCACACTGATGTCAGCAAAGATTATTGATGGTAAAACGATTGCGCAGCAGGTTAGAAACGAAGTGGCTGAGCAAGTGAAACAACGTCTGGCGGCCGGCAAACGCGCCCCAGGGCTGGCGGTTGTGCTGGTCGGCGAGAACCCGGCTTCGCAAATTTACGTCGCCAGCAAGCGCCGCGCCTGCGATGAAGTCGGCTTCCTTTCCCGCTCCTACGACCTGCCCGCTGCCACCAGTGAAGCCGAGCTGCTGGCGTTGATCGACCAGCTGAACGCCGATGAGGAAATCGACGGCATTCTGGTGCAGCTGCCGCTGCCGGCCGGCATCGATAACGTCAAGGTGCTGGAACGCATCCACCCGGACAAAGACGTCGACGGCTTCCACCCATACAACGTCGGCCGCCTGTGCCAGCGCGCCCCTAAGCTGCGCCCGTGCACGCCGCGCGGCATCGTCACCCTGCTGGAGCGTTATAACATCGATACCTACGGCCTGAACGCCGTGGTGGTCGGCGCGTCCAACATCGTCGGCCGCCCGATGAGCATGGAGCTGCTGCTGGCCGGCTGCACCACCACCGTCACCCACCGCTTCACCAAGAATCTGCGTCATCACGTCGAGAACGCCGATCTGCTGGTGGTGGCGGTCGGTAAGCCGGGCTTCATTCCGGGCGACTGGATCAAACCGGGCGCCATCGTGGTGGACGTCGGCATCAACCGCTTGGAAAGCGGTAAAGTGGTGGGCGATGTCGATTTCGACGCTGCCAGCGAGCGCGCCGCCTACATCACCCCGGTGCCGGGTGGCGTCGGCCCGATGACCGTTGCTACACTGATCCAAAATACCTTGCAGGCCTGCGAGGAATATCACGACGTTCAACCTAAATAAGTAAGGCAGTATGGAAATTTTCAATCTGGACAATCATCCCCACGTCGAACTGTGCGATCTGCTGAAGTTCCAGGGCTGGTGTGAAAGCGGCGGCGCCGCCAAAGAAGTCATCGCCGAAGGGCGGGTGAAAGTCGACGGCAAGGTCGAAACCCGCAAGCGCTGCAAGATCGTCGCCGATCAGGTAGTGGAGTTCAACGGCGGCAAGGTCGTGGTTAAACCCTAACCCCAGCCATAGAAAAAGGCGCTGAATTCAGCGCCTTTTTTGTTTTTCCCTGCGGCCGGATTACTTGCGGCGCCAGGTGGTGCCCTGCGGGCCGTCTTCCAGCACGATGTTCATCTCGTTCAACCGATCGCGAGCGGCATCCGCCAGCGCCCAATCCTTCGCGGCGCGCGCTTCGTTACGCTGTTTGATCAGCGCTTCGATCTCCGCCACTTCGCCGTCGTCAACCTGAACGCCCCCTTGCAGGAACTGCTCCGGCTCCTGCTGCAGCAGGCCGAGTACGTTCGCCAGCTTACGCAGTTCCGCCGCCATGCCGTTAGCCGTCGCCATGTCTTCACCCTTGAGGCGGTTAACCTCGCGCGCCAGATCGAACAGCGCCGAATAGGCTTCCGGGGTGTTGAAGTCGTCGTCCATCGCTTCGCGGAAGCGGGCTTCGAACGCTTCGCCGCCGGCCGGCGCGGCGCTGGCGTCGGTGCCGCGCAGCGCGGTATAGAGGCGCTCCAGCGCGGTGCGCGCCTGCTTGAGGTTCTCTTCGCTGTAGTTCAGCTGGCTGCGATAGTGGCCGGACATCAGGAAATAACGCACCGTCTCCGCATCATAATGGCCGAGCACGTCGCGAATGGTGAAGAAGTTATCCAGCGATTTGGACATCTTCTCTTTGTCGATCATCACCATGCCGGAGTGCATCCAGTAATTGACGTACGGACCGTCGTGGGCGCAGCTCGACTGCGCGATCTCGTTCTCGTGGTGCGGGAACATCAGATCGGAACCGCCGCCGTGGATATCGAAGTGGGTGCCCAGCTGTTTGCAGTTCATGGCGGAGCATTCGATGTGCCAGCCCGGACGGCCCGCCCCCCACGGCGACTGCCAGCTCGGCTCACCCGGCTTGGACATCTTCCACAGCACGAAGTCCATCGGGTTGCGCTTCACGTCGTCGATCTCTACGCGCGCGCCGGCCTGCAGCTGATCCAGATCCTGGCGCGACAGCAGCCCGTATTGCGGATCGCTGTCGATGGAGAACATCACGTCGCCGTTGCTGGCCACGTAGGCGTGATCGCGATCGATCAGGCGCTGGGTGATCTCGATGATCTCGGCGATATGCTGGGTCGCACGCGGCTCTTGATCCGGGCGATCGATCAGCAGCGCGTCGAAGTCGGCGTGCATTTCCGCCAGCATACGTTCGGTCAGCTGGTCGCAAGTCTCATGATTTTCCGCTGCACGGCGGATGATTTTGTCGTCCACGTCGGTGACGTTGCGCACGTAGTTCAGCGAATAGCCGAGGTAGCGCAGGTAACGCGCCACCACGTCGAAAGCGACAAAGGTACGACCGTGGCCGATGTGACACAGGTCATAGATGGTTACCCCGCACACGTACATGCCCACTTTCCCGGCATGAATGGGTTTGAATTCCTCTTTTTGACGACTCAGGGTATTAAAAATCTTTAGCATCGGGAGATTCCGTGGTGTGCGTGATAACAAAAAAGATAACCGGGCTTCAGGTTTTCCGCCCGGTAGCGTATTGAAACCTGAAGCCTGATCTATTGCAAGGTTAAGGCCATGCTTTGCTGACTTCACGCGAATAAAATGCACGAAATTCAGCGGCCGACGCAGTTGTTATAATATAACAACTGCACGATTACCACAGACAGTGCGCGGTTGAGCCGCTGCTGACTCGCTGGGGCGGATATGTTATAAGGGCGGTCTGAATGTTCACTCGCTTTACGTGACGTCTCACTTCACCTTGTTAGGATTAAAACTATGGTTACTTTCCACACCAATCACGGCGATATCGTTATCAAGACCTTTGCTGACAAAGCGCCGGTTACCGTTGAAAACTTCCTGAACTACTGCCGCGCCGGTTTCTACGACAACACCATCTTCCACCGTGTGATCAACGGCTTCATGATCCAGGGCGGCGGTTTCGAGCCGGGCATGAACCAGAAAGCGACCAATGCGACTATCAAGAACGAAGCCAACAACGGTCTGAAAAACACCATCGGCACCCTGGCAATGGCGCGTACCAACGATCCGCACTCCGCCACCGCACAGTTCTTCATCAACGTGGCTGACAACGACTTCCTCAACTTCCGCGGCGAAAACGTGCAGGGCTGGGGCTACTGCGTGTTCGCTGAAGTGGTTGAAGGCATGGACGTGGTCAACAAGATCAAAGGCGTGAAAACCGGCCGTAGCGGCATGCACCAGGACGTACCGGTAGAAGACGTGGTGATCAACAGCGTGACCGTCAGCGAGTAATCGCGGCTGCATGAGTACGCTGTTCATCGCAGATCTGCACTTGTGCGCACAGGAACCGGCAATCACTGCCGGTTTTCTGCGTTTTTTACGGCGCGAAGCGGTGCACGCCGACGCGCTGTACATCCTTGGCGACCTGTTTGAAGCCTGGATCGGCGACGACGATCCCGAGCCGCTGCACGCGGAGATCGCCGCGGCGCTGAAAGCGCTGCAACAGGCCGGCGTGCCCTGCTACTTCATCCACGGCAACCGCGATTTTCTGCTCGGCAAGCGCTTCGCTCGCGCCAGCGGCATGCAGCTGCTGCCGGAAGAAAAAGTGCTGGAGCTGTACGGCCGCAGGATCCTGATCCTGCACGGCGACACCCTGTGCACCGACGATCAAGCCTATCAGCAATTCCGCCGTAAAGTGCACAACCCGCTGATTCAAAAACTGTTCCTCGCGCTGCCGCTGCGCTGGCGACTGAAGATCGCCGCCAACATGCGCGCCCGCAGCCAGCAATCCAACCAGGGCAAGTCGGACGCCATCATGGACGTCAACCCGCAGGCAGTCGAACAGACGATGCTGCACCACGACGTGCACTGGATGATCCACGGCCATACCCATCGCCCAGCGGTGCACCGGCTGGCGTTGAGCAACGGCGAAGCCCATCGCGCGGTGCTGGGCGCCTGGCACGTCGAAGGATCGATGATCAAAGTCAGCGCCGATGCCGTCGAGCTGATCCAATTCCCATTCTGAGCCCCGGGCTGGCGCGCGAGTGAAAATTCGCGCTTTCGGCGCTGAAAACCGGCGACGCAACCGTTTTCCTCGTCGTGCGCTCATGGTATGCTCTACGCCCTCATTCGGCCCTCAGCCGACGCCAGAAAAATCACAGGAGCCTTACACCCATGGGAGCCAACGCCGCTTCAGCCGCCACTACCGGGGCGAAAATCGCAATTGTAATGGGATCGAAAAGTGACTGGGCCACCATGCAGTTCGCCGCCGAAGTCCTGACCCAGCTCGATGTCCCCTTCCATGTCGAAGTCGTTTCCGCTCACCGCACGCCGGACAAGCTGTTCAGCTTCGCCGAGCAGGCTACCGCCAACGGTTTTGACGTGATCATCGCCGGCGCCGGCGGTGCGGCGCACCTGCCGGGCATGCTGGCGGCTAAAACCCTGGTGCCGGTGCTGGGCGTGCCGGTGCAAAGCGCCGCGCTGAGCGGCGTAGACAGCCTGTACTCCATCGTCCAGATGCCGCGCGGCATTCCGGTGGGCACGCTGGCGATCGGCAAAGCCGGCGCCGCCAACGCCGGGCTGCTGGCGATGCAGATCCTGGCGCTGCACGACGCCGCGCTGGCGCAGCGTTTGGCGGACTGGCGTCGGGCGCAGACCGAAGACGTCTTGAACCACCCCGATCCGCGGGAGGACGCATGAAGCCGGTTTGCGTACTGGGCAACGGCCAACTGGGGCGCATGCTGCGCCAGGCCGGCGAACCGCTGGGCATCGCCGTTTACCCTGTCGGCATCGATGCCGAACCCGAGGCGGTGCCGTATCAGAACAGCGTCATTACCGCCGAGATCGAACGCTGGCCGGAAACCGCGCTGACGCGCGAGTTGGCGACCCACAGCGCCTTCGTCAACCGCGACATCTTTCCGCGTCTGGCGGATCGCCTGACGCAAAAACAGCTGCTCGACCAGCTCGGCCTGGCGACCGCGCCGTGGCAGCTGCTGGCGAGCGCCGCCGAATGGCCGCAGGTATTCGCTTCGCTGGGCGAGTTGGCGATCGTCAAACGCCGAGTCGGCGGCTATGACGGCCGCGGCCAATGGCGTTTGCGTCCGGGCCAGGAAGCCGAACTGCCGGCCGACGCCTATGGCGAGTGCATCGTCGAGCAAGGCATCAATTTCTCCGGCGAAGTATCGCTGGTGGGCGCACGCGGCCACGACGGCCGTTCGGTATTCTACCCGCTGACCCACAACCTGCATGAAGACGGCATCCTGCGCACCAGCGTGGCGCTGCCGCAGCCCAACGCGGCGCTGCAGCAACAGGCCGAGCAGATGCTGGCGGCGATCCTGAACGAGCTGAACTACGTCGGCGTAATGGCGATGGAGTGCTTTATCGTCGGCGATCGGCTTCTGATCAACGAACTGGCGCCGCGCGTGCACAACAGCGGCCACTGGACGCAAAACGGCGCGTCCATCAGCCAGTTCGAACTGCATCTGCGCGCCATCCTCGGCCTGCCGTTGCCGCAGCCGGTGGTGAGCACACCGTCGGTGATGGTCAACCTGATCGGCACCGCCGTCAACGAACAGTGGCTGTCGCTGCCGCTGGTGCATCTGCACTGGTATGAGAAAGAGGTGCGCCCGGGCCGCAAGGTCGGCCATCTCAATCTGAACGACCCGAGCGCCGCCGATCTGCGCCAGGCACTGCAGGCGCTGGCGCCGCTGCTGCCGGGCGAATACCAAAGCGGGCTGGCCTGGGCACAGCAGAAGCTGGCTTAACGGTTTACACCGCCGAAAAGAAGAAGGTTCAGCCCAGGCTGAACCTTTTTTATTGCCGCAAAGATCAACGTGAGCCGATGTTACGCAACGGTTTGCCGGCCATCAGATTGCGTTCAATGTGTTCCAGCGAAATATTTTTGGTTTCCGGGATTAGCGCCAGCGTGATGAAAACAAACAGCACGTTAAGCCCCGCGTAGACCCAAAAGGTGTGAGCGCTACCCAACGAATTCAGCATGGTCAGGAATGTCGCCCCCACGATCATATTGGCGATCCAGTTAGTGGCGGTGGAACAGGTGATGCCGAAATCGCGGCCTTTCAATGGCTGGATCTCTGAGCACAGCACCCAAATCAACGGGCCGGCGCTCATGGCAAAGCCGACGATAAACATCAGTAGCATGACGATGGCGAAATATTGCTCCGCCGCCGAGTTCATGCCGATGTTCATCATGGTTCCCAGCGCCCCCATGCCGACAGCCATCACGATAAACCCGAGGATCAGGGTGGGTTTGCGGCCCCAGCGATCGACCAGTCCAATAGCGATAAAGGTGGCCAGCACGTTGACCAAACCGACGATCACCGTGCCCCACATCTGCTGTTCCGTACTGGCGAAGCCCGCCAGACCGAAAATCTTCGGCGCGTAATACATGGTGACGTTCATCCCGGTGAACTGCTGCATCACCTGGAGAAGAATGCCAAGGAAAACCGCGCGGCGGAAATTTTTATTGCCTTTGAACAACGCCCAACCGCTTTGCTTCAGTTTGAGGCTTTCACGAATTTCATTCAGCTCATACTGCGCCTGGGCACTGCTGTCGCGCAGCTTCTCCAACACCTGACGCGCCTGCTCATGACGATTGCGCGAGGCCAACCACCGCGGGCTGTCAGGTAAAAAGAACACGCCGACCAACAACAGCCCCGCCGGGATGGTGATGACGCCCAACATCCAGCGCCAGGCACCGGTATAGCTGAACGCCGTATCAGACAGGTAAGCCGCCAAAATACCAATGGTGATCATCAATTGATACATCGAGATCATGCTGCCACGGATTTTTTCCGGCGCGATTTCAGAGAGATAAATCGGCGCAGTATAAGAAGCGATACCCACCGCCAATCCCAGCAGAATGCGTGAAACGATCAGGACCTCCACGTTGGGGGCGAACGCAGAACACAGCGATCCCGCCACGAACAGGATGGCGCCGATCATCAAACTGTATTTGCGCCCCAGCCGGAAGTTCATCCAACCGCTGCCGATGGCACCGACGGCGGCGCCAAACATCATTGAGCTGACCACCCACTCCTGCTGAGAGCTGGTGATCTGAAATGTGTCGGTAATAAACGGCAGAGCGCCGGCGATTACGCCGATATCCAGACCGAACAACAGGCCGGCCAACGCGGCTAAAAAACAGACGAAAAAAGTCATGCCGACATGGGTCGGGCTTTTCTCCACCGGTGTAACTTTGACGGTATCGCTCATACAGCCTCCAGGAGAAAACGGTCATCAGTGTGCGACATGATAGGAGGCAATGCGTCGGAGATAAGTGAGTGCGATCACATTAGTGAAAACGATTACACCCTATTAAAAATGGATGCGCTGTTTTTTAAGGCGACAAAGTCACTTGATTTATGCATAAAACTCTAAATTAATGCATAAAACAGGCGAGACTGACCCGATACCCGTTGCACCGATGATTAACGGCAGCCGTATCGACATGACATAAATGTAATCGATTTCACTCAGGGTGGGCATGAAGATGAATAGCGCCAGTAACGCGCGAAAAAACGGCAGGCCCGGCCACGCCTGGCGGCAACAGACCTGCGATAGCAAGATCAGCCCTCATAACTGCGGAACAGCGCCCGGCCGCGCAGCAGGCGCACGCCCAGCCAACCGCCGCACAGCGACAGCAGCAGCGCGCTGGTCAGCGGCAGCGCCCACCACAGCACCGGCGTCGGCGTCCACGGGAAGTCGAATACCCGGCTCTGCAGCAGCCACAGCGCCGCCTCGGCACCCACCGCCGCCGCGATGCCCGCCACCAGCCCCAGCAGGGCGAACTCGCACCACAGCGTGCGGCGCAGCAGCCGTTTGCCGGCCCCCAGCGTGCGGTACACCACCAGCTCCTGACGCCGCTGACGCATGCCGACCTGCACCTGCGCCAGCAACAGCAGGCCGCCGCACAGCACCACCAGCACCACCATCACTTCCAGCGCGCGGCTGACCTGCTGCAGCACGCCGCCGACCTGTTTCAGGATCGCGCCGATATCCAGCAGGCTGAGCGTCGGAAACTGGCGGTTGAGCTGGGTCAGCATCTGGCCGTCGCCGTCGTAGCGGAAGCTGGTGAGCCAGGTCTGCGGCTGGCCGTCCAGCGCGCCGGGCGGGAAGATAAAGTAAAAGTTCGGCTTCAGGCTTTCCCAATCCACCTGGCGCAGGCTGGTGACCTTCGCGCTAAACGCCTGGGTATCGCCGCTGAAGGTCAGCGTGTCGCCCAGCGTGATCTTCAGCCGCCCGGCAATGCCTTCATCCATCGAGACCTCGCCGCTTTTCGGCGGCCAACTGCCCGCCACCAGCGGATTGTGAGCCGGCAGATCGGCCAACCAGGTCAGGTTCAGCTCGCGGTTCACCGCCTCGCCGCCCGGATCGTCTTCATGCACCCGCTCGGTCGCCACCTGCTGGTTTATCTCGGTCAGACGCACTCGAACGATCGGATAATAGGTTTCCGGCTTGATCTGGTGCTGCTGCAGGAAGGTTTTCACCTGCGGCACCTGCGCCTCGGTCATGTTGAGCAGGAAATAGTTCGGGCTGTCCGGCGGCAGCTGTTGCTGCCAGCGTTCGAGCAGATCGCCGCGCAGCACCAACAGCAGCGCCAGCAGCATGAACGACAGCGAAAATGCCGCCAGCTGGCTGATGGTCACCCACGGCTGATGCAGCAGGCGGTTGACCGCCAGCCGCAGCGCCAGGCTCTTGAGCGTGATGCGTCGCAGCAACAGCAGGCTGCCCCAGCCGATGCCGCCCAGCAGCAGCGCCAGCACCGCCATACCGGCCAGGATCGCCCACAGCAGTGTGCTGGCCCCCATCAGCGTCACCAGCAGCGCCACCACGACCGCCGCCGTCACCGGCAGGAAGTAGCGCAGCGGCCAGACGTTGGCCACCACATCGCGGCGCAGCACCCGCAGCGGCTGGGTAGCCAGCAACTGACGGTACGGCCGCAGCCCGACCAGCAGTGAAATCAGCACCAGCGCGCCGAGCGCCCACAGCCACGGCCAGGCGCCGGCGGCGGGCAATGCGGCCGGCAACACCGGCTTCAGCAGGCGAATCAACAGCGCTTCGAACGCCAGCCCGATCCCCCCGCCACACACCGCCGCCAGCGCCATCACCGCCAGCCACTGGCCGACGATCAGCTTACGCAGCGCGCCGCGCCCGGCGCCGAGGGTTTTCAGCACCGCGATCAGATCGTAGCGGCTGCGGCAATAGTGGCTCATCGCCACCGCCACGGCGGCGATCGACAACAGCAGCGTCAGCAGGGCCGACAGCAGCAGGAACTGTTGGGATCGCTGCAGCGACTTGCCGAGCGCGCTGCCGGACTCCTGCAGCCCGAACCAGCGCTGATCCGGCGTCAACAGCGGCGTCAACCGTTCTTCGTAACGCTGAATATCCGGCTCGGCGCCGGCGAACATGTAGCGATAGGTCAAACGACTGCCCGGCTGCACCGCGCCGGTCTTATCGACGTCCGCCAGGTTGATCATGATGCGCGGCGCGGTCTGGAACGGGTTGAAGCCGGCGTCCGGCTCCTGAATGATTTCACCGGCGATGCGCAGCGTGGTGTCGCCCACCTCAAGCGAATCCCCCACTTTCACGTTCAGCAGCGCCAGCAAACGCGGCGCCACCAGCACGCTGCCCGGTTCGGGTTTGATGTTGGCCGGGCGCGTTTCCAGCTTGCCGTACAGCGGATAGGCCAGATCGGTGGCTTTCACGTCCGCCAGTTGCGGCCGATCGCCGGCATAGGTCATGGTGGTGAACGACAGCTGACGGCTCAGTTTCAGCCCCTGCTGCTGCGCGTCCAGCAGCCAGCCTTCCGGTACCGGATGCGCGCTGCGCAGCACCCGATCGCCGGCGATAAAGTCGCGGCTCTGCTGGCTGAGCCCTTTGTCCATGCGATCGCTGATGCTGCCCAGCGCCAGCACGCAAGCGACGGAGAGCGTCAGCGCCAGCCAAACGATCAGCAGCGACGGCGAGCGCCATTCGCGCCAGAACCAGCGCCAGATCATGCTTCCTCCCACAGCTTGCCTTCGCGCAGCCGCAGCCGCCGCTGGCAGCGCGCCGCCAGCGTTTCGTCATGGGTCACCAGGATCAGGGTGGTGTCAAAATCGCGGTTGAGGGAAAACAGCAGGTCAGCGATGCGATCGCCGGTCTGGCGATCGAGGTTGCCGGTCGGTTCATCGGCGAACAGCACCCGCGGCCGGCCGCTGAAGGCGCGCGCCAGCGCCACGCGCTGCTGCTCGCCGCCGGACAGCTGCGCCGGTAGGTGATCGAGCCGTTTCCCCAGCCCCAGCTGTTCCAGCAGTTGCACCGCCTGCTCGCGGCTCTGTCTGTCGCTCTCGCCGCGCAGCAGCGCCGGCAGCTGCAGGTTCTCCAGCGCGTTCAGCGTCGGCACCAGCATGAACGACTGAAACACGAAGCCGACGTTCTTGGCGCGCAGCGCGGCGCGCCCCTCTTCGTCCAGCGCGGTCAGCGACTCGCCGAGCAGGCGCACCTCGCCCTCGCTGCCGTCATCCAGCCCGGCCAAAATGCCCAGCAGGGTCGATTTCCCCGATCCGGATTCGCCGATCAGGGCGATCGTCTGCGCGGGTTTGACAAGCAGCTCGACTCCGGTAAGGATGGTGAGCTGATGCTCACCCTGACCAACGTGTTTACTAAGATGATGAACTTCAAGAACGTTTTCCGCTGGCATCTTCCCTTCCTTTTGCTGTTGGGATTATTCAGTTTACGCGCTGCCGCCGCCGATACCTTGTTGATTTTGGGCGACAGTTTAAGCGCCGGCTACCGCCTGCCGATCGAGCGGGCCTGGCCGACGCTGTTGGCCGAACAGTGGCAGAAAAAACCGGGCGCGCCGCAGCTGGTCAACGCCAGCATCAGCGGCGACACCGCCGCACAGGGGCTGGCGCGTCTGCCCGCGCTGTTGAAACAGCATCAGCCGCGCTGGGTGCTGATCGAGCTGGGCGCCAACGACGGCCTGCGCGGCTTCCCGGCGCAGGACATACAGCGCGAACTCGGCCAGATCATCACGCAGGTGCAGCAGGCCGGCGCACAGCCGCTGCTGATGCAGATCCGTATCCCGCCGAACTACGGCCGCCGCTATACCGAGGCGTTCAGCGCCGTCTACCCGGCGCTGGCCAAACAGTTCAACATTCCGCTGCTGCCGTTCTATATGGAACAGGTGGTGGTGAAGCCGGAATGGATGCAAGATGACGGATTGCACCCCAATGGGGACGCCCAGCCGTTTATCGCCACTTGGATGGCGGAGCGCCTGGAACCGCTAGTAAAACATGAGTCTAACTAAATTAGGGTCGTACACTAGGTAAAGTTATGCAAAAAGCGGTATTGATAACCGGCTGCTCCAGCGGGATTGGACTGATTGCGGCGCAGGATCTGCGCAACCGCGGCTACCGGGTGTTGGCCGCCTGCCGCAAGCCGGAGGACGTGGAAAACATGCGCCAGCTCGGGCTGGAAGGCATCGAGCTGGATCTGGACGACAGCGCCAGCGTCGAGCGCGCCGCCGCCGAGGTGATCGCGCTGACCGACGGTCGCCTGTACGGCCTGTTCAACAACGGCGGTTTCGGCGTTTACGGCCCGCTCAGCCGCATTTCGCGCAGCCAGCTGGAGCGGCAGTTCGCCACCAACCTGTTCGGCACCCACCAGCTGACCCAGCTGCTGTTGCCGGCAATGTTGCCGCACGGCGAAGGGCGCATTATCCAGACCAGTTCGGTGATGGGGCTGGTCTCTAGCGCCGGGCGCGGCGCCTACGCCGCCAGCAAGTTCGCGCTGGAGGCCTGGTCGGACGCGCTGCGCATGGAGCTGCACGGCAGCGGCATTCAGGTCAGCCTGATCGAACCGGGGCCGATTTCCACTCACTTTAGCCAGAACGTCAACCAGGCGCAGAGCGACAAGCCGGTGCACAACCCCGGCATCGCCAAACGCCTGACGCTGCCGCCGGAGGCCATTCTGCCCAAACTGCGCCACGCGCTGGAAAGCCCGCGCGCCAAACTGCGCTACCCGGTGACCCTGCTGGCGCACGCCATGAGCGTGCTGCGCCGTATTCTGCCGGGCCGCTGTCTGGATTGGCTGCTGCGCAGCAACGCTTAATTCGCCCGCCGGGGTTGAAGAATGGCGGCGCGCCCCCATCTACACCCCATGGCTCCGCACGATCAGAGAGAAAAAAGATGCTAGCTCAAGCTGTTGTTGATATTAACGAAACTAACCTGCACCAGACGCTGGAACAATCGATGTCCATTCCGGTGCTGTTCTACTTCTGGTCCGAGCGCAGCCAACACTGCCTGCAGCTCACGCCGGTGCTGGACAAGCTGGCGGCGGAATACGCCGGTCAGTTCATTCTGGCCAAGGTGGACTGCGACGCCGAACAAATGATCGCCTCCCAGTTCGGGCTGCGCTCCATTCCGACGGTCTACCTGTTCAAAGACGGCCAGCCGGTCGACGGCTTCCAGGGCCCGCAGCCGGAAGAAGCGATCCGCGACTTGCTGCAGCGTTTCCTGCCGAAGGAAGAAGATCTGAAACTGGCGCAGGCGCAGGAACTGCTGGCCGCCGGCAACGCCGCCGAAGCGCTGCCGCTGCTGAAAGACGCCTGGCAGAGCAGCCAACAGCGCAGCGACATCGGCCTGACCCTGGCCGAAACTCAGATCGCGCTCAGCCGCAGCGAAGACGCCGAAGCGGTGCTGGCGACCATCCCGCTGCAGGATCGCGATACCCGCTATCAGGGCCTGGTGGCGCAGATTGAACTGTTGAAGCAGGCGGCGGACACGCCGGAAATCCAACAGCTGCAACAGCAGGTGCAGCAGCAACCGGGCAACGTCGAGCTGGCAGTACAGCTGGCGCTGCAGCTGCATCAGGTCGGGCGTAACGAAGAAGCGCTGGAACTGCTGATGGGGCATCTGAAGAAAGATCTGGCCGCCGCCAACGGCAACGCGCGCAAGACCCTGATGGACATTCTGGCCGCGCTCGGCACCGGCGACGCGCTGGCCGCTAAATATCGCCGCCAGCTGTACTCGCTGCTGTACTGATATACCCTTCGTCTTTCCAGCCGCATCGTTGTTGGCTGCACGTTCGAACCCCAGTCTCTTAGTTATCTAAGCGCCTGGGGTTTCTCACGTTTGCCGCCTGGACGCAACTGGAAATCCATTGGGTATATGTGTTGTCCCAAAGTAAATATTGAAGGGTATCCCCTAAATAGTTCGAGTTGCATCAAGGCGGCAAGTTTGTCAGTCCCCGGGAACTTACTCAAGTAAGCGACCGGGGCGCGCAAACGCAGCCAGCACAGATGTAGCTTGAAATATGACGGGGATATCAACGATAGACCCGCACCCCGCCCTCCACGCCCGCCGGGCTGAACAACACCTGCCACAGCTGAATGTTGCGCGAACGGAACGCGCCGGCGCAGGCGTTCAGGTAGTAAGTGAACATGCGTTCGAAGCGCTCGGAATAGCCGCCCGCCAACTCTGGCCACGCCCGCTTGAAGTTCTCCAGCCAGGCCATCAGCGTGCGATCGTAATCGGCACCAAAGTTGTGCCAATCCTCCATCACGAAACGCCCTTCGCTGGCCTCGGCGATATGCCGCACAGAAGGCAGGCAGCCGTTGGGGAAGATGTATTTGTCTATCCAGGCGTCGACGTTGAGATCGGTCTGATTGGAACCGATGGTATGCAGCAGGAACAGGCCATCGGGCTTCAGGTTGCGCGCCGCGACGCTGAAATAGGTCTCGTAGTTTTTCGGCCCGACGTGCTCAAACATGCCGACCGACACGATGCGATCGAACTGGCGATCCAGATCGCGGTAATCCTGCAGCAAAATCTCGACGTTCAGCCCGGCGCAGCGTTCCTGCGCCAGCTTCTGCTGCTCGGCCGAAATGGTCACGCCGTGCACCGTGACGCCGTAGTTTTGCGCCGCAAACTGCGCCAACCCGCCCCAGCCGCAGCCGATATCCAGCAGCGTCATGCCCGGTTTCAGCTGCAGTTTTTCGCAGATCATCCGCAGCTTGGCCTGCTGTGCCTGCTCCAGCGTCTGCGCCTCTTTCCAATAGCCGCAGGAGTATTGCATGTAAGGGTCGAGCATCGCCCGGAACAGGTCGTTGCCGATGTCGTAGTGCTCTTTGCCCACCTGCCAGGCGCGCTTGCGCGATTGGCGGTTGAACAGCCGGGCATAGGCAACGCGCGCAATGTCGCTCAAGCTTTTCGGCAGCCGCTCATCGACGCCGGCCTGCAGAATGCGGGTGAACAGCATGTCCAGGCGTTCGCACTCCCACCAGCCGTCCATGTAGCCTTCGCCAAAACCGAGCGAGCCTTCCTGCAAAATGCGTTTGAACAGCGCCGGGTTGTGCACCCGGATATCCCAGGCGCGCGGGCCGTTGATGGCGACGCCGGCTTCCGCCAACATCTCCTCCACAATGCGATACCAGCGATCCTTCTTCTGGGCGAGTTCATCAACACTGAGCGAATCCATAACAATCCTTGGCCGAAATGTCATTTCAAAAAGCATAGTCGCAAATAAAAATGACAAATTTTTGACGGTAAATACCGGGGTGTTTTTACTCTAGCCAAGGCGAGCAACATCATGAAATGAATAAAAATTATTGAAATCATGCCATTTAGGCATACTTATCCGCGCCAGCGCGAGCGCGGATCAACCGACGGTGGCTAAGGTAAAATAGAGGTGCCGGCCTGGCCCGCCAGCACCGCGTCGATATCCTGCAGGCCACCGATATGGGCCGTCCGCCCGGTGCGATCGACGAAGCGGCTGACCGCCATGATCTTCGGCCCCATGGCGCCGTCCGCCACCGCCATCGGCGCCAGCTCCTGCGTGGTGGTGCGCCGAATGGCGCGCTGGCGCGGCGTGCCCCACTCCTGGTACACCGCGTCGGCATCGGTGAGGATCACCAGATGATCGGCCCCCACCTGCTCCGCCAACAGCGCCGCCGCCAGATCTTTGTCGATCACCGCTTCGCTGCCCATCAGCCCATGCTCGCCGGCGATCATCGGAATACCGCCGCCGCCGTTGCAGATCACGATGTGCCGCTGCGACAGCAGCAGCGTGATCGCCTCGATGTCGAGGATCTTCTGCGGTGCCGGCGAAGGCACCACCCGGCGGATGTAGTTGCCGTCCGCCTTCAGCGTCCAGCCGTATTTGGCCTCCAGCGCCTGCCGCTGTTCCGGCGCATACACCGGCCCGATGAACTTGCTCGGCGCCTGATAATCCGCATCCTGCGCATCCACCAGCACCCGCGTCAGCAGCGTGGACACCGGCTGCTGCGGATGGCTGGCGCTCAGCTGCTGCGCCAGCATATAGCCGATCATGCCCTGGCTTTCGGCCACCAGAATATCCAGCGGATAAGGCGGCACATCGCGGTACGCCAAGTTCTGCAACGCCAGCAGCCCCACCTGCGGCCCGTTGCCGTGTACGATGGCGATGCGGTATTTCTGCGCCAGTTTGCCGATGGCGTCGGCGATCAGGGCGATGCTCTTATACTGATTTTCCGCAGAGAGCACAGCTCCGCGCTGCAACAGGGCGTTGCCGCCCAACGCAATGACCAAGGTTTTCATGGCTTGCACCCGTAGTTGAAATCATACCGTCCCGGCCGGATCCGCGATCCGGCCCTCGTGTTCACACCGCGCGCCGCACAGTGCGTTAATCGTCGTCACCCCCAGCCACACGCCCAGTAGCGTGTCCGCTCCCGAGAAGTGCCCCAGACTCAGCACCGCCTTCACCGCCGCCGATACCTCTTCAGGCGCCCGCAGCCCCTGCGCCAACGTATGCAGCGGCGTGGCGAACACGCCCTGCTCGGCGTAACGCAGGTAATGCGCGCTCACCAGCGTGGTCAGCGCGTCCAGCGGTGGCGTCTGGGCGAAAAACGGCGCCAGCCCGGTAACCTGGATGCGGCTGTCGAGGTGGGCGCTCAGCAGCAGGCCGAGCAAGGTGTCGTCGTTGCTCGGCGTCAGCCCCGGCCCCTTGCCCAGCGCCTGGCGCCAGTCGACCGTGTCGCCCCGCAGCCAACGGGAAAAATCCCGCACCAGCGCGGCCGGCTCCGGCGTTAACGGCTGCCTCACCAATCGGCCCAGCTCGCCGTGCAACCCACACAGCGCCGTGCAGTGCTGCAATACCGCCGTCAGCGGCCGATCGGCAATGGCCGCACGCGGCGCCAGCGCCAGATCCCGGGCCGCCGCCGCAGGACGGACAAAGAGCGTATCCAGCAAGAGGCCAGAGGCGGAGAAAGCGCAGCGTCGTACGGACGGCACCGCACGCCGCACGCGATCGAAACCCCGCGCGCCGAGCTGCCACCCCATCGGGCTCAGGCCGCTGCCGGCGCGGTGCAGCGTCAGCAGCCGCGCGTTTTCCGTCAGGAAATTGATCGCGTTGTTGAAGCTGCCGACGCAGCGCAGCGCGCCGTAGTCCTGCGTCGCATGGCGGCTGCCTGCTAACGCGATAATGTCCATACGCGCCTCCGTTCGTTTACGCCGTGATGCCGAGCTTATCGGCCAGCGCTTCGATCGCTTTCTCAAAGCAGCCGAGCGGCGCGCGCACCGTGCCAGCGCCGATCTGTCCGACCCCGGCTTCGCGGTGGGCGATGCCGGTGTTGATCAGCGGCGTGATGCCGGTTTCCACCACCCGGCGAGCATCCAACCCCAGGCAGGCGCCCTGGAAGTCCCAGGTCGGGATCTGCAGCATCATGTTGCGTTCGAGGTAGATCTCCGCCATTTCCTCGGAGATGTCGGTGGCGGCGCTCATGCCGCCGGAAGCCCCGACGAAGCGCGTCACGCCTGGTGCCGCCACCATCGCCGCGCCGCCAATGCCGAAGGTTTCGGTGATCGCGCTGTCGCCGATGTCCGGGTTGGCGTCCGCCTGGCTGAAACCGGAGAAGAACAGCCCTTCCGGCGTATTGACGGGGGCGGTGAACCAACGATCGCCCATCCCGCTGATCTTGATGCCGAAGTTCTTGCCGTTGCGGGTCATTACCGTGACGATGGTGCCCTGCTCAATCTCCGCCCCGGCGTCCATAGCCGCCTTGCAGTAGGCCATCGCCAGATTGAGGAAGAACTGATCGGTGATGCTGAGGAACTGCATTACCTGCGCCAGCTCCGCCTTATCGCGCGGCAGCAGGCTAATCTCCGGCGCCAGCCTGCGCATCAGCAGCGCCGAGGCCGCGATATTGCGCTGGTGGAATTCGTCCCCCATGCTGATCGCCTGCGCCATCAAGGCGGTCAGATCGATCCCCTCCTCCAGCGTCGCCAACACCGCTTTCAACACCGGGGCCAGCGAATCGCGCATCCAGCGCAGGCGCTGCTGCACGTCCTCGCCGTAGGCGCCGAAGCGCATCACTTTGCCGATACCTTCGTTCATGTTGCAGTAGGCGTAGTTGCCGTGAACGGTGTTCCTGACTACCACCATCGGCATGTGGCCCGAGGTGATGCCACCCATCGGCCCCACCGCGCTCACGCTGTGGCACGGGATAAACTCGATTTCCCCCTGCTCCAGCAGCGCCAGCGCCTGCTGCTCATCCTGCGCCCAGCCTTCGAACAGGCAGGCGCCGATGCAGGCGCCGCGCACCGGGCCGCTCATCTCTTGCCAGGTGACCGGCGGGCCGGCGTGCAGCAGCTTGCGCCCTTCGGCCAGCTGCGGGATCAAGCGGTGCGCCAGATCCACATCCTGCCAGTGCGGGCGCGCCTCGCGGATACGGGCGATAACGGCGGCGTTTGCTTGCTCAATCGTTGCGTACATAGCGGTTCCTTACTTTAATTTTTTCAAGATGTTGGCTAATCGTTGATCGCCACCGGCCACCGGCGCCCACTGGTAATGCACCACCGGAATGTCGCTGGTTTGCAGGTCATCGGCGAAGCTGCGCAGCCCGGCATTGATCACCGCGACACCGTCCAGCAAGACCGGCCGTTCGCGTTCAGGTGCGGGTAAGACGGGGGTAATCAGCTGATGCGCCAGCGCGACCGCCGCCGGCAGCGACGGCATCACCGCGATGCCGGCTTCCTGCAGAGTGGCGATTTGCCGCGAGCGCTGCTGCGGATCCTGTTCGGTGCCGGTGACGGTGGCGATCGCCGCCAGCGGGTGGGCCGCGCCGCGCGCCGCACACACGTTGGCCACCTCGGCCGCCAGCGACGCCGCCGGATCGTCCTGAGCGCCGAAGCCGATCACCACGTCCAGCAGCAACACGCCGGTCTGCGGCTGCTGCGCCAGGCGGGCGATCTCTTGATTGCGGGCGGTCGGGTCAATCATCGGGTGCGGGCGCCCCTGGGTGTAGAAGTCATCGCCCATGTCGATGATGCGATGGCCGTTGGCCACCAGCATGGCGCCGCGCGGGTGCTCGCTATCCAGCGGCAGGGACAGTTTTTCCGCCAGTAGCATCGCGCATTCGGCCGCCAGCGTGCCGCCGGCGTACAGCCCGGCGATTTTGCCGCCGGGCACCGCAGGCTGCTGCGCCGCCTGTTGCTGCACACAGCCCTGCATCGCCGCCAGCCGCGCCGCTTCATCCAGCGTGGCGGCGAACGTGATATTGCCATCCTGGCGCACGGCGGACTGCGCGCCGAGGAACAGCGCCACCACCGGCTTGCCGAGCGCTTTCATCTCGTCGATCACCCGTTGGCGCACCTCGGGCGCCGGCGGCTTGGACACGAACGCCAGCACAAGACTCTGCGGATCCGCCGCCAGCATGCGCAGCGCGCTGATGGCGCTGATGCCGCCGATCTCCGCCGTCAAATCCCGCCCGCCGAGGCCAATGGCGTGCGAGATGCCCTGGCCTGCCAGGGTAATTTGCGAAATAAGCTCCTGAATGCCGGTGCCGGAGGCGCCCACCACGCCGATAGATCCGGCGGGCGCCACGTTGGCGAACGCCAGCGGCGCGCCGGCGATGCAGGCGGTGCCGCAGTCCGGCCCCATCACGATCAGCCCGCGTTCGCGCGCCTTGGTTTTCAGCGCCACTTCCTGCGCCGGGCTGACGTTATCGGAGAACATCATCACGTTGCAGCCGTCTTCCAGCGCGCTATCCGCCAGCTCCGCCGCGTATTCGCCGGCGATCGAGATCAGCGCCAGATTGGCGGCGGGCAGCTTTTGCCTGGCGGTGCGCCAGCTGCGCGCCCGCAGCAGTTTTTTGCCGCCCTGGCTCCCCTGCGCAATCGCCTTGAGCGCCATCTCCAACGCCGCGCCGATCTCCTCGGCGATCGTCTCGTCGGCGGACTCCGCTTTGATCGCCACGCAAATATCGTTCGGCGTCGCTTCGCTAAACTGCGGGTGCCAGAAACCGGTCACCTCCAATAAAGATTTATTGGCCGGTGTCCCCATCATGACGGATATTTCCTCGACCTTGGGAGATTCACTGAGTTTGCGGGAGATCAACATCAGGCTGACGGAATCCTGAAAGCTCCCCTTTTTAATAAAAGCATGGATCATGGTGATATCCTTAAGACAGCATTTAATAATATCGGCAATATTTCCCGTACCGGCGGCACGGCGATGCATTGAATCCAGCGAAAAGGTTAATGATCAAGCTACAAATTAAAACCACACCCTGAGGTGAGTATGGTCACACTTTATTCATTGTTAGAAAAAATAACTTAATCGCCTGAATATTAGTTAATCCAGACGGGAAAAAGCATTTATAAAAAAACTTCTAACAATGGCGATTTAATTCAACGAATTTTTAATCCAATCGGATAAAACGCATCTGGATCACATTATTCCCCCCCGGTATTTATACATTACAACGCAGAGGCGAATTAAATAAACCGTAGTGATAAAAGGACTGTATATGAAGGTCTCTAAACAACAATTACATCAGCTTATCCAGCAAAAAATTCACGCCGCCGGCCTGAGCCAGGAACACGCCGGCATCGTCGCCGACGTGCTGGTTCATGCCGATGCGCGCGGCATTCATTCTCACGGCGCGGTCAGGGTCGAATACTATTCCGAACGCATCAGCAAAGGCGGCACCAACAATCACCCGCATTTCACCTTTGAAAAAACCGGCCCCTGCAGCGCCATTTTCGACGGCGACAACGGCGCCGGGCACGTGGCGGCCAAGCTGAGCATGGATCGCGCCATCGAGATGGCGAAAGAGAACGGCGTGGCGGTGGTGGGCGTGCGCCGCATCGGCCACAGCGGGGCGCTGTCGTACTTCGTGCAGCAGGCGGCGCGCGCCGGCATGGTCGGCATTTCGCTGTGCCAGTCCGATCCGATGGTGGTGCCGTACGGCGGCGCCGAGGTCTACTACGGCACCAACCCCATCGCCTTCTCCGCACCGGGCGAAGGCGACGAGCTGATCACCTTCGATATGGCCACCACCGTGCAGGCCTGGGGCAAAGTGCTGGACGCGCGCTCGCGCAACGCCGCCATCCCCGATACCTGGGCAGTGGACGCCGAGGGCAAGCACACCACCGATCCGTTCGCCGTCAGCGGGCTGCTGCCGATCGCCGGGCCGAAAGGCTACGGCCTGATGATGATGGTCGACGTGCTGTCGGGCATTTTGCTCGGCCTGCCGTTCGGCAAACACGTCAGCTCGATGTATCACGATCTCAGCGCCGGCCGGGAATTGGGCCAATTGCATATCGTGCTGAACCCGGGTTATTTCACCAACGAATCCGCATTCCGTAAAAATATCAGCCAGGTCATGAAAGAATTGAATGCCGTTAAGCCAGCGCCGGGCGTCAGCAAAGTGCTTTATCCAGGGCAGAATAGCCATGCGCGTGAAATGGAAAGCGAGAAAAACGGCATCGAAATCGTCGACGATATTTATCAGTACTTAATTTCAAATGCTATTTACCAGCGTTCTTACGACCATAAAGATCCCTTCGCCAGTTAACGCACTCTTATTATCGTGGGCTTTTTGCGCCGCGGCTCGCGGTTGATATGTCAGAGCCGGGGAGAAAAAAGAAAACCTTCATCAGCGCGCTCAGCGCAATAGGCTGGCCGGTGGCGTATATCCCCGCCCTGGCCGCATCGCCGCTGAGACACAACATGCGGGCAGGTAAACATGAAAGACTTCCAACAAGAAATCCGTGATATTTCCGGCTGGTTATCGAAAATCGGCGCCGACCCCAGCGGCGGCATGACGCGTCTGCTTTATACCCCGGAATGGATCGAAGCGCAGCACGCGTTGAAAAACGCCTTCGAGGCCGCCGGGCTGAGCACCCATTTTGATGCGGTCGGCAACCTGTTCGGCCGACTGGAGGGCAGCAAATACCCCGACCAGGTGATTCTCTCCGGTTCACACATCGACACGGTGGTCAACGGCGGCAACCTCGACGGCCAGTTCGGTATCGAAGCTGCCTTCATGGCGATCAAATACCTTAAAGACACCTACGGTCCGCCGCTACGCAGCCTGGAAGTCATCGCGCTGGCGGAAGAAGAAGGCAGCCGCTTCCCTTATGTGTTCTGGGGCAGCAAGAACATCGTCGGCCTGGCCCGGCGGGAAGACGTGCAGCACATTACGGACGCCAAGGGCGTCGGCTTCGTCAACGCCATGCGCGACGCCGGTTTCGATTTCCCCCCGCCGCATCAGCCGCTGCGCAGCGACATCGCGGCCTTCGTCGAGATCCATATCGAACAGGGCAAGGTGCTGGAAACCGAAGGCAAAACCATCGGCGTGGTGACCAGCATCGTCGGCCAACGGCGTTATGACGTGCGGCTGCAGGGCGAAGCCAACCACGCCGGCACCACCCCGATGAGCTATCGCCGGGATACCGTGCACGCCTTCAGCCGCATCTGCTGCGAATCGATCGCCAAGGCGCGCGCCGAGGGCGATCCGCTGGTGCTGACCTTCGGCAAGGTGGAGCCGAAGCCGAACACCGTCAACGTGGTGCCGGGCTTCACCCACTTCACCCTCGACTGCCGCCACACCGATCAGGCCGCGCTGCTGCGCTTCACGCAGGAGATCGAGCAGGATATCCAGCGCATCTGCGCCGAGATGGGCATCGAGGCCGAGATCGATCTGTGGATGGACGAAGCGCCGATCCCGATGAACGAACAGCTGGTGGCCTGCGTCAGCCGCCTGTGCGAAACGCAGCGGCTGAATTACCGCATGATGCACAGCGGCGCCGGGCACGACTCGCAAATCTTCGCCCCGCGCGTGCCGACGGTGATGATGTTCGTGCCGAGCATCGCCGGCATCAGCCATAATCCGGCGGAAAAAACCACCGTCGCCGATCTGAACGAAGGGGTGAAAATCCTGGCGCAGACGCTGTATCAGCTGGCCTACACCGAACAGGGGGCCGAGGCATGAGCAACGACATCGACCCGCGCTACTGGAAAAAGATCGTCGTCGTGCTCTGTCTGGGCTGGGCGGTGATCTGGATCTATCGCACCGTCCTGACGCCGATCTTCCCCGAGATCCAACAAACCATCGGCGCGCACTCCAATGCGGAAATGGGGCTGATCGCCAGCTTCTACTTCTTCGCCTACACCGGGATGCAGATCCCGGCGGGCATCCTGGTGGACAAATTCGGCAAGAAGGTGGTGCTGATCCCGGGCTTCTGCCTGTTCATCATCGCCACGCTGCTGATCGGCAACGCCACCAGCCTGACCATGGTCTATGCCGGTAGCCTGCTGGCGGGCATGGGCTGCGGCTCGTATTACGGCTCGGCCTACTCCCTGTCGTCGGAGAATATCCCGCTGGAACGCCGAGGCCTGGCGACCGCGGTGATCAACAGCGGCTCGGCGCTCGGCATGGCCATCGGCCTGATCGCCTCCAGCCTGCTGGTGAAAAGCTTCAACATGAACTGGCAGATCATGCTGTTCATCATCACCGGCCTGCTGGTGGTGATGACGCTAGTGTTCGCCGTGGTCATCAAAGGCTCGCAGCCTCAAGCCCCGGCGGCCGTCAGCCAGGCCGTTGCGCCGACGGCTGCCGAGCCCGAAGAGGACGGCCAAGCCAGCGGCCTGTTCAGCCTGCGTATGATCTCCGCCTACGCGATGTACTTCGCCACCTGCTACGGCTACTACATGATAGTCACCTGGCTACCCTCGTTCCTGCAGCAGGAGCGCGGCTTTGAAGGGGTGGCCATCGGCTTCTCCTCCGCCCTGGTGGCGTTCGCCTCGGTGCCGGGCGCGCTGTTCTTCAGCCGCATGTCCGACCGTTTCCGCAACAAGAAAGTGCAACTGATCATTTTCCTCGAGCTGTGCGCGGCGGTGATGCTGGTTTGCACCGTCATTTCGCCGGACTCCACCATGCTGCTGATCAGCCTGATCCTGTACGGGTTGCTGGGTAAACTGGCGGTCGATCCGATCATGATCTCCTTCGTCGCCGACAACGCGCCGAAGAAAGGCTATGGCACCAGCTTCGGCGTGTTCAACTTCTTCGGCATGTCCTCGTCGGTGATCGCCCCCTTCCTCACCGGCGTGATCTCCGACAGTACCGGCTCCAAGGTGATGGGCTTTTACATCTCCGCCGCCATCCTGCTGGTGGGCACCGCCATTTTCTTCACCGTCAACGTCTTGATGAAACGCACTACGGCAGCCCGAACGGCCACCGAGGCCTGACGGCGCTTTTTTACCGGGCGCCGCCGCGGCGCCCTTTCAACGATCAGGAGAATCAACGTGGGTTACTTCAACAATCAAACCGGTTATCCAACCGACATTCTGTCAACGCGCGCCATCATCAAACGCGGCAACTATGCGCTGATCCCGCCGAACGGTCTGGTGCGCAACGTCATTCCCGGTTTTGAAAACTGCGACGTCACCATCTTGTCGACGCCGAAACTGGGCGCCACCTTCGTCGATTATCTGGTGACGCTGCACGACTGCGGCCGCAACACCAAAGGCTTTGGCGGCGAAGAGATCGAAACCTTCGTGTACGTCATCGACGGCGCCATTACCGCTTCCGCCGACGCCACCGACTACCCGCTGACCGCCGGCGGCTACCTTTACTGCCCGGCGGGCGTCACGATGCGGCTGGAAAACGCCAACGGCGGTCAATCCAGCCGCCTGTTCCTCTACAAGCGCCGCTACCAGCGCATCAAGGGCTATGAAGCGCACGTGGTCAGCAACAACGTCGCCAACCTGGAGAAGATCCACTACGAGGGTATGAGCGAGGTGATCCTGCAGGATCTGCTGCCGAAAGATCTGGGCTTCGACATGAATATGCACATCCTCTCCTTCGCCCCCGGCGCCAGCCACGGCTACATCGAGACCCACGTGCAGGAACATGGCGCCTACATTCTCAGCGGTGCCGGCGTGTACAACCTGGACAATGAATGGATGCCGGTGAAGCAAGGCGACTACATCTTCATGGGCGCCTATGTGCAGCAGGCGGGCTATGCGGTGGGCCAGGAAACCTTCAGCTACATCTACTCCAAGGACTGCAACCGCGACGTCGAGCCGTAAGCGCTTCGCCGCCAAAACCAAGGCCACCTGCTCGCGCAGCGTGGCCTTCTTTTTTATCCCAATCGGCGGCCGATGCGCATCGCGCGGGCGATGTTGGCGGCGCTGCGCTGCAGGTTGAGTTCCCCTTGCGACAGCGCGACCTCCAGCGTACTCAGGCGCGGCAGAATGCTGAACATCGCGTCGATTCCCTGCGCGTGCAGCGCCTCCGCCCCGTCCTCCACCACGCCGGCCAACGCGATCACCGGCAGGCCGCGCGCGCGCGCCAGACGGGCGACGCCGGACAGCGCCTTGCCGCCCAGCGTTTGGCTGTCGATGCGTCCTTCGCCGGTGATCAGCAAATCAGCCTCCGCTAGCGCCTGCTCCAGGCCCAGCGCCGCCATCACGATCTCGATACCCGGCTTCAGCGTTGCGCCGAGAAACACCTGGCAGGCGATCCCCATGCCGCCCGCCGCCCCGCCGCCGGCGACGTGCCGCACGTCGTGACCGGTGCTCTGGCGGAGCACCTCGGCATACTGCGTCAGGCCCTGTTCCAACTGCGCCACCATCGCCGCCGTCGCGCCCTTCTGCGGCCCGAACACCGCCGCCGCGCCGCGCGGCCCCACCAGCGGATTGTCTACGTCGCAGGCGACCTCGATTCGGCACTGCCGCAGGCGCGCATCCAGCGTACTGAGATCGATTCCGCTCAGCGTCGCCAGCTTGCCGCCGCCCCACGGCAACGCCTTGCCGTCCGGGCGGTAGAAGCGCCCGCCCAGCGCCTGCACCATGCCGACGCCGCCATCCACCGTGGCGCTACCGCCGATGCCGAGGATCAGGTGGCGAATGCCCTGATCCAGTGCATGCCGGATCAGTTCACCGGTGCCGTAGCTGGTCGCCAGCAGCGGGTTACGGCGCGCCGCCGGCGTCAGCATCAATCCACTGGCCGCCGCCATTTCGATCACCGCCGTCTTGCCGTCGCCGCTGATGCCATAAAACGCCGTCACCCGTTCCCCCAGCGGCCCCGTCGCCGATACCGTCACCTTGCGCCCGCCGGTGGCGGCCACCAGCGCGTCCACCGTGCCTTCGCCGCCGTCGGCGATCGGCAGGCAGACGCACTCGGCATCGGGATAAACCTCGTGAAAGCCGCGCGCGATCGCCTGCGCCGCCCGTTCTGCGCTGACGCTTTCTTTAAATGAATCCGGTGCAATAACAATTTTCATGCTGCCTCCTTTATTCGAGACGAAATAAAAATGGCCATGCCTTCCCCCGCTGAAATAATCAGATGAGAAATGCATGGCGAAATAAAAATAAAACTGTTGCCGACTATTTAATGAAGCTGAAGGAAAGTGTTATTTATTGACCCATTTCGCCGGCACGCTGTAGGTTAATATCGCCCCCAGTATCATCATCGTCGACAAGACGCACATCGCCGCCAAATTGCTGTGGGTCAGCTGTTTGAAATAGCCGATGATATAAGGTGAAATAAAACCGCCGATATTGGCGATGGAATTGATGAGCGCAATGCCCGCCGCAGCGCAGGTGCCGGTAAAAATGGCGTTCGGCAGGCTCCAGAACAGCGGCGACGGCACCAGGCTCGACGCCACCGCCACGCACAGCGCCGCCATCACCACGTGCTTGTTGTCCGGGAACAGGCCGATAAAGATCAGCGACACCGCGGCGATGCAGAACGGCACGATGATGTGCCAGCGCCGCTCGCGATGCTTGTCCGAACTGCGTGCGGCCGCCAGCATTGCCACCACCGCCAGCATGTACGGCAGCATGGTCAGCAGGCCGATATCCATCACCGAGGTCACGCCGGTGTCGCGAATAATGGTCGGCACCCAAAACGCCAGCCCGCCCTGGCCCATCACGGTGCAGAAGCAAATCAGCCACATTTTGGTGAACGCGGACGATCTCAGCATGCTTTTCATCGTCCACTCCTGCCCGCCGGCGGCGCCCTGGCGCGGCGCGCTCTGCGCCATATCCTCTTTGATCAGCGCCTTCTCCTGCGGGCTGAGCCACTTGGCGCTCTGATAGGTATTATCCAGGAAACAGAAGATGACGATGGCGATCAGCAGCGCGCGCGGGCCGCTGATAAAGAACAGCCACTGCCAACCGGAGAGATTCATCAGGCCGTTCATGTGCTCGATGATCCACCCACACAGCGGGCCGCCGATGATGTTGCTGACCGGGATGCCGCATACGAACAGCGCCGTCATCTTGGCACGCTGGCTGGACGGGAACCACAGCGTCAGATAGAGGATCACACCGGGGTAGAAGCCGGCCTCCGCCAGCCCCAGCAGGAAACGCGCCAGGTAGAATTGCCAGGGGTTGGTGATAAAGATGCTCAGCATCGAGATCGCCCCCCACACCACCATCAGCAGCGCGATGATCTTTCTGGCGCCGTAGCGGCTCAGCAGAATGTTACTGGGTACCCCGGCGATGATATAGCCGATGAAAAACACCCCGGCGCCCAGCCCGTAAACGGCTTCGGCCATCGAGACATTGCCGTTCAGAATATCGGGCATCATTTGGAATTTCGAAAACGAGATCCCAACCCGATCGAGATAACCGACGATATAGCTCACTAATAAAATGGGCATAATGCGCCAGGCGATTTTTCGATATAAACGGTTTTTGTCAGGGGCGGTAAGAATATCTTTATCAATAACAGCATTATCGGTTGCCATATTCAGTGTCTCCTCGGTTGGCATCCTGCTTTTTACTTTTTATTGTGCTGAATCATTTTTTATTGGATTGGCGGGGACCCTCTTTATTTATCATAAAGAGGGCGTTATTAATGTCGAACATCTCTGATTCTAACGATAAGCCGGCAAATCAAATGCCGGGGGTGCTCTTAGCCGGCCACCCGGTGGTTACCCATGATTTCCAGCGCCCGCACCAGCGCGGAGTGATCCAGCTCGCCGTCGCCATTAGCGGCGCAGACGTTGAACAGCTCCTGGCAGGTGGCGGTATTCGGCAGGCTGAGCGCCAGCGCCTTCGCGCCCTGCAGCGCCAGATTGAGATCCTTCTGGTGCAGCGAGATGCGGAACCCCGGCGCGAACGCCCGCTTGATCATCCGCTCGCCGTGCACCTCCAGAATGCGCGACGAGGCGAAACCGCCCATCAGGGCTTCGCGCACCCGGGCCGGATCGGCGCCGGCGCGCGAGGCGAAGACCAGTGCCTCGGAGACCGCTTCGATGGTCAGCGCCACGATGATCTGGTTGGCGACCTTGCAGGTTTGCCCGTCGCCGTTGCCGCCGATCAGCGTGATGTTCTTGCCCATCAGCGCCAGCAGCGGCTGCACCCGTTCGAAGGTCGCTTCCTCGCCCCCCACCATGATGGTCAGCGTGCCCTGTTTGGCGCCCACTTCGCCGCCGGAAACCGGCGCGTCCAGGTACTGGGCGCCCAGCTGGTTGATGCGCTGCGCGAACCGCTTGGTCTCCAGCGGTGAAATGGAGCTCATGTCCACCACCACTTTGCCGTTCAGCTTGCCGTCGGCGCAGCCGCGTTCACCGAACAGCACCTCCTCCACCTGCGGCGTATCCGGCACCATGATAAAGATCACGTCCGCCTCATTCGCCACCTGTTGCGGATCGCGGCAGGCGATGGCCCCTTGCTGCAACAGCACCGCCGGCACCTCATGCCGGGTGTGGGCGTAAAGCGTATGCCCGCCCGCCAGCAGATTTTCCGCCATCGGCGCGCCCATGATGCCCAGACCGATAAATCCCACTTTCATTTTCATCTCCTCAAGACAGGTATTTTTTAATCCATGACAGGCCGCTTTCCGTGGTGGTGAGCGGTTTGTATTCACAGCCGATCCAGCCGCGATAACCCATGCGATCCAGCTGCGCGAAGATAAACTCGCAGTTGATTTCGCCGGTGCCCGGCTCATGCCGCCCCGGGTTGTCGGCGACCTGAACGTGGTCGATCTTCGCCAGCAGGCGCTCGAGGGTCTGCGTCAGCTCCCCCTCCATGCGCTGCATGTGGTAAAGGTCGTACTGCAGATACAGGTTGGGGCTGCCGATCGCTTCGATCAGTTCGATCGCCTGCCGGGAGGTTTGCAGGTAGAACTGCGGCATGTCGTAGCGGTTGATCGGTTCGATCAACAGACGGATATTCTGCCGCGCCAGAGTGTCGGCGGCGTAGCTCAGGTTCTCCTTCACCCGTTCGTCGGTGGTGTGGCGGCTGACGGCGGGATCAGGATTGCCGATCAGGCAGTTGATGCGATCGCAGCCCAGCGCCTGCGCATACTCGATCGCGCGCCCGACGCCGTCGCGGAACTCCGCTTCACGCCCCGGCAAGCAGGCGATGCCCCGTTCGCCCGCCGCCCAGTCGCCGGCCGGCAGGTTGAACAGCACCTGGCTCAGGCGATGCGCCTCCAGTTCGCTGCGCAACGCGGCGATCGGGTAGTTATAGGGGAACATGTATTCCACCGCGCTGAAGCCCTGCTCCTTCGCCCGGCGGAAGCGCTGCATGAAATCGACTTCGGTGAACAGCATGGACAGGTTGGCTGAAAATTTCGGCATGGTAAGGCTCCTCAACGGTAATCAAAGAAGTTGACCGAGGTCGGCGCGTCTTCCGGCGTTGCCGCCACCGGTTCGAACTCGTTGACGTTATCCAGCTCGGTACCCATGGAAATATTGGTGACGCGCTCCAGGATGATTTCCACCACCACCGGCACCCGGTGCTGCTGCATCAGTTCCTGGGCCTGACGGAACGCCGGCGCGATCTCTTCCGGTTTGAACACCCGCAGCGCCTTGCAGCCCAGCCCTTCCGCCACCTTGACGTGATCGACGCCGTACTCGCCAATCTCCGCATTGTTGATGTTTTCAAACGACAGCTGCACGCAGTAATCCATATCGAACCCGCGCTGCGCCTGGCGGATCAGCCCCAGATAGGCGTTGTTCACCAGCACGTGGATATAGGGCAGCTTGAACTGTGCGCCGACCGCCAGCTCTTCGAGCATGAATTGGAAATCATAGTCGCCCGACAGCGCGACCACCTTGCGCTGCGGATCGGCGGCGCATACGCCCAGCGCCGCAGGCAGCGTCCAGCCCAGCGGGCCGGCCTGGCCGGCGTTGATCCAGTGACGCGGCTCGAAAACGTGCAGCATTTGCGCGGCGGCGATCTGCGACAGCCCGATGGTGGTGACGTAGCAGGCGTCGCGGCCGAAGGCGCGGTTCATCTCTTCATACACCCGCTGCGGCTTGACCGGCACGTTGTCGAAGTGGGTTTTGCGCAGCAGCGTTTGCTTGCGCTGCAGGCAAGCGGCGCACCAGGCGTCGCGATTCGGCAACTCGCCGCGTTCGAAGCGGCGCTTTGCCGTGTCCACCAGCATTTGCAGCGCGATGCGCGCGTCGGAGACGATACCCAGATCCGGGCAGATCACCCGGCCAATCTGCGTCGGCTCGATATCGATGTGCACCACCTTGCGCCCGGCGGTGTACTTGTCCACCGAGCCGGTGTGGCGGTTGGCCCAGCGGTTGCCGATGCCGAACACCAGATCCGAATCCAGCAGGTTGGCGTTGCCGTAGCGGTGCGAGGTTTGCAGGCCCGCCATGCCCGCCATCAACGGGTGATCGTCCGCAATGGCGCCCCAGCCCATCAGCGTCGGGATCACCGGCACATTGCAGATCTCCGCCAGCTGCTGCAGCAGATCCGCCGCGTCGGCGTTGTGAATGCCGCCGCCGGCGATGATCAGCGGTTTTTTCGCCGCGCACAGCAGATCCAGCGCTTTGTCGATCTGCATCTGGGTGGCCGCCGGCTTATAGGCGGGCAGTGAAGAGTAGGTGTCCGGATCGAACTCGATCTCCGCCATCTGCACGTCGAACGGCAGATCGATCAGCACCGGGCCCGGTCGGCCGGAGCGCATCAGGTGAAACGCCTGTTGCAGCACGCGCGGCACCAGCGCCGGTTCCTGCACGGTGACCGCCATCTTGGTCACCGGCTTGGCGATCGATTCGATGTCTACCGCCTGAAAATCTTCTTTGTGCAAACGCGCACGCGGCGCCTGGCCGGTGATGCACAGGATCGGGATCGAATCGGCGGAGGCGGAGTAAAGCCCGGTGATCATGTCGGTGCCCGCCGGGCCGGAGGTGCCGATGCACACGCCGATGTTGCCGGCGGCGGCGCGAGTGTACCCTTCCGCCATGTGCGAGGCCCCTTCCACGTGCCGCGCCAGGTAGTGTTTGATGCCGCCGTGCCGCCGCATCGCATCGTAGAACGGGTTGATCGCCGCGCCGGGCACGCCGAACGCAGTGGTGATCCCTTCTTTTTCCAGCACGTGCATTGCCGCGTCTACCGCTCGCATAATTGCCATGTGATGCTCTCCTTAATTTATTGGAAAATTTTTCCAACTTAAAATTGCGGTCAAAAAAACCCGTTTGCTCATCAAACGGGGAGTCTTGCTTCGCGCCGGTTCAGCCCGGCGCGCGACGTTTACGCCCTGCTGCGCGATTCGCCCAGCGCGGCGCTGATATCTCTGGCCACTTCACCCACCAGTTCACCCAGCTCCTTGAACCGCTCCTTGCCGACTCGCGAACTCGGCCCTGAGATGGAGATGGCGGCGATCACGTTGTTGTTGCGATCGAAAATCGCCGAAGCCAGGCAGTTCAGGCCAAGCGCGTGCTCTTCATCGTCGATGGTGTAGCCCTGCGCCAGCGACTGATGCAGATCCTTGCGCAGCAGGTTCACGCTGGTCAGCGTCTTCGGCGTGTAGGATTGCAGCCCCGAACGCACGATCAGATCCAGCATCTCCTCTTCCGCCAGCGGGTACAGCAGCGCCTTGCCGGCGCCCGAGGCGTGCAGCGGCAAACGGCTGCCCAGCGGCGCGCACATGCGCACCATCGCCTGACACTCGCATTGACGAATCAGCACCGCGTCGAAATTGTTGCGGATCGCCAGGTTGGCGGTCTCGCCGGACAGCAACATCAGCCGGCGCATGAACGGCCCGGCCACCGATACCACGTCGCGATCGTTCATGTAAGCGGAACCGACGGTGAACGACTGAATGCCGATATGCCACCAGCCCAGCTGTGGATCCTGAAAGACGAATTCCGATTTCTCCAGCACTTTCAACAATCTGAAGGTGGTGGACAGCGGCAACTCCAGCTTTTCGGACAGCACGGAAACCGACGAACTCCCCCCGGCGTTGGCCAGGTACTGGAGGATCTCCAGCCCACGATCCAACGCCTGCGCCCCTTTGGTGGCACCGGCTTCGGTGGCGGGTCGTCCTTTCCTGCGTAATTCGGTCATTCAAGCTTCCTTTATCAGTAACGGCATGGGTGACGCTATGATAAACGCCCTGCGCGGCGTGCGGCCAGCGCTATGCCAAAACTATGCGATACGGCTCCGGCAAGCGGCTGACCACGCAGTTGTCGGCGCCCGCGCGATCGATAGTGAAAAAGTCGGTGACCTTCGCATAGGCAAACAGCGGGTGATGCCAGACGTTGCGATGATAGTTGATCCCCTGCTTGCCGTTGGTGATAAAGGCGCGCAGCGTGCCGACGGGGATGGTTTCGCCCGGTTCGGCGACGATCACCACGAAGCGTTCGCCGTTCATCGGCACAAAGGCCTGCGACGAGAGCGGATGCTTTTCCAACAGGGAAAAGGTCATCGGCAGCTCGCTGGGTTCCGCCCGGTTGATGCTGGCGAGCACCCGGTTGCCGTCGGACACCTCTATCTTGGCGAGATCGTGATAACGCTCGGTTTTCCCGTCATTGATATGAAAGAAACGCGAGCCCTCTATCTGCAATACATCGCCGTAAGGCGCAAAGGCCGCCGGCGTTAATTCTTCGATGATTAAATCCATGTGATTCTCCAAAACGCATGACCCAGACGACGATTGAACGGCGATATTTCACCCAACGACTTCACTCTAGACAGCGCGTGTTGAATTTGACAGCATTTTTTTGGAAAATTTTTCCACAATAAGATCACCCGCACACTTTACGATCGAATAACAATATTAGTTGCGTTAAATCAATGAATTAAAAAATCACCTGATTCATCATCGGGCAAAATGGGGCGGCGCATATTCATCGCTATCGGATGATTCTGTGACCGGGATCGTGGGGTTGGGCTTTGCCGCTGCCTATCGCGCCGCAACATCAGTAGATTCTTCTCACCGATAACCGAAAAGGCGGTGTCAGCCAAGGACCCCACATGCTGGATCACGAAACCATTCGTTCGTTTATCAAAGTTGCCGAGTGCCAAAGCTTCTCGCGCGCGGCAGAATTGCTGCATAAAACCACCGCCACCATCAGCTACCGCATCAAAACGCTGGAAGAGAGCATCGGCACGCAGCTGTTTATCCGCACCACCCGCACCGTCAACCTGACGCCGGCCGGAGAATATTTACTGGAGCGCTGCCGCCAGTGGCACACCTGGTTGGACGCCATGCCGGGCGAACTGCGGCAAATCAACGACGGCGTAGAGCATCAGGTGAATATCGTGATCAACAACCTGCTGTACGACGCCGCCGCCGTGGCCGGGCTGTTGGCCCACCTGCACGACAAATACCCGTTCACCCAATTCCACATTTCTCGCCAGGTGTACATGGGCGTGTGGGACGCGCTGCTGAATGAGGATTGCCATCTGGCGATCGGCGCGGCGGGCAACGAATCGCTGGAAAACAGCATCAAGGTACTGCCGCTGGGCAAGATCGATTGGGTGTTCGCCATCTCGCCGACGCACCCGCTGGCCGCCGCCGCCGATCCGCTGAACGAAACGCAGCTGCGCCCTTACGCCGCGATCAACGTCGAAGATACCGCACGCCATTTGGCCAAGCGCACCGCCTGGCTGCTGTCGGGCCAACAGGAGATCAAGGTGCCGGACCTGCGCACCAAGCTGGAGTGCCATCTGCGCGGCCTCGGGATCGGTTTCCTTCCGCGCCAGCTGTGCCAAACTTACCTTGATAGCGGCGAGTTGGTGGCTAAGCAGCTCAAATATCCGCGCCAACCCTCTCCCCTGTCGCTGGCCTGGTCCGACGCTCGCGGCGGTGAAGCGGTGCGCACCCTTATCAACCTGTTCCAGACGCGGGATCCGCTGATCGCGGGTTTGGTCGGCGCCCTGGATTAAGTCGCGGTAACGGTAGGCATTTTTCCGGCGCTGACGTAATATCTGTTTACATATGTCTGACAGGAGGTTTGCATGCTTACTTTTATTCCCATCGTGATCGTCGTCGCGCTGATTGTGGTGTTCGCCGGCGTCAAAATTGTGCCGCAGGGGTTCCAATGGACGGTAGAACGCTTCGGCCGCTACACCAAAACGCTGATGCCGGGCCTGAACCTGGTGGTGCCGTTCATGGATCGCATCGGCCGCAAAATCAACATGATGGAGCAGGTGCTGGACATCCCCTCGCAGGAGGTCATTTCCCGCGATAACGCCAACGTCGCCATCGACGCGGTGTGCTTTATCCAGGTGGTCGATCCGGCGCGCGCCGCCTACGAGGTCAGCAACCTCGAACAGGCGATCGTCAACCTGACCATGACCAACTTCCGTACCGTGCTCGGCTCAATGGAGCTGGACGAAATGCTGTCGCAACGCGACAGCATCAACAGCCGCCTGCTGCACATCGTCGATGAAGCGACCAATCCGTGGGGGGTGAAAATCACCCGTATCGAGATCCGCGACGTGCGGCCACCGGCGGAACTGATCGCCTCGATGAACGCCCAGATGAAAGCCGAACGTACCAAACGTGCCGACATCCTCGAGGCGGAAGGGGTGCGTCAGGCGGCCATTCTGCGTGCCGAAGGGGAGAAACAATCGCAGATCCTGAAGGCCGAGGGCGAACGCCAGTCGGCGTTCCTGCAGGCGGAAGCGCGTGAACGCGCCGCCGAGGCCGAGGCGCGCGCCACCCAGCTGGTGTCCGACGCCATCGCCAGCGGTAACATTCAGGCGGTGAACTACTTCGTGGCGCAGAAATACACCGACGCGCTGCAGAAGATCGGTTCCTCCAACAACAGCAAAGTGGTGATGATGCCGCTGGACGCCAGCAGCCTGCTCGGCTCGATCGGCGGCATTACCGAACTGCTGAAAGAAAGCAAAGGCAAATAATCATGCTCGAACTGATCGCGGCGAATCCGCTGTGGTTTTGGCTCTCCCTCGGGGGCGTATTGCTGGCGGCGGAAATGCTCGGCGCCGGCGGCTATCTGCTGTGGAGCGGCGTGGCGGCGCTGTTGGTCGGCGCTCTGATCTGGCTGCTGCCGCCGCTTTCCTGGGCGTGGCAGGGCATGATCTTCGCCGTCCTGACCGTCGTCGTCGCCTACCTGTGGTGGTACTGGCTGCGACGGCGCCCGGCGGCCGCATCCGGCGGGTCGCCGGTGCTCAACCAGCGCAACCGCCAGCTGATCGGCACCCGCGCTACGCTGACGGAGCCGATGCACAACGGCATGGGGCGCATCAATATCGGTGACAGCAGTTGGCGCGCGCAGGCGGCAGAAGATCTGCCCGCCGGCGCCGAAGTGGAAGTGGTGGCGGTGGAAGGCGTCACGCTGGTGATCCGCGCCATCAGCCGTTAATTCGAACGACAGCACCCCGCCAGGTTATTGATGATGGGGCACTCCGCCCCCTCGTCGCCCGGGCATTGGTCAGCCAGCGCCAGCAGGCGTTGGCGCATTTCGCCCAGTTCGCTGATGTGCCTTTCAATCTCCGCCACCTTCTGCAACGTGCGCGCCTTCACGTCGGCGCTGTGGCGGGCCGGATCGTTGAACAACGCCACCAGCTCGCGGCACTCGTCCAGGTTGAAGCCTACCTGCCGCGCCTGGCGCAGCAGCGTCAGCTCTTCGACGTGCCTGGCGGAATAGTGGCGATAACCGTTATCGCTGCGGATCGGGGCGGTAATCAGCGCTTTCTCTTCGTAAAAACGAATCGTCTTGCTGGTTAACCCGGTTTTTTTCGCGACGTCGCTAATATTCATTTTCCCTCCTTGACCTTACCCTTGCTGGAAGGTTTAAGCTCCATTCTTAGTGAAAACAGGTCAGGCGGTCAACCTTTAAACACCGCCTTCTACGCAAGGAGTCCAATCATGTCACACACCACTATGCTGGCGTTGCAGGGGCTGTCCTGCATGAACTGCGCGCAGCGGGTGAAAAAAGCCCTGGAAAGCCGCAGCGATGTCGAACAGGCGGACGTTAACGTACATTACGCCAAAGTGACCGGCGACGCGCCGGACAGCGCGCTGATCGACAGCGTGATTGCCGCCGGTTATCAGGCCGAGGTCGCGCCGCACGCCGATACCGAACTGCAACTGAGCGGCCTGAGCTGCATGCACTGCGTCGGCACCACCCGCAAAGCGCTGGAAGCGGTGCCGGGCGTGTTCGCCGCCGAGGTCGAGATCGACAGCGCGAAAGTGTACGGCGATGCCGATCCACAGGCGCTGATCGCCGCGGTGGAAGATGCCGGTTATCACGCCAGCGTAGCGGGCGCCGTCGCCCCAAAAACTGAGCCGTTGACTGACGCAACACCTTCGTTGCCGGACGTTCAGCCAGCGGCGCAATCTCCCCTTCCGGCAACCGACGGCGCGGACGACAGCGTACAGCTGCTGCTCAGCGGCATGACCTGCGCCAGCTGCGTCAATAAAGTGCAGCAGGCGCTGCAAAGCGTTCCCGGCGTAGAGCACGCACGCGTCAACCTGGCGGAACGCAGCGCGCTGGTGACCGGCGCCGCCGATGCGCAGGCGCTGGTGGCGGCGGTGGAAAAAGCCGGCTACGGCGCCGAGATGATTCAGGACGAGACCGAACGCCGCGAGCGCCAGCAGCAGACCGCACGCACCAACATGAAGCGCTTTAGCTGGCAGGCGGCGCTGGGTCTGGCGTTGGGTATCCCGCTGATGGCCTGGGGGCTGTTCGGCGGCAGCATGACGCTGACGCCGGAAACCCAGCGCCCCTGGCTGCTGGTCGGCGTTATCACCCTGGCGGTGATGGTGTTCGCCGGTGGGCACTTCTACCGCAACGCCTGGCGCGCGCTGATGAACGGCAGCGCCACCATGGATACCCTGGTGGCGCTCGGCACCGGCGCCGCCTGGCTTTACTCGATCGCCGTCAACATTTGGCCCGATTTCTTCCCGATGGCAGCGCGTCACCTCTATTACGAGGCCAGCGCGATGATCATCGGTTTGATCAACCTCGGCCATGCGCTGGAGCAACGCGCTCGTCAGCGTTCTTCGCAGGCGCTGGAGCGGTTGCTGGATCTGACGCCGCCTACCGCGCGCCTGGTAACCGACGACGGCGAGCGCGATATCCCGCTGGCGGAGGTGCAGCTCGGTATGACGCTGCGGCTGACCACCGGCGATCGCGTGCCGGTCGACGGTGACATCGTGCAGGGCGAAGTCTGGCTCGATGAAGCGATGCTGACCGGCGAAGCGGTGCCGCAGCAAAAAGGCCCCGGCGATACAGTGCATGCAGGGACGGTGGTCGACGACGGCAGCGTGCTGTTCCGCGCCGCCGCCATCGGCAGCCAAACCACGCTGGCGCGCATCATCAAACTGGTACGTCAGGCGCAGAGCAGTAAACCGGCGATCGGCCAACTGGCCGACCGCGTCTCGGCGGTGTTCGTGCCGGCGGTGGTAGCGATCGCCCTGTTCAGCGCGGCGATGTGGTACTTCTTCGGCCCGCAGCCGCAGCTGGTCTACACGCTGGTGATCGCCACCACGGTGCTGATCATCGCCTGCCCGTGCGCCTTGGGCCTGGCGACGCCGATGTCGATCATCTCCGGCGTCGGCCGCGCGGCGGAGTTCGGCGTGCTGGTACGCGACGCCGACGCCCTGCAGCAGGCCAGCCAGCTGGACACCCTGGTGTTCGACAAAACCGGCACCCTGACCGAAGGGAAACCGCAGGTGGTGGAGATCCTGACCTTCAATCAGGTCAGCGAGCAGCAGGCGATTGGCTGGGCCGCCGCGCTGGAGCAAGGTTCCAACCACCCGCTGGCGCGCGCCATCATGGAACGCGCCGCCGGGCAAACGCTGCCGCAGGTCGCGCAGTTCCGCACCCTGCGCGGCGCCGGCGTCAGCGGGGAGATCGACGGCGTGCAGCTGCTGCTGGGCAACGCCGCGCTGCTGGAGCAACATCAGGTTGCGACCGCCGAACTGAAAGCGCCGATGCGCGCCCAGGCCGAACGCGGCGTGACGCCGGTGCTGCTGGCCGTTAACGGTCAACCGGCCGCGCTGTTCGCCATTCGCGATCCGCTGCGCGAGGAC
This sequence comes from Serratia sp. Nf2, assembly GCF_003028435.1. Classification (NCBI taxonomy): domain Bacteria; kingdom Pseudomonadati; phylum Pseudomonadota; class Gammaproteobacteria; order Enterobacterales; family Yersiniaceae; genus Serratia; species Serratia sp. Nf2. The sequence continues at coordinate 174,774 of NZ_PYTW01000005.1, read as the reverse complement.
AGCGTCGCGGCGCTGCAGCGCCTGCACCAGCAGGGATATCAGTTGGTAATGCTGACCGGCGACAACCCGGTGACCGCCAACGCCATCGCCAAAGAGGCCGGTATCGATCGGGTGATTGCCGGAGTGCTGCCGGACGGCAAAGCGGCAGCGATCAAGCAGCTGCAGGCGCAGGGCCAGCGCGTGGCGATGGTCGGCGACGGCATCAACGACGCCCCGGCGCTGGCGCAGGCCGACGTGGGCATCGCGATGGGCGGCGGCAGCGACATCGCCATCGAGACCGCCGCCATCACCCTGATGCGCCACAGCCTGCACGGCGTGGCGGATGCGGTGGAACTGTCGAAGGCCACGCTGCGCAACATGAAGCAGAACCTGTTCGGCGCCTTTATCTACAATACGCTGGGCATCCCGATCGCCGCCGGCGTGCTTTACCCGCTGACCGGCACGCTGCTCAGCCCGGTGGTGGCGGGCGCGGCGATGGCGCTGTCGTCGATTACCGTCGTCAGCAATGCCAACCGGCTGCTGCGTTTTAAACCCAGGAAGTGATCGCCGGGGCGCCGTCATGGCGCCCCGCCGTTTTCCGGGCTTTCCTGCGCGGCGGATAGCGTTTAGCATGAATGATGATTTTCTCTCGCCTTTCATGCTGAAACGCGCACCCGTTATTCAGGAGCCACGCCGTATGGGTCAACTGTTACGCCGCCTCGCCGCCTTTCTCGGCCTGATCTCCCCCAAACGTTATGCTTATCCGGCGCTGGACATCACTCTGTCGGGCGATCGTCGGCTACATCTGGTGGGCAGCATCCATATGGGCACCGTCGATATGTCGCCGTTGCCGCCCCGGCTAGCCGCCCGGCTGCAACAGGCCGACGCGCTGATCGTCGAAGCCGATATCACCGACGCCGCCTCCCCTTTCGACCACGCAGAACAGCAGCCGGCGCTGGAACAGCGTCTGTCCGCCGAAGAATTTCAACGGCTGCTGACGCTGTGCCACGAGTTGGGCACCGATCCGCACGCCTTCGCCACCCTGCCCGGCTGGCAGGTGGCGCTGATGATGCAGGCGCGCCAGGCTCAGCGTCTGGGGCTGCGGGCAGAGTACGGCGTGGACTATCAGCTGCTGCAGGCCGCCAGGGCGCAGGACAAACCGGTGATCGAACTGGAAGGGGCGCAGCAGCAGTTGGCGATGCTGGAACAGCTGCCGGAAGGCGGCATTGCGCTGCTGCGCGATACGCTGGAACACTGGCACACCAACGCGCGGCTGCTGCAAACCATGGTGAGCTGGTGGCTGGACGCCAAACCGCGCGGCACGCTGGACACCCTGCCCGCCACCTTCAGCGCCGGGCTGTACGACGTGCTGATGCATCAGCGCAATCGCGACTGGCGGCGTCAGCTGGAGGCGCTGCCGGCCGGGGACTATGTGGTGGCGGTTGGCGCATTGCACCTGTACGGCGAGGATAACCTGCCGGCGATGCTGCAGCCGCAGGGCTAAAAAAGAGGCCAATATCGCTATTGGCCAGTCAAAGAGGAATTTCTTGTATTCTAGTTATACGCATAGCAACCGTGTTAACGGTTACAACAAACAGGGTAGCAACCCGGTGAATATCTTGGCAACCCGCTTTATGTAACAGCCGCTCAGGTTGCCGGGCAGGTCGGATTTTTGTATTTTTAAGGCTGGTTATCACCCTTCCCCCGCAGGGGGCATTCTGGACAACACATCATGACGCCCGCAGTCGTTCTGCTTGAGAAACAAAAGGTCGCCTTTACCCTTCATGCGTATCACCACGACAGCGACGAAACTAATTTCGGCGACGAAGCGGTGAGAAAGCTGGGGCTGGATGCCGATCGGGTTTACAAAACCTTGCTGGTGGCGCTGAACGGCGACGCCAAACACCTGGCGGTGGCGGTCACGCCGGTCGCCACCCAGTTGGATCTGAAAAAGGTCGCCCGCGCGCTTGGCGCCAAAAAGGCCGAGATGGCCGATCCGCAGTTGGCGCAGCGCGTCACCGGGTATCTGGTGGGCGGCATCAGCCCGCTGGGGCAGAAAAAACGGCTGCCGACGGTGATCGACAGCCCGGCGCAAGCGTTCGCCACCATCTACGTTTCCGGCGGCAAACGCGGGCTGGACATCGAGCTGGCCGCCGCCGATCTGTGCCGCCTGCTGGCCGGCAGCTTCGCCGACATCGCCAAACGCGACTGACGCCGCGCGCTCAGCGGCACACCACCGTGGCGTCACAGGCCGCCAGCGTCTCGACCAGGCGGTCCTCCAGTGCCTTCACCTCCGCGCCGGGTACCAGATAGTTGTTGCTGATGATGGCGAACGCCAACGGCCGCCCGGCCGCCGAGTCGACATAGCCGCTGAGCGACGATACCCCGGTCATGGAACCGCTCTTGGCGTGGGCGCGGCCCGCCGCCGCGCTTTTTACCATACGGCTCTGCAGCGTGCCGCCCACCAGCAACCCCGGCTGGCCCGCGACGGGCAAGGCGCGATACCAGTCGGCGAACCACGGCTGTTTTCTGGCCGCCAACAGCAGCGTCGTTAGCTGCTGCGGCGTGATTTGGTTCATACGCGACAGCCCGGAACCGTCCACCTGACGGTACGCGCCGGCCTCGATGCCCTGGCTTTGCACAAACCGGCTAATCGCCTGCAGGCCGGCGGCCCAATCCCCCTTGCCCTGCGTCTTGCGGCCCATCGCTTTGGTCAGTACCTCGCCGTAACCGTTGTTGGACACCTTCAGGAAGGTGACGGCCAGGCGGGAGAGCGGCGGCGAGGTTTTTTCGGCCAGCAGCCGGGCATCGGCAGGGGTCACGCCCTCTTCAGCGTTACCGCGCAGCGTGATGCCATGCGTGCGCAGGGCATTTTGCAATAAGGCGCCAACCACGCGGGCCGGTTGATCGACGGTGATCAATCGCGAGCGGGTCTCCGCCTGCGCGGCGATGGTGCCGCTGACCACGATTCGATTGCTGCCCGGCAGGCGATCGAACGTCAGTGCGGTGTCGCCGCCGGTGCTGGTGCGGTTGACCAGCGTCACCGCGTCATTGGCGGGATAGAAGCTCACCCGGCCCGGCGCACCGGCGCGGGCACCCGCCTGCACCTCCACCCGCACCACGTTGATATCGCCGCCAGGGGTAAAGGCGTAGTTCAGCGCCGAGATCGGCGCGGCAAAGGCGAAGGGTTCGTCGTCCCAGCTCCAGCCGGCGCCGAAGGGCGTTTGATCGAACGCGTTGGCGTCCAGGATCAGCCGCCCATGAATATGGCGAATGCCGCGCTGCGCCAGTGTGGCGGCGAAGGTGTCGAGATCGTCCGGATGCAACGTCGGATCGCCGCTGCCCTGCAGATAGAGATCCCCCCGCAAGGTGTCGCCGCGCTGCTCGCCGGTGGTCAGCAGCCGGGTTTCAAACCGGTAATCCTCCCCCAGCACGCCGAACGCCGCCAGAGAAGTGAACATCTTCATGTTGGAAGCCGGCGCCAGGCGCTGCTCCGCGTGCGCCTGATACAGCACGGTGCCGCTGTCGGCATCGCGCACCATCACGCCGCTCGACGCGCCAACCAGCGCCTTGTCCTGGCCGATGGCCGCCAGCGCCTGGCTGAGCGTTTGCTCATGGCGTTGGCCGGATGACGAACACCCCGCCAGTGCCAGGATGGCGGGCAGCAGCCAGCCTGCGGTTTTCAACATGTCATCTCCCTGCTTGCGTTATCAAAACCAAATTGCTGCTCAGGCTATCATTGGAAGGCGGCGGCGGCGACTTTTGCGTGCGTTTGAGGCAGGGTTTTCGGCGGGAAAACAGGCGGCCCGCCCAAAAGGGGGCAGGCCGCTGCGGTGGCGATTAGCGATAAACGATCTCGCCCTTCGGTTCGTAAGCCGCCGCATCCAGCGGCGAGTGTTTCTCGATGTACTGCTTGAGCACCTCGGCATCGATAAAGCCGGTGTTGACGTAGCTCGGCAGCCCGTCCAGCTTCGGATAGCCGTCGCCGCCCAGCGCGTTGAAGTTCAGCGTCGCCATGCGGTAGGTTTTATCCGCCTGCAGCGGCTGGCCGTTGATCTTCACCTCGCTGACGCCCTTGCCGTCCGCCACCAGGCTGACGTTGGCGAACTGGGCGTAGGCGCCGGAATCCGGCTTCATGTTGGCCACTACCGCCAGGTACTGCTCAACCTCGCTGCCTTTCATATCGACATGCACCAGGGTGTTGCCGAACGGCTGTACCTTGAGCACGTTCTTGTAGGTGATATCGCCGCTTTCAATCGAATCGCGCACCCCGCCGCCGCTCATCACCGCGAAGTCGGCGTCGGCGCGCTCCCTCTGCGCGGCCAGCATCACCCGCGCCAGGTTGGTCTGCACGAAGCGCACCTTGCTGCGATCGCCCTCCAGCTTGCCGTTAACGCTGCCGATCTTCACGCCCAACTGCGCTTTGCCCTTCTCCTGGAACGGCGTCAGCAGCTTCATCATGGTCGAATCTTCCGCAATTTGCTGGGTGTAGTACACCCGCTCGCTGGTGCCATCCGCCTTCTCAACCTTCTTCTTCAGGTTTACCGGGATCAGCTGATAATGCACCAGCTTCAGCTCGCCGTTGCGGAATTCGAAGTCGGCGCGGCCCACGTATTTGCCCCACTCGTGCGCCTGCACGATCCAGGTGCCGTTCTGGCGATCCGGCGAGCACGGCGTGCCCGGCACATAATCCACCTGTTTGCGGTTGTCGCCGGCCATACACACCGGATCCTGCGAATGGCCGCCGACGATCATGTCGAGATATCCGGTCGGCAGGCTGCGCGCCATCTCCACGTCGCCCGGCGCGTTCGAGCCGTGTTCGCCGTTGTCGTAGTGCCCCATGTGGGTGGCGGCGATAATCACGTCCGGCTTCTCGTCCTTACGCAGTTGCTCCACCACCTGCTTCGCTTCCTGCGCCGGCACGCGGAACTCCATGTCGGTGAAGTATTCCGGATTGCCAATCTTGGCGGTGTCGTCGGTCGTCAGACCGATAACGGCAATCTTGATGCCTTGCTTGTCGAACAAGGCGTAAGGCTTGAACAGGCGCTGGCCGGTGCTTTTCTGATAGATGTTGGCGGACAGCAGCGGGAAGGTTGCCCATTTTTCCTGCTGACGCAACACGCTCAGCGGGTTGTCGAATTCGTGGTTGCCGATCGCCATCGCGTCATAGCCCACCAGGTTCATGCCGCGGAAGTCCGGCTCGGCGTCCTGCAAGTCCGATTCCGGCACGCCGGTGTTGATATCACCGCCGGACAACAGCAGCAGGCTGCCGCCCTGCGCCGCCACGTCCTGACGAATGCCGTCCACCAGCGTTTTCTGCGCGCCCAGACCGTATTCGCCATGATCGTTCTGCCAGAAGTGACCGTGATGATCGTTGGTGTGCAGAATGGTAATGGCGTAGGTTTTATCCTTTTCCCAGGCACTGGCGCTCCCCGACAGCAACGTCAGGGAAACGGCCAACGCGCATGCGGTGGTTTTCAGCGAAAAACGCATGGCGGATCTCCGTGTATTCAATAGCTTTTATGATGAGGACGGAATTGTAGCGCGAATTAATGACAGCTGATTTCAAATTTTTGCGATGTGAGTCTGATTATTTCAGATATGGTAAAAATTGGGCGCCCTGCCTAAGATGTCATCTCTGTGCTCAACAACTTATCAGGCTAATAATAATATGACCGACAGTAGCCAAAGCGCGATGCCGCCCGCCAAGGGCAGTGCGGTGAAAGGCACCGCCTTCTCCATCCTCGGCGCCATCAGCGTGTCTCACCTGCTCAACGATATGATCCAGTCGCTGATCCTGGCGATTTACCCGATCCTGCAAGCCGATTTCCACCTCAGCTTCGTGCAGATCGGCATGATTACCCTGACCTATCAGCTGACGGCCTCGCTGCTGCAACCGCTGATCGGGTATTACACCGATAAACACCCGCAGCCTTACTCGTTGCCGATCGGCATGGGCTTTACCCTGTCCGGCCTGCTGCTGCTGTCGGTGGCGAGCACCTTCCCGCTGGTGCTGCTGGCGGCGGCGCTGGTGGGCACTGGCTCATCGGTGTTCCACCCGGAATCCTCGCGCGTGGCGCGCATGGCCTCCGGCGGGCGGCACGGCCTGGCGCAGTCGCTGTTCCAGGTCGGCGGCAACTTCGGCAGCTCGCTCGGCCCACTGCTGGCGGCGCTGATCATCGCGCCTTACGGCAAGGGCAACGTCGCCTGGTTCTCGCTGGCGGCGCTGCTGGCGATCGTGGTGTTGCTGCAGGTCAGCAAGTGGTATCAACATCAGCATCGGGCAACCAAAGGGCAGCCAAAAAGCCCGTCGCTGCTGAAACCGCTGCCAAAACATACCGTAGCCTACTCGATGGGCATCCTGCTGGTGCTGATTTTCTCCAAATACTTCTATCTGGCCAGCATCAGCAGCTATTACACCTTTTATCTGATACATAAGTTTGGCGTTTCGGTGCAGAACGCGCAGATTCACCTGTTCGCCTTTCTGTTCGCGGTAGCGGCAGGCACCATTATCGGCGGGCCTCTCGGCGACAAGATAGGGCGTAAATATGTTATTTGGGGCTCCATTCTCGGTGCAGCGCCGTTTACCCTTGTTTTACCCTATGCATCGCTCTATTGGACCGGCATTTTAACGGTGATCATCGGGGTTATTCTCGCCTCGGCGTTCTCCGCCATCCTGGTCTACGCACAGGAGCTGATCCCCGGTAAAGTCGGCATGGTTTCCGGCTTATTCTTCGGTTTTGCTTTCGGTATGGGCGGGTTAGGCGCGGCAGTTCTTGGTTATGTCGCCGATTTGACCAGTATCGAGCTGGTCTACCAAATCTGTGCTTTCCTGCCGCTGATCGGCATTATCACGGTGCTACTGCCCAATATGGAACATAAAGCGCAATAACCCCGCCGAACACCCGGATGAAATTATTTATTCATCCGGGTTATCCCACGGATAAACCAATGTTATTTGGCTTATCTGACACAAAATTGCCTCATTGCCGCGCCTTAAGTGAAATCCTCTGCTTTTTTACAAAAAAGGCCAAATTAGCCAAGCAAGCCGCGAACAAATGCAATAAACTAAATGTATCTTTTCGTAACTTTGTTGCGTTTCTCCCGTGCCGCGATGCATAGCCAGAAGGAGTATGGATGCATAATTCAACACCGCTCATTACCACCATCGTCGGAGGGTTAGTACTCGCCTTCCTCCTCGGCATGCTGGCGAACCGCCTGCGCATCTCCCCTCTGGTGGGGTATCTGGCCGCAGGGGTGCTCGCCGGCCCGTTCACCCCCGGTTTCGTCGCCGATACCTCACTGGCGCCGGAACTGGCGGAAATCGGCGTTATCCTGTTGATGTTCGGTGTTGGCCTGCACTTCTCTTTGAAAGACCTCCTCGCAGTAAAATCTATCGCCATTCCCGGCGCCGTGGCGCAGATAGCCGTCGCGACCCTGCTCGGCATGGGGCTGTCCAAGCTGCTCGGCTGGGATCTGATCTCCGGCCTGGTGTTCGGCCTCTGCCTCTCCACCGCCAGCACCGTGGTGCTGCTGCGCGCCCTGGAGGAACGGCAGCTGATCGACAGCCAGCGCGGGCAAATCGCCATCGGCTGGCTGATCGTCGAAGATTTGGCGATGGTGCTGACGCTGGTATTGCTGCCGGCCTTCGGCAATATGCTGGGCAACGACAACGCCAGCAGCAGCCAGCTGCTGATGGAGCTGGCGCTGACCATCGGTAAGGTCATCGCCTTCATCGCGTTGATGATCGTGGTCGGCCGCCGCCTGGTGCCGTGGATCCTGTCGAAAACCGCCAGCACCGGCTCGCGCGAGCTGTTCACCCTGGCGGTATTGGCGCTGGCGCTCGGCATCGCCTACGGCGCGGTGAAGCTGTTCGACGTCTCCTTCGCGCTGGGCGCCTTCTTCGCCGGCATGGTGCTGAACGAGTCCGAGCTGAGCCACCGCGCGGCGCACGACACCCTGCCGCTGCGCGACGCGTTTGCGGTGCTGTTCTTCGTCTCGGTCGGCATGCTGTTCGATCCGATGATCGTGATTAACGAACCGCTGGCGGTACTGGCGACGCTGGCAATCATCGTGTTCGGCAAATCCGCCGCCGCGTTCCTGTTGGTGAAAATGTTCGGTCACTCCAAGCGCACCGCGCTGACCATCTCCGCCAGCCTGGCGCAGATCGGCGAGTTCGCCTTTATTCTGGCGGGCCTCGGCATCGCGCTCGGCATGATGTCGGAACACGGGCGCAATCTGGTGCTGGCCGGCGCCATTCTGTCCATCATGCTCAACCCGCTGCTGTTCACCCTGCTGGAACGCTATCTGGCCAAGACCGAAACCATCGAAGAGCAAATCCTCGAAGAGGCGGTGGAAGAAGAGAAGCAGATCCCGGTGGACATGTGCAATCACGCGCTGGTGGTCGGCTACGGCCGCGTCGGCAGCCTGCTGGGCGGCAAACTGGCCGAGGCGGGCATTCCGCTGGTGGTGATCGAGAACTCCCGTCCGCGGGTGGAAGCGCTGCGCGAACAGGGCATCAAGACGGTGCTGGGCAACGCCGCCAATCCGGAAGTGATGGACCTGGCGCGGCTGGACTGCGCGCGCTGGCTGCTGCTGACCATCCCCAACGGCTATGAGGCCGGCGAGATCGTCGCCTCGGCGCGCGCCAAACGGCCGAACATCGAAATCATCGCCCGCGCCCACTACGACGACGAAGTGGCCTACATCACCGATCGCGGCGCTAACCAGGTGGTGATGGGCGAACGGGAGATCGCCAACAGCATGCTGAACATCCTGCAGCTGGACACCCTGAGCGAAGAAGAAAAAATGGGCGGCTGCCCGATCTGAAGCGCCACGGCGCACAAAAAAAGGTCCGGCATTGCCGGACCTTTTCTTTTTCAGCGGGTTAACGCTCCCAGTAAGACTCTTCCAGGCTGTCTTCCCGCTCCGGCAGGCCACGGGTGAGGCGCGGCGAATGCTGGTTCAACACCTGGTAGCTGACGCGGTTGGCGTATTTACACACCTGCGCCAGGGAGGAGTAAGTCAGGTAGCTACGCACGTGCTTGCTGGAATTCGGTACGTTATGGCGGTGATAGCCGTTGGCGGCGATATCGTGCAGCAACGCCGACAGCGCGCCGTCGCCGGCGCCGTTGGTGTTCATGATCCTCTCCGGCCCGCCCATATACGGCGCGATGTGCGAATAAACGCGCAGCGGATTTTCACAGTGTTCGCGGCGCATGGCGCGGCTGAACTCGTAGCGGTTGAACTCGGCGATATGCCCCGGCAGCAGCGGGTGCTGGGTCTGGCGCTTGTTGGCTTCTTCGGTGTAACCCGCCATGTACAGGCCGTTCGGCCCGGCGGTGCACAGCACCAGATCCACCCACTCCAGCGCCATGTCCGAGGCGGTCAGCGGATCGCTCAGCCCGGTCAGCTCCAGCGCTTCGTCTTCGTTCATCGCCAGAATCGTCACGTTTTCCTTCAGGAAGTCGCGCCACCACTGCGGGTTGTCGGCGATCACGTACTTGGTGCCCAGCGTCAACACCACCGGCACGTCGTGCTTTTTGGCGTATTCGATCGCCTGCAGGGTGGCGGCCTTCATCGGCTCTCCCTCCTTGCAGCGCACCAGATAAGAGCTCAGCACCAGCGCCGACGCGCCGGCGATCACCTCTTCAGGAATGCTTTCCGGGCGCAGCTGGTTCATTTGGCCTGGGTTGATGGCGAAGGTGCGCTCGCCGCTTTCACCGATCAGCGTGAAGCAGCGGCCGATGGCGCCGTCTACGCCCTGCAGATAGTTGAGATCGGTACGGCTGGAGGTATTGCACAGATAACGGTAGGCATAGCTGCCGATTTTCACGTTGCTGCACATCACGCCGAGCAGCACCGAGCGATCGTCCGCCAGCACCGAATAGTTGTGCATGGTATTGCCGATGGTGCCGCCGGCGAACTGATGGGTAACCAGGTTGTTTTCATTCAGTTCCTGATACAGCGCCTCGGCGACGTCGTCTTCGATCACCAGAGAGTGGCCCAGGCTCAGGCCGTAGCGCTGGACAAAAGCGTCGTCCACCTTCGCCTCGATATCCACCAGCGTCTGGTCGATGCCGACGATATACGAGGTGCTGATTTCACTTTCGGGCTGAGCCTGCTGCAGAAGCGGATCGCGGGCGCTCACCGGGAAATAGTGTTTGGACTTGCGTTTACCAGGAAATTTCATGTGATTGGCGGTGGTGGCGGTTTAACAAGCGGAGAATGTTAACACATTCCCGCCCGATCACGATGATTCTAATATACAGATTATGGATGATTAGAGGCGCTGCGCCACCAGCTGCTGCATCATATCGATATGCGCCGGCTCGTCGTTCAACGCCGAGATATACTCAAACTTCTCGCCGCCGGCCTTGAGGAAGATCTCGCGGTTCTGTTCTTTGATCTCTTCCAGCGTTTCCAGGCAGTCCGCCGAGAAGCCGGGGCAAATCAGCTGAATGTGCTTCACGCCCTGCGCCGGCAGCCCCTTCAGGGTCTCATCGGTGTACGGCGTCAGCCACGGCTCGCGGCCGAAGCGCGATTGGTATGTCATCATCACTCGTTCCGGCGCCAGCGGCAGCGTGGCGCTCAGCGCACGCAGCGTATCCTCGCAGCGTTGCGGGTAGTCGTCGCCCAGGCGCGCATAGCGTTTGGGAATGCCGTGGAACGACAGCAACAGCCGGTCCGGCTGGCCGTGCTCGGCGAACGAGCGCTCCACGCTTTGCTGCAGCGCGGCGATGTAGGCCGGGTGTTCGGCGTAATCGCGGATGAAGGCCACAGAAGGCAAACGGCGATAGCCTTTCAGCACCCGCGCTACGCCATCCCATACCGCCGCGCTGGTGGAACAGGAATATTGTGGATAGAGCGGCAGCACCACCAGGTTGGTCACGCCCTGAGCCAGCAGCTTGTCGATGGCTTCCGCCAGGCTCGGCGAGCCGTAGCTCATACCCAGCTCCACCGGCGTATTCGGCATGCGCGCCGCCAGCGCCCGCTGTTGGCGGCGGCTGAACACCAGCAGCGGCGAGCCCTCTTCCATCCACACCGACTGATACAGCTTCGCCACGCGCGGCGAGCGGATCGGCAAGATCGCGCCGTTGAGGATCGGCCACCAGATCAGCGGCGCCGTGTCGACCACGCGATCATCACTGAGGAATTCCTTCAGATAGCGTTTGACCGCCGACGAGGTCGGCGCATCTGGCGTGCCCAGGTTCACCAGCAATACGCCGTGTTTCTCTTGCTTCATCTCAGTTCCCCTCATTTCCTTTCCGGCCGGCATTCCGTTCTGGGTCGGGATGTCAGCAGCCATTAATGCCGGCTATTGTAACGGAAAAGTCCCGCGTCGGAACCGATAACAGCAACAGGCTATGCCTGTGGGCCTTCCCTTTGCGCCAATTGCCATACCGCCGCCACGTTGCGCGCCGTCACCTGCAGATTGCGATCGGCGTCCGCCAGCGCGTCTTCCAGCGTCACGATGCGGTCGAGCACCGAAAACGCCGCGTCGATACCGTGTTGATGCACCACCGAATAATCCGGCGTCAGGCTGCCGGCGATGGCGATCACCGGCACGCCGTGGCGCTTGGCCACCCGCGCCACGCCGATCGGCGTTTTGCCGTGGATCGACTGGCTGTCCAGCCGCCCTTCGCCGGTGATCACCAGATCGGCATCGCGCACCGCCTCATCCAGGCGCAGGGTTTCGGTGACGATCTCGATGCCCGGCCGCAAACGTGCATCAAGCATGCCGAGCAGCGCCGCCCCCATGCCGCCCGCCGCGCCCGCGCCCGGCTGGGTGAGCACCGCGCGGCCGGTTTCCCGTTCCAGCAGTTCGCCATAGTGATGCAGCGCCGCATCGAGCTGCGCCACCATCTCCGGCGTCGCCCCCTTCTGCGGCCCGAACACCGCCGAGGCGCCCTTTTCGCCGCACAGCGGATTATCGACGTCGCAGGCGGCGGTTACGCTCACCCGTTGCCAACGCGCATCCAGCCCGGCGAGATCGAGATGCGCCAGCTGCGCCAGCGCCGCCCCGCCCACCGGCAGCGATCGGCGCTCCTTATCCAGCAACTTCACGCCCAGCGCCTGCATCATCCCGGCGCCGCCGTCGTTGGTGGCACTGCCGCCGATGCCGAGAATGATCGCCTTCACGCCGCGCTCCAGCGCCGCCAGCATCAGTTCGCCGGTGCCGTAACTGGTGGTGATGCGCGGATCGCGCCGGCCGGGCGGCGCCAGGTGCAGCCCGGAAGCGGCGGCCATTTCAATCACTGCTGTTGCGCCGTCGCCCAGCAGGCCATAGAACCCCTGCACCGGCTCCCCCAGCGGCCCGGTGACCGTCACCTGAACGATTTCACCGCCGGTGGCCGCCACCATCGACTCCACCGTGCCTTCGCCGCCGTCCGCCATCGGCAGCTTCACATAGTGCGCCTGCGGGTAAATTTGGCGGAATCCCCGCTCGATGGCGTCGGCAACGCCGAGCGCGCTCAGGCTCTCCTTGAAAGAATCCGGGGCAATAACCACTTTTTTCAGCGTTTTCATCACTGTTCCTTATCCCGCCAGGTTAAATACGCCAAACATCAGCGCCGAGATTGCCGCGATGGTGAATCCCACCAGCGTTTCATACGGCAACAGCTTCAGCCGCTCGTGCACCGCCATATTGACGCTGCCGCCGGTAGCGTGGAAGAAGCTGCCGTGCGGCAGGTGATCCAGCACCGTGGCGCCCGCATGGATCATCGCCGCACCGGCCAGCCCGCTCACGCCCAGCTCGAGCAGCGTAGAGCTGAACACCCCGGAAGCCACGGCGGTGCCGGCGGTGGTCGATGCGGTCGCCATCGACATCAGCGCGCCGGACAGCGGCGCCAGCAGCCAGGCCGGCAGCCCGGTGTGCGTTAAGCCGTTAATCAAGACATCCTTCAGCGCCGAGTTGGCGATAATGCCCGCCAGCGTGCCGGTGCCGAGCAGCATGATCGCTACCGGTGCCATGCGCGACAGGCCGGAAACCATAAACTGATTGCATTGGCGGATGCGCCCCATCAGCAGCGCGCCCGCCAACCCGCCGGCCGGCAGCGCGATCAGCGGATCGACGGCGATACCGGCGATCGGCCGCAGCGACAGCAGCAGGATCGCCACCAGCGGCGCGCTGATCGCCGCAGCGAAGCCCGGCCGCGCCCCTTCGGCATGCTGAGTCAGCTCTTCGGCCATCACTTTGCTGCCTTTATCGCTCAGGCGACGCGCCAGCAGATAGGCCACCACCAGGCCGCACAGCCCCGGCACGATGCCGGCCATCATCACCGAGGTGAGCGGCACGTGGAAGTTGTCCGCCGCCGCGATGGTGTTCGGGTTAGGCGACATCACGTTGCCGGCCTTGCCGCCGCCGATCATCGCCAGCAGGATCGCCGCGCGCGAAATGCCGGCCTTCTGGGCGATCGATAGCGCGATCGGCGCGACGGTGATCACCGCCACGTCGATAAATACCCCCACCGCCGTCAGGATCAGTGTAGCCACCGCCAGCGCCAGCAGCGCGCGGGTTTCACCCACCTTGCGCACAATGGTTTCGGCGATGGTGTGCGCCGCGCCGGATTCGATCAGCACCCCGGCCAGCACCCCCGCCGCCAGAATGCGCATCACGGCGTTGGTGATGCCCTGCGCCCCGCCGATCATCAGCGTTACGGTCTGCACCAGATCGGCACCGCCGCACAGTCCGCCCGCCAGCGCGCCGGCAATCATGCCGTAAGCCGGTGGCACCTTGCGTAAAATCAGGACGATGGCGACGGCTAACGCCACCAGCGCTCCCAGAGTGGATACGGTTGTCATTGTTGTTTTCTCCGTGGTTGATGTGCAGGCCAACATATCCCGCGCGCCCGGCGTTAGCCTGAGGGGAAACAACAAAAAATCGCCGAAGGAACGGCATGGAATTTGTGGGTTGGCACAACTCAGTCGTGCATCAACATACCGATATACAACCGCAGAGCGTCGGTTAATTGATTGATTTTCATGCCGGTTATCGCTTCGATGCGCTGCAGGCGATAGCGCAGGGTATTGACGTGGATATGCAGCTGCGCGGCGGTCTGTGTCTGATCACAATTCTGCGAAAAATAGTGGCGCAGCGTGCCGCGCAGCACGCCTTTTTCGTCCTGTTCGCCCAGCGTCCGCCAGGGGCGCCCCAGCTCCTGCGCGCGCCAGTCCTCCCCCAGATCGCACAGCAGCGACGGCAGCGGATAGTCGTGGTAGAACAGCGTGGCGTGGCGCAGTTTCAGGCGCTGCGCCATCGCCTGGGTGGCGCGCGCCGTCAGGCTGGAACGGTAGGCGCTTTGCGGATCGTCATAAAAACCGCCGACGATCAAGCGCACCCGAAAGCGGTGTTTGAGCTGGTTTTGCAAACGCTGGGCCTGTTGGCGCTCCAGCTTCAGGCTCCATTCGCCCTGCGCCATACAGGCCGGGCGCAGCAGGGTCATTTCATTGAAGCCGGTAATGGCGATCAACGCGTCGCGCTGGGTGGCTTCCAGCTCCGCCAGCAACTCGCGCAGCAGGTGCGGCTGCGCCTCTTGCAGCTCGACGATCCACACGATGCGCGCCTGGCGCAGTTCCAATCCCAGGTACGCCGCCATCGCCGCCAGCGACGCAGTGTTCGGCTGCGGTTGCAGCAGCTGATTCGCCAGCTCTTCCCGATAGCGTTTTTCCCACTGGTGCTGATCCAGCAGCGCCGCCTGCTCTACCATCATCTCCGCCGCCATCTTCACCAGCTCGGCGTAGGCACGCACCTCGGCCGGTTCACCGGAGATGCCGATCACCCCCACCCGCTGGTTGCGAAAGCTGAACGGCAGGTTGATGCCGGGCCGCACGCCCTTCAGGTGTTCGGCGGTGACGCGGTCGATTTCCACCACCCGGTTCTCCGCCAGCGCCAGCACCGCGCCTTCGTGGCGCTGGAACAGGCGCTGCGGGTTGCCGGAGGCGATGATCACACCGTTGCTGTCCATCACGTTGACGGAATGGCTGATGATGCCCATCGCACGCTGGACGATCTGGCGCGCGGTGGCTTCCGCCAGAAGATTGGTCTGTCTGAACATGCCCGCTCCCTGCTGAGGGTGAAAACGCAGCCCTGTTATACGCCATTTGGCGTAAGCGATTAACGGGCACGGCCGCAACAAGCTGCCGCGATCACAATTTGGCGGGAAAACGGCAAAAAAAAACGCCGGGCCACGGGCCCGGCGTCATGCACAATGCGCTTGCGATCAACCGAGGATGGTCGCCAGCTCTGCGCTCACTTCGGCGACCTTGCGGGTGCCGTCGATTTTGCGGTATTGGGTGTTGCCCGCTGCCGCTTCTTTGCTGTAGTAAGAGATCAGCGGCGCGGTCATCTGATGGTATTCCACCAGGCGCTTGCGCACGGTCTCTTCCTGATCGTCCTTGCGCGTGGTCAGCTCTTCGCCGGTCACGTCGTCTTTACCTTCCACCTGCGGCGGATTGAACTTCACGTGGTATACGCGGCCGGACGGCGCGTGCACGCGGCGGCCAACGATGCGGTCAACGATCAGCTCGTCCGGCACGTCGAACTCCAGCACGAAGTCCACGTTGATGCCGGCTTCTTTCATCGCGTCAGCCTGCGGAATGGTGCGTGGGAAACCGTCCAACAGGAAGCCCTTGCGGCAATCTTCCTGAGCGATGCGCTCTTTGACCAGCGCGATCACCAGCTCATCGGTCACCAGCTTGCCGGCGTCCATGATCTCTTTCGCCTGCTTGCCCAGTTCACTGCCGGCCTTCACGGCTGCGCGCAACATATCACCGGTGGAGATTTGCGGAATGCCGTATTTCTCCATGATGAATTGAGCCTGAGTACCTTTACCAGCGCCCGGAGCGCCCAGCAGAATGATACGCATTGCGTAAATCCCCTTGCTATGTAGTTTTTATAAAATTGCGAAAACGCTCAACGATACCATTTCAGGGGGGGCAGGCTCAAGGCGCGCGAAGGAAATCGATTGCGGAATGTGCAAAAAAGCGGACAAGCAAAAGGCGAGAAAAAGCGGGGAAAAATCGGCAATGCGCCCCTAACGGTGCCGTTAAGGGCGCATACCTTCAGCTTTAGGCGGACAGTAACTTATTCATGCGACGGATGAACAGGTTCGGATCCTCCAGCGTGCCGCGTTCAGCCAGCAGCGCCTGATCCAATAACAGGTCGATCCATTCGGCGAAATGTTCGTTATCGCCCACGTCAGATGCGCGTTTGACCAACGCATGCTCAGGATTTAGCTCGAAAATGTACTTCACTTCCGGCGCCTGCTGGCCGGCGGCGGCGAACAGCTTGGCCATCTGGGTGCTCATTTCGTCGGCGTCGGTCACCACGATCGCCGGCGTATCGGTCAGGCGGTGCGTCAGGCGCACATCCTTCACGCGCTCGCCCAGCAGGGTTTTCACGCGTTCGATGAACGGTTCCAGCTGCTTCTCGGCGGCCTTCTGCTCTTCGGTTTCATCCGCCAGTTTATCCAGCGCTTCATCCGCTTTGCTGACCGACTGGAACGGCTTGCCGTCGAACTCGGTCAGGTAGCTCATCATCCACTCGTCGATGCGATCGGACAGCAGCAACACTTCGATGCCTTTCTTGCGGAACAGCTCCAGGTGCGGGCTGCTCTTGGCGGCGGCGTAGCTGTCGGCGGTGATGTAATAAATCTTCTCCTGCCCTTCCGCCATGCGGCCGACGTACTCTTCCAGCGACACGGTCTGCGCCGAACTGTCGCCGTGGGTGGAGGCAAAGCGCAGCAATTTGGCGATCGCTTCCTGGTTGCCGTTGTCTTCCGCCGGACCCTCTTTTAGCACCAGACCGAACTGCTGCCAGAATTTCTGGTAGCCTTCGGCGTCGTCTTTGGCCAGCTTATCCAGCATCTGCAGCACGCGCTTGGTCAGCGCGCCGCGCAGGTTTTGCGTCACGCGGCTGTCTTGCAGGATCTCGCGCGACACGTTCAGCGGCAGATCGTTGGAATCGATCAACCCGCGCACGAAGCGCAGGTAGTTCGGCATGAATTGCTCGGCGTCGTCCATGATGAACACGCGCTGCACATACAGCTTCAGGCCGTGCTTGTGATCGCGGTTCCACATGTCCCACGGCGCCTGCGCCGGGATATACAGCAGGCTGGTGTACTCCTGCTTGCCTTCCACCCGGTTGTGGCTCCAGCTCAGCGGATCGGTGAAGTCGTGGGCAATGTGCTTGTAGAACTCTTTGTACTCTTCGTCGGTCACGTCCGCCTTGCTGCGGGTCCACAGGGCCTGCGCCTTGTTGATCTTCTCCCAGGTGACGGTATCGTCTTCTTCGTTTTTGCTTTCGATCTCTACCGGCAAGGCGATGTGATCGGAATATTTGCCGATCACCGAGCGCAGGCGCCAGGCGTCGAGGTACTCATCTTCGCCTTCGCGCAGATGCAGGGTGATTTCGGTGCCGCGGGTCTCTTTGGTGATATCGGCGATGGTGTAGTCGCCTTCGCCGGCAGACTCCCAGAACACGCCTTCGTCATCGGCGGCACCGGCGGCGCGGGTGCGCACGGTCACTTTGTCCGCCACGATGAACGCCGAGTAGAAACCGACGCCGAACTGGCCGATCAGCTGGCTGTCTTTCGCCTGATCGGAACCGATGGATTCCAGGAACGCTTTGGTGCCGGACTTGGCGATGGTGCCGAGGTTTTCGATCACTTCTTCGCGGCGCATGCCGATGCCGTTGTCGGCGATGGTCAGGGTGCGCTGCTCTTTATCGAAGGACAAACGTACGCGCAGCTCGCCGTCGCCGGCGTACAGCTCTGGCGCGGACAGGGCGCGGAAGCGCAGCTTGTCGGCGGCGTCAGAGGCGTTGGAAATCAGCTCGCGCAGGAAAATTTCTTTGTTGGAGTACAGCGAATGGATCATCAAATGAAGCAGCTGTTTTACTTCAGACTGGAACCCGCGGGTTTCTTGACCTTTCATACTCATTGATTACCTCAAAAGACAATGGCTACCAAAATCGAACAATGAGGATCAGATGAGGGTCAGGGTCTTGTTTTTCAAGCGGACGGCGGGAGATTTTTGGCAAAAAAATGACGGGGCCGAACGGCCCCATCCGGGAAAACATCAGAACTTGATGGCGTGACGCCCGGCCAGCGAATGCGACAGCGTGGTGCCATCGACCATTTCCAGCTCGCCGCCCACCGGCACGCCGTGGGCGATACGGCTGGCGAGCACGCCATACTGGCCGCACATCTCAGCGATGTAGTTGGCGGTCGCTTCCCCTTCCACCGTCGGGTTGGTGGCGAGGATCACTTCGGTGATGCTTTCCTTTTCCAGCCGTTGCTCCAGGCGATCCAGACCGATATCGCCCGGCCCGATGCCGTCCAGCGGCGACAGATGCCCCATCAACACAAAGTAGCGCCCGGCGAACTGGCCGGTCTGCTCGATGGCGTGGATATCCGCCGGGCTTTCCACCACGCAAATCTGGCCGTTTTGCTGACGGCGCGGGTTGGCGCAGATGGTGCAGACGTCCTGTTCGGTGAAGGTGCGGCAATCGGCGCAGTGGCCGATCTCCGACATCGCGCGCGTCAACGCCTGCGCCAGGCGCATACCACCGCTGCGATCGCGCTGCAGCAGCTGAAACGCCATGCGCTGCGCCGATTTCGGGCCAACGCCCGGCAGGCAACGCAGCGCCTCCATCAGGGATTCAAGGAGCGGGCTGGTTTGCATCAGAACGGCATCTTGAAGCCAGGCGGCAACTGCATGCCGCTGGAAACGGAGGCCATTTTCTCTTTCTGGGTCTCTTCGATACGGCGCGCGGCGTCGTTAAACGCGGCGGCGATCAGATCTTCCAGCATGTCTTTGTCGTCTTCCATCAGGCTAGGATCGATCTCCACGCGGCGGCAGTTGTGCGCGCCGTTGATGGTGACCTTCACCAGGCCCGCGCCAGACTCGCCGGTTACTTCCAATTTGGCGACTTCTTCCTGCATCTGCTGCATTTTTTCTTGCATTTGCTGGGCTTGCTTCATCAGGTTGCCCAGACCGCCTTTACCAAACATAGTCGTCTCTCGTCGCTAGGGCCGCGCACCTCGCGCGGCGTTTAAAGGGGGCGGATACTCTCTTCATCCAGATCCGCGTCGAAGAACCGGCACAGCGTCTGAATATGGGTATCCGCAACGATGGACTGGCGCGCCTGCGCCAGCTTTTCTTCATAGATGGCTTGTCGCCACTCCAGCGGGGTGCGCTCCGCCGGATTATCGTCCTCTATCACGGTCAGCTCGATCGGGCTGCCGTACAGCTCACCGAGCGCTTCGGCCAACGTCTTCTGCGCCGAAGGCGAATTCAGATGACGCTGCGAAGACCGCAGATGGAGGCAAATCTTGCCCGCTTCCGGCTGCTGCTTGAAGGCGTTCAACGCCAGCTGCTGCACCAGTTTCGGGATCTTCAGCTTGTCGATTTCCGCCGCCCAGGCGTCGCGCTCCAGCGACTCCACCACCAGCTTGGCGGCCAGCTCCGGCGTTTTCTCGTGCTCCAACGCCGTGCGCAGCGCTTTCGGCGTCGCCAACGGTTCCGGCGCCGCTTCCGGCTCGGTCTGCGCGCGCCAGCGATAGGCTTCCGGCTTGGCCGGTTTTTCCGGCACCTTCTTCTCCGCCAGGCGCTGCTGGCTACGCTCGGTCACGGAAGCCAAACGCCCCAGTGCCGAGTTTGCCGGCCGCGCTATTCCTGGCGCCGCCGGCTCATTCTTTTTTGGTGTGGATGCTCCCTGCTGCCGTTGCAGCTGGGACCGCGCTTTCAACAGCTGGGCGGTGGCATCCGGTAATGGGGTCGATGATTGTCGCTGTGGCGCGGCCGGCTGCCCTAACGGCGGCGGCGCGTCCTGAAACTGCGGCGGCTGTTGCGCTGCGGCCGCCTGCGGTTGCGCCATCGGCGCCGGCGCGGTCTGCACCAACGCCACCGGCTCCGGGATCACCGCTTTCGGGTGAAACGCCAGCGCGCGCAGCAGGGTCATCTCAACCCCCATGCGGCGATCCGGCGCATAGGCCAGCTCTTTGCGGCCCACCAACAGCGTCTGGTAGTAAAGTTGCACATCGGCCGGCGGCAGGGTGCGCGCCAGCTCGCGCAGCCGTTGTTCCACGGCGGCGTAGTGGTTGTCGAGCATCGAAGGCAGCAGCTGCACCATCGCAATGCGGTGCAGCAGCGCCAGCGTCTCCACCAGCAGGTTTTCCCAGTCCACGCCGCGCGAAGCGGCCTGCGCGACCTGCGCCATCACCTTTTCGCCGTCGGCGCTGACCAGCGCTTCGAGGATCGCCAGCGGCTGCTCATCATCGAGCGTGCCGAGCATCTGGCTGACGGTGGCGGCGGTCACCTGCCCCTGCCCCATGGCGATCGCCTGATCGGTCAGGCTCAGCGCATCGCGCATGCTGCCGTCGGCGGCGCGCGCCAGCAGCTGCAGCGCGCGGGCGTCGCTGGTGATCTGTTCCGCCGTCAGCACCGTTTCCAGCTGCTGGCGGATCTGATCGACGTCCAGCGCCTTGAGGTGGAACTGCAGACAGCGCGAGAGAATGGTCACCGGCAGCTTTTGCGGATCGGTAGTGGCCAACAGGAATTTGACGTGCGGCGGCGGCTCTTCCAGCGTCTTCAGCAACGCGTTGAAGCTGTGGCGCGAGAGCATGTGCACTTCGTCGATCAGGTAGACCTTGAAGCGGCCGCGTGCCGGCGCGTACTGGACGTTGTCCAGCAGATCGCGGGTATCTTCCACCTTGGTTCGGGAAGCGGCGTCGATCTCGATCAAATCGACGAAGCGCCCCTGCTCGATCTCGCGGCAGTTGTCGCATTGACCGCACGGCGTGGCGGTGATGCCGGTTTCACAGTTCAGGCCTTTGGCCAGCAGGCGCGCGATAGTGGTTTTCCCCACGCCGCGGGTGCCCGAGAACAGATAGGCGTGATGGATCCGCCCCAGCGAGAGGCCGTTGGCCAGCGCGGTCAGGACATGTTCCTGGCCGACCACGTCTGCGAACGTTTGAGGGCGCCACTTACGGGCGAGAACCTGATAGCTCATTAATACCGGAGAAGTCGAGGAATCTGGAGGGTCATGCTAACACAGCCCCGCGGCGATCCGCGAGGCCGTTGTGCCCAAGGGGCGTTGCCGCATCAATGGCCGGCGAAGTCCACCAGGCAGTAGCAGTCGATGCCCAGCTTGTTCAGACGCGCTTCCCCGCCCAAATCCGGCAGGTTGATGATGAACGCGGCGTCTTTCACTTCACCGCCCAGGCGGCGGATCAGTTTGGTGGTCGCTTCGATGGTGCCGCCGGTCGCCAGCAGATCGTCCACCACCAGCACTTTGTCACCCGCGGTGATGGCGTCGGTGTGGATCTCCAGCTTGTCGGTGCCGTACTCCAGCTCATAGCTTTCGCTGAGCGTGGCGCGCGGCAGTTTGCCCGGTTTGCGCACCGGCACGAAACCGACACCCAATGCCAGCGCGACGGGCGCGCCGAACAGGAAACCACGCGCTTCGGTACCCACCACCTTGGTCACGCCCGCTTCGCGATAGCGCTCAACCAGCAGCTCGATGCTGGCGGCGTAGGCCAACGGGTGTTCCAGCAGGCTGGTCACGTCGCGGAACAGGATGCCCGGCTTCGGATAATCCGGGATGGTTTTGATACTGTCTTTAATAAACTGAAGCTGCTGCGCAGTAGCGGTCATAATTGTTGCCTGATAAAACTGCCTGAAAACCGGCGCGCCGCTCACCCACCGCCCCCGGGTGAAACACACCGGAGAAGAAATGGCAGGCGATCCGCGCACGAAAACGCCCAAATCTATGCAAACTGGCGGACAAATGCAACTCTCCCCTGCATCTTTCAACCCGCAGCGTTGCTGACCGCACGCATTCCCCCCCGGTCACTCACCTAAGTCAGCTCTTGGAGATGCCTGCGTTTGTCGCCTGGCTGCGGCTTGAAAGCTATTGGGGAGTTTAAGGGACAATCAGCGCTGTTTTTGTTGCGGCAGATCAATAACCGGCAGGCGCAGCATAAAGGTCAGCAAAATAGCCAGCATCAGCAGCAACAGCCCGCGCACCCACCAGATTTTCACCAGCCACAGCGAACAGGCGAAGGTGAGCACGATCACCAGCACAGCCTTCCACTTCGCCCCCGGTGGCAGCGCGCGATGCTGCTGCCAGTGGCGCAGATAGGGGCCGAACCAGGAACGGTGCAGCAGCCAGTGATGAAAGCGCGGCGAAGAGCGGGCGAAGCACCAGGCGGCCAACAGCAGGAACGGCGTGGTCGGCAGCAGCGGCAGCACCACGCCCAACGTCGCCAGCACCACCGCCAGCCAGCCTAAAATGATCAATAACCCACGCGCCATGCGGCTCTTCGCTCCTCAATCGGTTGCCGCCTACTGTAGCATCGGCGCCGCGCAGGTGGAATATGCGTGCGGCGCTTGTTTCACGGCAGGATCGCGGGCAAGCTTACGCCAGTTGAAATCAAGAGGGAGCTTATGTGAGCACTCAGCGTCTATTACAGGTGTTGGCACAGCAGATCGCGGCGCTGGCGGCCGAAGTGACCCCGCGCGGCGACGCCCCGATCCCGCAGGCACGCTTCGACGCTGCCCTGTTCGCCAACCGCGGCACGCGGCTGCGCGACTATTTGGCCGAAGTGGAGAAGAATTTCGCCCAGTTGCAAAGCGCCGCCAACGACAGCCGCACCAGCCAGGTGGCCTTTCTGGCCGAAAAACTGGTGGCTCAGATCGCCGCCCTGCAGCGCGAGCTGGCAACCCAGGCGCTGCGGCGCAAGAACCAGCCGAAAGAAGCCCCCGAGGCCGATCTGTACCACAAGCTGGCCGAGCATCAGGACTACGAACGCCGGCTGATCGCCATGATTCAGGATCGGGAAAGCCTGCTCGGCCGCCAAACCACGCTGGCGGCGCAGCAGAAGCTGCAGCACGAGCTGGCGGCGTTGGAGGGGCGCCTGATGCGCTGCCGCCAGGCGCTGGCGCGCATCGAGCGCAATATCGAGCGCAAAGAAAACGGTTTTTGAAGATTTATCACAATATTTTAATGATTATTCCCGGTTGCGCGCCGGGTTCACTATACTCTGCCGGTACGCGAGTGATTCATCCCATTAATTAATATAAGCGCAGGTGCTATGTCTCTGGAAAACGCCTCACCCGAACTGCAGCTGGCGGTAGACTTGATTTACCTGCTGGAGTGCAACGAGATCGATCCGGCCACCGCGCTGGCGGCGCTGGATATCGTCAAACGGGATTATCAGGAAAAACTGCAGCGCGCCGGCGTCACCTCTCCCTATCTGCCTGCCGGACAGTAATCAGGGACAGCGACGCTGTCCCTTTCGTCTTTCAACGCTTATCAGCCCGCCGTCTGGCCGCCTTCATCCGGCGACAGCGTTCTTTTCACTTCCTGCACTTCGTTGCCCTGCTGGTTATGCAGATAGACCTCCAGCTGGTTGAAGGCGATGTCGATGTCGTTCTCCCGACACAAACGATCGATTGAGCGGTTCAGCTCGTCGACGGTGTAGCTGCGATCGCGCAGTTCGCGCACATACAGCCGCAGCTCATGATCCAGCGTGCTGGCGCCGAAATTGAGGAAGAACACCTGCGGTTCGGGATCGGTCATCACCCGCGGGTTGTCGTGCGCCGCCTGCAGCAGCACCTTTTTCACCTTGTCGAGATCGGAACCGTAGGCCACGCCCACCTTGATCAGCACGCGGGTGATGGTGTCCGACAGTGACCAGTTGATCAACCGCTCGGTGACGAACGCCTTGTTCGGAATGATCACCTCTTTGCGATCGAAGTCGGTAATGGTGGTGGCGCGAATGCGGATCTTGCTGACCGAACCGGAGAAGGTGCCGATGGTGATGGTATCGCCGATGCGGATCGGGCGTTCGAACAGAATGATCAGGCCGGAGACGAAGTTGGCGAAGATCTCCTGCAGGCCAAAGCCCAGCCCGACCGTCAGACCCGCGGCCAGCCATTGCAGTTTGTCCCAGGAAACGCCCAGCGATCCCAATGCGACCACTGCGCCCACGGCGGTGATCAGGTAAGTGAGCACGGTGGTGATGGCATAGGACGCACCCTGCCGCAGCTGCAGCCGCGACAGTACCACCACCTCCAGCAGACCGGGCAGGTTGCGGGTGAGCACATAGGCGACGATCACCGCGGCGAACGCCACCATCATGTTGCCCAACGTCACCGCCTGCGACACGCTGCTGCCCGCCACGGTGCTGGTGTAATGCCACAGCGTGATGCTGTCCAGGTAGGCGATGACCGTCACCAGATCCGACCAAATGGCGTAGAAGGCGCTGGCGAAGATAGCAAACAGCACCAGGGTGGTCAGGCGCAGCGACTGCTGGTTGATCTGATCGAGCGCCAGCGGCGGCTCTTCCACCACCGGCTCGCCGCCTTCGGCCCCCTCCTTCGCCACGTTTTGCCGCCGCGCCAACGCGCGCCGGTAGGCCAGGCGCCGCGCCGCCACGCTCAGGCCGCGCAGCGCGGTCAGGTACACGATATTCCACAGGAAGAACAGATACAGGCTGTCTATCCAGCGGCTCGCCAGCCGCAGCGTGGTATAGAAGTAGCCGGCAAACATCAGCCCCAGCAGGATCAGCGGCGTGGCGGCGAGCGCGGTGACCACCACCAGCCGCACGGCGTGCGAGCCCTTTTCACGCCAGCTGTCGCGGCACAGCGGGAACACCAGCACCGTGAGCAGCGCCAGCGTCAACATCACCACGATCTGGCCGATGACGTCTTCCACCAGGCGCAGCGGCGCTTTTTCGCCCAAGACCGACCAGAAGATCAGCGGCTGCAGCGCCAGCCCCAGCCGCAGCGTCTGGCGGCGGTAATGCGCGCACAGGTTGGCGCCGAAGTTGAAATGCCGCTCGGCGATGCCGCCCGGTTTCAGCATGCGGTAGCTGAAGCCGAACACCAGCCACGACAACGCCAGCTGCTGCGACAGCGCCCAAATAAAGTCGCTGATGCCGAAATCCGCGCGATACATCCAGAAACCGACGCCGAGCAGCAGCGCGGCGCCGGGCAACACCTTCAGCAAGGTCAGCGCGATGGCCTTCGGCGTATGCAGTTGGCCGTCGCGTTTAAGCTGCCCCACGTCGTTGGCCAATTTTTGCAAATGGCCGTCGATCAGCCGATAGCGCCAGCGCAAAAGCCCGATCGCCAGCAGCATCGGGATCAGGAACACCAGCGCATTCAAGCCGCCCTGCAATAGCTTGCCGCCGTCGAATTTGATATCGAGCCCGGCGAGCTGATCGCGCACCGCCTCCGGCATCGCCTTCAGCCAGGCCAGATCGACCGGCTTGTTGCTGTTGACCCAGAAAATCTGCTGGGTCAGCGTATCCTGCAACGAACCGTAGACGCTGGTGAGCTGCTGCTGGTTGATCTGCAGGTTGATCGATAACGACAGCTGGTTGCTGAGCTGCTTGTTCAGCTGATCCAGCAGCTCGCGGCGCATGTCGATAATTTCCTTCAGCGCGTCGATCACTTCCGGGCCGGCCTTTTCCTTGCTTTCGGCCACCAGCTGGTTGATGTAATCCTCTCCCTTGAACAGATCGTCGCGTTGCTGATTGATATCGAACTGCTCCAGCCGCAGATCGGCGATGCGCGTGTCTATGTCCGCCAGCAGCGTGCCCTGCGGCAGGCTCTGCTGCTGCTGATACAGGATGCGCGACAGCACCAGGCTGCCCTTCAGCACCTGGATCTGCTCTTTCAGGTTACGTTCCGCCTGCAGACCGCGATCGAGCCAGTTTTTGACCCGAATATTCTGCTGGAACAGGGTGTTGCTCTCTTCGGTGGCAGCGATCAACTGCTGACTCAACTGGCGGTTGACGTCCAGCTGCTTGCTGACCAACTGATCGTGCTGGATATCGGTGGCGTCTTCCGGGTTCTGCGCCTCTTTGGCGGTTTTTTCAGACAGCGTCAGGCGCTTACTGTTGACGAGCTCCTGCAGCAGCTGCACCGACCGATCCAGCGCGTCGATATGCGCCGTGGTGTAATCGCGCTGTTTTTGCAGCAGATCTTGTAGCGTGGTGTTGGCTTCCAGACTCTTGCGCTGCAGCTCCAGCTGCGCGTTGAGCAGCGCCTGTTCGGTGTTCAGCATCACCTGCTGGCTGTTGCGCAGCGAATCTTGCCCCGGCGTCTGGCCGCTGAGCTGGCTGCGGATCTCCTGCAGGCGCTGCGAAGCGGCGTACATGGTGCTTTGCACCCGCTCGGGCTGGGTTTGCAGCGACACCAGTTGGCTGTTGTAAGTGGAGAGGCTCTCCTGCGCGCTTTGCAGCTCGTCGAGCGTTTGATACAGCCGGCTTTCCAGCTGGCGCAGCGACAGCGGCAACAGCGCGGCGCGCGCCGCCGCATTATCCACCGGCTGCTTCAGCGCATCCAGTTCGGCGGTGACCTGATTGAGCTTCGCCGGCGCCTGCTGCACCTGCTGTTTAAGCTGTGCGGTGTCCTGCCGGTTGCGCTCGATGGCGTCCAGCAGCTCCAGCGTGCGGGTCAAATCCTGCTGGGAGAGTTTTTCGACCGGCGTCAGGGCTTTTTGCTTGTTCAGCGTTTCCAGCTGGCTTTGCACGTCGCTGCGCTGCGGCAGATCGCCGTTCAGCGCCGCCTGCGCCGGCAAGCTGAGCGCGCAAATCAGGAAAAGGAGTGTCGCGGCGGCGATACGCCGCCGGCATGCGCCGACAAACGTGAGCGGCGCCAGAAAAGGCAGAGTCAACCAGCGATGCATGATTTAGCTTCGGATCGGTTAAGAAGCCTGAAGATTATCACGATCGCCGGCGGGCAACGAACAACAAAAGCGTTGCCGGTGATGTCCCGTTGTCGCGAAATCAGAAAGTCAGCACTTTCTCCGCCGCCAGCGTCCATTGCGCCAGCTCGACCAGCGTGCCGATCGCCACGCCGTCCGCCAGCGGCAAGCGGCTGACGCCGCGCGCGTCGGCGCAGGTCTTGCACAGCTTGATCGGCACCTGCTGCGCGGTGAGGATCTCCAGCATCTGCTGCAGGTGATACCCTTCATGCGGCTGCTGCCCGGCCAGCCCGGCCACCACCGCATCGGACATCAGAAACAGCCGCAGATCGAGGCTGCTCTGCTGCTCTTTCAGCGCAATGGCCAGCCGCAGCGCATTGAACAAGGATTCATGGCCATAGGCGGCGCCATTGGCGATGAGAACGATGGATGACATGAAATTTCTCCTTATAAAGGAAGGCGGTCGGCGCCAGGCGTCGCCGCGTCGGGTTTGAGGCGCAAGGTGGGGCAAAACTGCAGCATCTCCAAAAACGCGTCCACCAGCGCTTCGGCTTCGGCCCGCAGATCGAAACTTTCCGGCATAAACAGCCAGTTTTCCATCAGGCCGGTGATATAACCGCGCAGGATGATCGCCGCACGGCGGGTATGTAAATCGGCGGGCAATTGCTCGTGGTGAATGCAGTTATACAGCACCGCTTCTATGCGTTCGTAGCCGGCGAGGTACAGCACCTTGCGCGAATCCAGCAGCGGCATCATTTCACCGACAAACTCGCATTTGTGGAATATAATTTCCATCAACGCCCGCCTACGGCCGTCTTCAACCGTAGACGTCAGAATGTAAATCAGAATTTCTCGGATAACCCGCAGTGGATTATCGGGAAACTTTGCCTGATACTCTGTTTCGAGCTGGTCAATTTTCGGCTCGGTAGATTCCCAAACTTCATTAAACAGGTCTACCTTATTCTTGAAGTGCCAGTAGATGGCTCCACGCGTAACCCCGGCAGCGGTGGCAATATCTGTCAGTGACGTTGCAGCAACGCCACGT
Source organism: Serratia sp. Nf2 (assembly GCF_003028435.1). Taxonomy (NCBI): domain Bacteria; kingdom Pseudomonadati; phylum Pseudomonadota; class Gammaproteobacteria; order Enterobacterales; family Yersiniaceae; genus Serratia; species Serratia sp. Nf2. The sequence goes on along the minus strand of NZ_PYTW01000005.1, from coordinate 147,031 downwards.
TCAGAGAACTCTCTCACCGCAGCATCAAGGATTTGCTGTCGGGTTTCTTGCGCCTGCTGTTTGGTTTTTCGTGCCATGGCATTGTTATTTAGGGGGAGTGTGATTTACATACATTCGCGAATGTATGTACCATAGCACGCACATATAATTAACGCAGCAATGGGTTTTAAAGCTTGTGATCCATTGATCATTTTGAAATCGGACACTTGAGGTTTTTCTATGAACAAAAACAGAGGGTTAACGCCTCTGGCGGCCGTTCTGATGCTTTCAGGCAGCTTAGTGCTAACAGGATGTAACGATAAAGAAACCCAACAGCAAGGCGCCCAACAACAGGCTCCTGAAGTGGGCGTAGTCACCTTGAAGGCCGAGCCTCTCAACATCACTACCGATCTTCCTGGCCGCACCGCTGCGTATCGTATCGCCGAAGTTCGCCCTCAGGTCAGCGGCATCATCCTGAAGCGCAACTTCGTTGAAGGCAGCGATATCAAGGCCGGGACGTCTCTGTACCAAATCGATCCCGCCACTTATCAAGCCAGCTACGACAGCGCGAAAGGCGATTTGGCCAAAGCACAGGCCAGCGCTTCCATCGCACGCGTGACGGTAAACCGCTACAAGCCATTGCTGGGCACGAGCTACATCAGTAAACAGGACTACGACAACGCCGTCTCCACGCTGCAGCAGGCGGACGCCGCCGTGGTGGCCGCCAAGGCCGCCGTGGAAACCGCGCGCATCAACCTGGCGTACACCAAGGTGACCTCCCCGATCTCCGGCCGCATCGGCAAGTCCGCCGTGACCGAAGGCGCACTGGTCAGCAACGGCCAGGCAACCGCACTGTCTACCGTGCAGCAGCTGGATCCGATGTATGTCGACGTCACCCAGTCGAGCACCGACTTCCTGCGCCTGAAGCAAGAACTGGCCAGCGGCGCGCTGAAGCAGGAAAACGGCAAGGCCAAAGTGAAACTGATGCTGGAAAACGGCACCGAATACGCGCAGGAAGGCACGCTGGAGTTCTCCGATGTCACCGTCGATGAGACCACCGGCTCCATCACCATTCGCGCTTTGTTCCCTAACCCGAACGATACGCTGTTGCCGGGCATGTTCGTACGCGCCCGTCTGGACGAAGGCGTGCGCAGCGATGCGCTGCTGGTACCTCAGCAAGGCGTTACCCGCAACCCGCGTGGCGACGCGACGGCGTTGGTGGTAGGGGCAGACGACAAAGTTGAGCTGCGCACGCTGAAGGCAGACCAGGCGATTGGCGACAAATGGCTGGTTACCGATGGCCTGAAAGCCGGCGATCGCGTGATCGTCACCGGCCTGATGAAAGTGCATCCGGGCGCGCAGGTAAAAGTGCAGGAAGTTGACACTCAGGCGCAAAAACAGCCGCAGTCTGAAGCGCAGAAGTCATAAAAAGGAGCCTGTAATACATGGCTAAGTTCTTTATAGACCGCCCAATTTTCGCCTGGGTAATCGCCATCATCGTCATGTTGGCGGGGGTGCTTGCAATAATGAAACTGCCTATCGCGCAGTATCCCACTATTGCACCGCCGGCGGTGAGTATTTCCGCCAACTACCCGGGCGCAGATGCCAAAACGGTGCAGGATACCGTCACGCAGATTATCGAACAGAACATGAACGGTATCGATAACCTGATGTACATGTCCTCCACCAGTGATTCCTCTGGTAGCGTCACCATTACCCTGACGTTTGATTCCGGCACCGATCCTGACATCGCGCAGGTTCAGGTCCAGAACAAACTGTCGTTGGCCACCCCGTTGCTGCCGCAAGAAGTTCAGCAACAGGGCCTGAAAGTAGAAAAATCCAGCAGCAGCTTCCTGATGGTGGCCGGCTTCGTTTCCGACGATCCGAACATGACTCAGGACGATATTGCGGACTACGTGGCGTCCAACATCAAGGACCCGATTAGCCGTTCGTCCGGCGTGGGTGAAGTGCAGCTGTTCGGTGCCCAGTACGCGATGCGTATCTGGCTGGATCCGAACAAGCTGAACAACTACCAACTGACGACTACGGACGTGACCTCCGCCATCACCGAGCAGAACAACCAGATCGCCGCAGGCCAGCTGGGCGGCCTGCCGCCGGTGCCGGGGCAGCAGTTGAACGCCTCGATCATCGCGCAGACCCGTCTGACTTCGCCGGAAGAGTTCGGCAAGATCCTGCTGAAGGTGAATACCGACGGTTCCCAGGTGCGCCTGCGCGACGTCGCTCACATCGAGCGCGGCGCGGAAAGCTACGCGGTTACGGCTCGCTATAACGGTAAGCCTGCCGCCGGTCTGGGTATCAAACTGGCTACCGGTGCCAACGCACTGAACACCGCCAAAGGTGTGAAAGACGAGTTGGCCAAGATGGCGCCATTCTTCCCGCAAGGGATGAAAGTGGTTTATCCGTACGACACCACCCCGTTCGTTAAAATCTCCATCAACGAAGTGGTGAAAACGCTGATCGAAGCCATCATCCTGGTATTCCTGGTGATGTATCTGTTCCTGCAGAACTTCCGCGCGACGCTGATCCCAACCATCGCGGTGCCGGTGGTACTGCTGGGGACGTTTGCGATCCTTGCGGCGTTCGGCTTCTCGATAAACACCCTGACGATGTTCGGCATGGTGTTGGCGATCGGCCTGCTGGTGGATGACGCCATCGTGGTGGTGGAAAACGTCGAGCGCGTCATGTCCGAAGAGGGGCTGCCGCCGAAAGAAGCGACCCGTAAATCGATGGGCCAGATCCAGGGCGCGTTGGTGGGTATCGCCATGGTGCTGTCGGCGGTATTCGTGCCGATGGCGTTCTTCGGCGGTTCAACCGGTGCCATCTATCGCCAGTTCTCGATCACCATCGTGTCCGCGATGGCGCTGTCGGTGCTGGTGGCCTTGATCCTGACGCCGGCGCTGTGCGCCACCATGCTCAAACCGATCCCGAAAGGCGATCACGGGGTTAAAACAGGCTTCTTCGGCTGGTTTAACCGCATGTTCGAGAAGAGCACGCATCACTATACCGACAGCGTGGGCAACATCCTGCGCAGCACCGGTCGCTACCTGATCATCTACCTGCTGATCGTGGTTGGCATGGGCCTGCTGTTCCTGCGCCTGCCTTCCTCGTTCCTGCCGGACGAAGATCAGGGCATCCTGTTGACCATGGTGCAGTTGCCTGCCGGCGCCACCGAGTCCCGTACCAACAAAGTGCTGGAAGAAGTCTCCGACTACTTCCTGAACAAGGAAAAGGACAACGTGGTTTCGGTGTTTACCGTCGCGGGCTTCGGCTTCAACGGTAACGGCCAGAACAACGGCCTGGCATTCGTCAGCCTGAAAGACTGGGGTGAGCGCCCAGGGGCCGGGAACAAGGTCGAGGCGATCGCAGGCCGTGCCATGGGCGCGTTCTCGCAGATTAAAGAAGGCCTGGTGTTCCCGTTCAACCTGCCGGCGATTATCGAACTCGGTACCGCAACCGGCTTCGACTTCGAGCTGATTGACCAGGGCGGCCTGGGGCACGAGAAACTGACCGAAGCGCGTAACCAGCTGTTGGGCATGGTTGCTCAGCACCCGGACGTGCTGGTGGGCGTGCGCCCGAACGGCCTGGAAGATACGCCGCAGTTCAAACTGATCGTCGATCAGGAGAAAGCCAAGGCGTTGGGCGTCAGCATCACTACCATCAACAGCACGCTGAGCACCGCACTGGGTGGCTCGTACGTCAACGACTTCATCGACCGCGGTCGTGTGAAGAAGGTGTACGTACAGGCCGAGGCGCCGTTCCGTATGCTGCCGGAAGACATCAACAAGTGGTACGTGCGCGGTACCAGCGGCCAGATGGTGCCATTCTCCGCCTTCTCTTCGGCGAAGTGGGAATACGGCTCACCGCGTCTGGAACGCTATAACGGCTTGCCGTCGATGGAAATTCTGGGCCAGGCCGCACCGGGCAAGAGTACCGGTGAAGCGATGAACCTGATGGAACAGCTGGCGTCCAAACTGCCAAGCGGCATCGGTTACGACTGGACCGGCATGTCCTATCAGGAACGTCTGTCGGGCAACCAGGCGCCGGCGCTGTATGCCATCTCGATTCTGGTGGTGTTCCTGTGTCTGGCGGCACTGTATGAAAGCTGGTCTGTGCCGTTCTCGGTCATGCTGGTATTGCCGCTGGGGGTTATCGGTGCGTTGCTGGCCGCGACGATGCGCGGCATGAACAACGACGTGTACTTCCAGGTGGGGCTGCTGACCACCATAGGTCTGTCGGCGAAGAACGCCATCCTGATCGTGGAATTCGCCAAAGACCTGATGGAGAAAGAAGGCAAAGGCCTGATCGAAGCGACGTTGGAAGCGGTGCGTATGCGTCTGCGTCCAATCCTCATGACGTCTCTGGCCTTCATCCTCGGGGTTCTGCCGCTGGTTATCAGCAGCGGTGCGGGCTCCGGCGCACAGAACGCGGTAGGTACCGGCGTAATGGGCGGGATGATCACCGCCACCGTCTTGGCGATCTTCTTCGTACCGGTGTTCTTCGTGGTGGTTCGCCGCCGCTTCAGCAAGAAGAACGAGGACCTGGAACACAGCCATCCGGTAGAGCACCACTGATCGCTCAGTGATATGAGCTCCACCCGATAATCGAAAGGCCGCGCATGCGGCCTTTTTCTTTTGCTTCAGCTGCTTAATGCAAACCGTTCTCATTAATTCACTCTTGTGTGCAATTTGCGCTTGATCGCGATGCCAGGTCGGCGCATAATTGATGTTATAGTATAACATTACATGAGAGGGCCATTATGAAACCCGGCATACATCCCGATTACCGCACCGTGGTGTTCCACGACGTCAGCGCCAACGCCTACTTCAAAGTGGGATCGACCATCAAAACCGATCGCACCATCGAACTGGACGGCGAAAGCTGGCCATATGTCACCCTTGACGTCTCTTCCGCTTCGCATCCGTATTACACCGGCAAGCAGAAAGACTATTCCAAAGAAGGCAGCACGGCGCGCTTCCAGCAGCGCTTTGGCCGCTTTATCGGCAATAAGTAACAAGGAAATCCCATGCAGGTATTGAGTTCATTGCGTTCGGCGAAAAATCGCCACCCGGATTGCAAAGTCGTGCGTCGTCGTGGCCGCATCTATGTGATCTGTAAAAGCAATCCGCGATTCAAAGCGGTACAGGGACGTAAGAAAAAGCGTTAACTCCCCAGTGTCATCTGTCGCCAAGCCCCGTTGCTGCTCAACGGGGCTTTTTTTATGGCGAGAAAGTGCCTGCAAGCCGTCCCCCGCCGGCAGGCGGGGGCGGAGATTACTTCATGCTGCTCAGCAGCGCGTCGACATTGTGCTTGAACGCCTGCTCATAGGTGGCCGCCGGGCCGCCCGCGCGGGAGAGCGCTTCAGGGTACAGCTCGCCGCCCGCCTTGGCGCCGGTGGCGGCGGCAATCTGTTTCACCAGCCGCGGATCGGTCTGATTTTCGATAAAGTAAGCGTTAACCTTTTCCTGTTTGATCTGCTTGATCAGGCCCGCCACGTCGCTGGCGCTGGCTTCGGCCTCGGTGGAAAATCCGACCGGGGCAAGGAAGGTGACGCCATACTCTTGCCCAAAGTAGCCAAAAGCGTCATGGCTGGTCAGCACCTTACGTTTCTGTGGCGGCACTGCGGCGAACTGGGTTTTGGCCCACAGGTCCAGCTTTTGCAACTGCTGAATGTATTCGGCTCCGCGCTGGCGAAAATAGTTGGCATCCTCGGGGTCGGCGGCAATCAGGGCGTTCATCACGTTGGTGGCGTACTGCACGCCGTTTTTCATGCTGTTCCAGGCATGGGGATCGGTAATCGGTTTGCCGTCCTCCTCCATCTGGCGGGTGCTGATCCCCTGTGAAGCGGTGATTACCTGCCCTTTATAACCCGAAGCTCTGACCAGGCGATCGATCCACCCTTCCAGCCCCAGGCCGCTGACGAACACCACATCAGCCTGAGCCAGCTTCTTGCCGTCCTGCGGCGAAGGTTCGAAACTGTGCGGATCGCCATCCGGCCCCACCAGCGTGCTGACCTTGACGTGATCGCCACCCACCTGTTTGACGATATCGCCCAGAATGGAAAAGCTGGCGACGGCGTCGACGGTCTTCGCCATCGCCCATGGGCTGGCCAGCAGAGCAGCAACCGCCAGCGATATAGGTAAACGTTTCATACTTTCTCCTTGCAAATGGCACTTCTCAACGGCGCGCGAAGGCGCAAATGCCTCCGCGCGTTCCAAACAGGATCGAGACGAAAAAGATGACGCTGGCGCTGAGCACGATCGCCGGGCCGGCAGGCAGCGACGCATAATAGGACCACACCAGCCCAATCAGGCTGGAAAGCGCGCCGATGCCCATCGCCACCGCCAGCGTCTGCGGCAGATTGCGCGCCCAGAAGCGCGCGCTGGCGGCGGGCAGCATCATCAGCCCCACCGACATCAGGGTGCCGAGGATCTGGAATCCCGCCACCAGATTGACCACCACCAGCGACAGAAACAGGCCGTGGATCAGCGCCAACCGGCGTGGGGCGTTGACGCGCAGAAAAGTCACGTCGAAGGATTCGATCACTAACGCGCGGTACAGCGCCGCCAGCGCCAGCAGCGAAACCGAGGCGATCGCACCGACCATCAGCATCGCCTGGGCATCCACCGCCAGGATCGAACCGAACAGCACGTGCAGCAGATCTACGCTGGAGCCACGCAGCGAGACCAGCGTGACCCCCAGCGCCAGTGAGCCCAGATAGAACCCGGCGAAGCTGGCATCCTCTTTCAGCGGCGTGCGGCGGCTCACCAGGCCGGACAGCATCGCCACCGCCAGTCCGGCGATAAAGCCGCCCACGCCCATCGCCACCAGCGACATGCCGGAGATCAGATAGCCGATCGCCGCGCCCGGCAACACCGCGTGGGATAACGCATCCCCCACCAGGCTCATGCGGCGCAACAACAGAAACACGCCCAGCGGGGCGGCGCTGAGCGACAATGCCAGGCACGCCATGAGCGCGCGGCGCATAAAACCGAAAGAGAGAAAAGGATCGATAAGCCCATGCCACAGCATCATGGCGCCACCGCCCGCAGATCCGGCTGCCGTTCGGCGACACGATACCTCGGCACCTGTTCCAGCACCCGCTCGGCCGCGCCCCAATGGCAAGCCTGTGGCGTCAGCAACAGCGCCTGTGGAAAATGCTCGGCAACCATCGACATATCGTGCAGCACGGCGATCACCGTTCTCCCCTGCCGATGCAGTTGCGCGATCGCCTGCAGCAAAATCTGCGTGGTGGCGCTGTCGATGCCGGTAAAAGGCTCATCCAGCAAAATCAGCGGCGCCTGTTGGACCAGCAGGCGCGCAAACAACACCCGCTGCAGCTGGCCGCCGGACAGTTCGCCCACCGGGCTACGCGCCAGCGCGCTCATGCCAACGTTCGCCAGCGCCTCATTGACCTGGCTCGCCGCACGCTTGTTCATGCCGCCGAACATGCCGCTTTGTGGCCAACAGCCCATCGCCACCAGATCGCTCACCGCGATGGGGAACTGCCGATCCAGCTCCGCCTGCTGCGGCAAATAAGCTCTGCGCGGTAGCTTTCCGCCGCTAAAACTCAGGCAGCCCCCCAACGGCGGCAACAATCCGGCGAAGGTTTTCAACAGCGTCGACTTACCTGCCCCGTTGACGCCCACCACAGCGGTTAACGATCCGGCGGTAAACTGCCCGCTCAGCGGCGGGAAAAGTGGCTTGGTCCCATAGCCTATCGCCAGCTGACGCAAGGTAATCATGGCAGTGACACCGCCCAGAAGATGCCGAGCCACAGCAGGGCCAGCAGCATAACGGCACCTGCGCAACGCGCGGCAGCGGAGGTGGTGAACAACGAATTCAGTGACGGCGCGGCGTCATGTTGCGAAGTGGGGGTCAATGTCGTGGCCAAAATGGTGAGTTAATAGTTATAATATAACATCACAACAACTACCGTATCTCAAGCTATGGCGCGACAATAATGCAACGGAACGTAACAGTCCCTCGTGCAGCGGATCTTCCCCCCATAACCCTCCCTTACCAAACCCAGGGATATTTCCGTTCGGTTGGAATGTTGGCGTAAGGTAAAGAACAGCGATAAATCGAAAAATTTACCGACGAGGCCGGAAAAGGAGTAAGATAAGTAGATAACATTGTTGTTGGCCGAGATTAATGCTTGTTACCCTTGCCTGTAACCTGGAAGTCAACGCACTTTCTGTTAAAGAATTAAAGAAAGTGATTAATGACAATATAGCGGAGTTAGTGCCAGCGCTGACCAGCGGACTCAGCTTTTATTCTGAAAGCGCACGCTATGTCGAGGATTCATTAGAAATACTTGATATAGTGCAACAAGGTGACGGCGATTATTCAATGAGTTATCGCTATAAGTGGGGCATTTTTAATGCCTGCCTGGATATCAACAGCGAAGATATCATCAACGACAGCGTCCGGTTTCGAGTGACGGCGCGGGGTTTAATCTTCGACATCATTGATAACTCACGCCCATCAACTGCGGATGAATTGTAAGTTTACGTAATAACTACAGGCCAAACGCGAAAAAATGATTTATATTCATTTTACGGGAAGTTTATTTAACCACCGTTAAGCTGCCTCCGTTCATGATGTAAATCAGCTTACTCACATAGTGTTATCACACCGCAATTAAGACTTACGGAGGGGATGATATGGATGAGTATTCGCCTAAGCGACACGACATTGCTCAGCTCAAATTCTTGTGCGAAAATTTGTATGATGAAGGTATCGCTACCCTGGGAGACAGCCATCATGGGTGGGTCAACGATCCGACGTCCTCCGTCAACCTGCAGCTTAATGAGTTGATCGAACATATCGCTTCGTTTGTGATGAGCTATAAAATTAAATACATGGACGAATCTGACCTGTCGGAGTTAGTCGAAGAATATCTCGACGATACCTATACGCTGTTCAGCAGCTACGGTATCAATGATTCCGACCTGCGCCGCTGGCAAAAAACCAAGGCGAGATTATTCAGAATGTTCTCAGGAGAGGACATCTGTACGACAATGAAAACTTAGGGGATAATTATTCCCGAGCTATTTTACGGTTATTAAACTAAAGGCCACCATGACTAAAACCGACTATCTGATGCGTTTACGTAAATGCACCACGATTGATACTCTCGAACGTGTTATTGAGAAAAATAAGTACGAGCTGTCCGATGATGAACTGGAGCTGTTTTACTCAGCGGCCGATCACCGTCTGGCCGAGCTCACCATGAACAAACTGTATGACAAAATCCCCACCTCCGTTTGGAAATATGTCAGATAATCAGCCCCCCGACGCGTTGAGCCGATGCTTTTATCGGCTTCAATGGCCACGTTGAATGCGTACTTTTCCTATTGACAGTAAAACTTCATTTACGCTCCCTCTTTCGAAAATAATATTGCCCGGAAACAATTTTCTTTTTTAATCGAGGCAGGTTACCTCATCGCCCACCTCACTATGCCCGCTCCCCAGAACCGCTAATTCATTATCCAAAAGAATTGAGGGCGGGAAGAAATGAAATGCGTGTCGCTCTGCCTGATGGCAGAAATGGATAATAGATACGTGGAAGAGAGGTAACAAAAACGCGGATTGGCGAAGCCCAAATGGGTGGGGACCCTGCCAGCTACATCCCGGCACACACGTCACCTGCTGCGGCTGCTTCCTTCCGGACCTGACCGAGTTCACAAGTTAGTGTTGCGGGAGAACCAACAGGGCCCCCATTGACGGCTTCTGTACTCCGAAGCGGTGGGCATTATCGGCGATACCCTATCAAATAGCAAGCCAACCGGGACCAACCGCTGTTTTCTTACCCACCTGCGCTGTGGCACACTCTCCGCCTGGGTTTTGACTCGCGCAGGAACAGCAATATGCAACCAGAAGACGCCTCTTTCAGCCAGCGGGTATTCCACGTCGTGGCCGCCATTCCTTACGGCAAAGTAACCACCTACGGCGAAGTCGCCCGGCTGGCCGGCTCGCCGCGCGCCGCGCGTCAGGTCGGCGGCGTGCTGCGGCGTTTGCCGGAAGGCAGCACGCTGCCCTGGCACCGGGTGATCAACCGCCACGGACAGATATCGCAGCAGGGGGAGGATTTTCAACGGCAACGGCAGGCATTGCTGGCGGAGGGGATTATTTTCGGCCCGCACAGCACGGTCGATTTCGATCGCTACGGCTGGCGCTGGTAAAACAAAACAGCCTTTGGCCGAAGCGCAAAGGCTGTTGATTTCATCTTGCTGTACCGCAGTAAGATTACTGCATGGCGGTTGGCGCAGCCTGAATCGGCACACCCTGAACCGGAACCAGCAGCAGATCGGCACGGGTGCCGTTGCGGTTAACCACTTCCTGGATGGTGTCGGTAATAAACATCAGTCGCCCGTTGACCGTCACCGCCGCGCTCAGAATGATACGCGCATTCGGTTGGATGTCGGACGGGTTATACGGCAGCGTAAAGTTGAACGGCGCCTGTTGCCCTTCAGTGCGTACCGCGCGCTGTGCAATCACTTTGGACGGCGCATCCGCCAGCGAGGCGTCAGAGAGGGTGACCGTCAGCACGGCGTCCGGCGGCAGCGCAATGCGCTGACGTATATTAACCGAACCTGTCACCGCCGGGCCCTGAATCTGCGTTTGCGCAGCCGCCGGGTTACCGGCCGCCTGTGTAGGCACATCAGCACTCTTTTGCGCGCATCCTGCCAGCGTGATCGTCAGTGCCGCGGCACCGCCTACGATTTGCCAGAGTTTCATGGATCGGTCTCCTTTTTTATTATCAACATGTTGGTGGCTTTCACCACCTCACCTATTAAACCTAGCACAAAACACTGATAAATCCACTTTGCCCCACCTATTAATCACTTAAACAGGCCAAGGCGCCCAGGATTAAGAGCATTCTCATCGGCCCTTTAACGCAAAATGTTGACGCCGCGCCGTGATATTCCGCACACTGCGCAAAATGATTATTAGAAAGGTAACAATTTTATGAGCCAGGCATTGCAAAACCTCCTCGATCTGCTGGATCTGGAGAAAATCGAAGAAGGGCTGTTCCGCGGCCAGAGTGAAGATCTGGGGCTGCGCCAGGTGTTCGGCGGACAGGTGGTCGGCCAGGCGCTGTACGCCGCCAAGCAGACGGTGCCTGACGAGCGCAGCGTGCATTCGTTCCACAGCTACTTCCTGCGCCCGGGCGACAGCAGCAAGCCTATCGTTTACGACGTGGAAACCCTGCGCGACGGCAACAGCTTCAGCGCACGCCGCGTCAGCGCCATCCAGCACGGCAAACCTATCTTCTATATGACCGCCTCCTTCCAGAGCCCGGAGGCAGGTTTCGAGCACCAGAACCTGATGCCGGACGTGCCGCCGCCGGAAGGGCTGTTGTCCGAATCAGAGATCGCCCAGAAGCTGGCGCATATGCTGCCGGAAAAAGTGCGCGAAAAATTTATCGGCCAGAAGCCGATCGAAATGCGCCCGGTGAAATTCCACAATCCGTTGAAAGGCAGCGTGGAAGAACCCCATCGCTACGTGTGGTTCCGCGCCAACGGCAGCATGCCGGACGATCAACGCATCCACCAATACCTGCTGGGCTACGCGTCGGACTTTAACTTCCTGCCGACCGCGCTGCAGCCGCACGGCGTCGGCTTCCTCGAGCCGGGCATGCAGGTGGCCACCATTGACCACTCCATGTGGTTCCACCGTCCGTTCCGCATGGATGACTGGCTGCTGTACGCGGTGGAGAGCTCCTCCGCCTCCGGCGCACGGGGCTTTGTACGCGGCCAGATCTATACCCGCGACGGCGTACTGGTCGCCACCACCGTGCAGGAAGGGGTGATTCGCCAGCGCGACGCCTGATCCGCAGCATAAAGAAAGGGGCGATGTTTCCATCGCCCCTTTTGGCTTCATCATTATTTTAGTCTTTAGCGCACTGCCCTGCTTCGAGTCTTATTGGTTGTAGGCGCTCTCGCCGTGGCTGTTGACGTCCAGCCCCTCGCGTTCCTGCTCTTCCGGCACTCTCAGACCCACCATCGCTCCCGCGATCTTGAAGGCGATAAAGGCGACGACGCTCGACCATACCAGCGTGATCAGCACGCTCACCAGCTGGATCCAGACCTGATGGCCCATCGTCACCCCTTCGGCATAGCCGGTGCCGCCCAGTGAAGAGGCGGTGAACACCCCGGTCAGCAGACAGCCGACGATGCCGCACACCCCGTGTACGCCGAACACGTCGCAGGTGTCGTCCACTTTCAGCCATTTCTTCAGCGTCACTACGCCCCACAGGCCGGCGACGCCGCCCACCAGGCCGATGATCAACGCCCCGCCCACGCCCACGGTGCCCGCCGCCGGCGTCACCGCAACCAGCCCGGCGATCATGCCGGAGCAGGCGCCCAGCAGCGAAGGCTTGCCGCGCAGCACCCACTCGGCGAAGGTCCAGGAGAGAATGGCGCCCGCAGTGGCGACCACGGTATTGAGGAATGCCAGGGCCGCAATGCCGTTGGCCGCGCTGGCGGAGCCGGCGTTGAAACCGAACCAGCCGATATACAGGATGGACGCCCCGGTAAACACCATCGGCAGGTTGTGCGGTTTGAACGCCTCTTTACCGAAGCCGGCGCGCTTGCCGATCAGGTAGGCACCGATCAACCCGGCGCTGGCGGCGTTGATGTGCACCACGGTGCCGCCGGCGAAGTCCAATGCGCCGTCGGCGGCCAGGTAGCCGCCGCCCCACACCATGTGCGCAATCGGCAGATAAGACAGGGTGAACCATACGATCGCGAAGATCAGCACCGCCGAGAAGCGAATGCGTTCGGCGAAGCCCCCCACCACCAGCGCCACGGTAATGCAGGCGAAGGACGCCTGGAAGGCGACGTGGATCATCTGGCTGATGCTGCCGGTGACGCTGTCGATGCCGATGCCTTTCAGCATCGCCGTTTCGAACCCGCCGAACACCGCATTGCCCTCGCTGAACGCCAGGCTGTAGCCATACAACACCCACAGTACGCAGACCAGCGCGAAGGTGACGGTGACCTGCGTCAGCATCGACAGCACGTTTTTGCCGCGCAGCAGGCCACCATAAAACAGCGCGATGCCCGGCAGCGTCATGAACAGCACCAACGCGGTGCAGATCATCATAAAGGCGTTGTCGGCCTTATCGGCGACCGCCGGGGCGGCCAGGGCCAAAGAAGGAACCAGGGTTACCGAACTCAGGCCCAACATGGATAACAGTCTTTTCATTATCAATCCATCCCCATCACTTAACTGAGTTCGCGGTTACAGTGCCGATTCGTCGGTTTCGCCGGTGCGAATGCGGATCACGCGTTGCAACTCGGCAACGAAAATTTTGCCGTCGCCGATTTTGCCGGTGTAGGCGGCTTTGCTAATCACATCAACCACTTCATCCAACTGATCGTCGGCAATGGCGATATCGATTTTGACCTTGGGCAGGAAGTTGACGTTATACTCGGCGCCGCGATACAGCTCGGCATGCCCCTTCTGGCGGCCAAAGCCCTTCACTTCGGTTACGGTCAACCCTTGAATGCCCACGGAGGACAGAGCCTCGCGCACGTCCTCCAGCTTGAACGGTTTGATTACCACGGTCACCAGCTTCATATTGCCCCTCCACGAATTAAGCCCAAACTCACCCCTGGTACGCGTCATATGTAGCAAGGGCTATGCCATATTTAATTTTGCATGGTGATTCAGTGGATTAGCGGGTACGCGGGCACCATCAGGCCCCGTCGCCGTACCGATACCTTAAATTGATTAAATATCGCGCACTAATTTGGTGCGCATCGCGTCGAAAAAGTGCAGAAAGGGGGCGTGATGCAGGCGGGTTGCCTGCTTGTGGTGCGAGGGAAAGAAAGAAGGGCCGCGATCGCGGCCCATGTTCAGGCGGGTTGGCTCTCTTCGCGCACCGCTTCCGCCAGCTGCTCGCCCGCCAGCTGCAGCTGGTACATCTGGTAGTAGCGCCCCTGCTGCGCCAGCAGCTGCTGATGGTTACCCTGCTCTACCGCCTGGCCGCGATGCAGCACCAGGATGGAATCGGCATCGACGATGGTCGACAGCCGGTGGGCGATCACCACCAGCGTGGTGTGCTCGCGGATCGCACGCAACGCGCGCTGGATCGCCTGTTCGGTGCCCGAGTCGATGTTGGCGGTCGCCTCGTCGAGGATCAGGATCTGCGGCGCCTGCACCAAGACCCGCGCCATCGCCAGCAGCTGTTTCTGCCCGACCGACAGGTTATTGCCCTGCTCCCCCAGCCGGGTGTGAATACCCTGCGGGAAGCCGCGCACCAGATCCGCCAGCTGCACCGTTTCCAGCGCCCGCCACACGGCGTCTTCCTCGATGTTGCGCCCCAACGTGACGTTGGCCAGCACCGAATCGGCGATCACCACCGGATCCTGCTGCACCATCGCCACGCCCTGGCGCAGCGTGCGGTGCGACAGGCTGGATAGCGGGCGGCCATCGAGGTGCACTTCCCCCTCGCTGACCGGGTAATAGCCCATCAGCAGGTTGGCTAAGGTGCTCTTGCCGCTGCCGGTATGCCCAACCAGTGCCACGAAGCCGCGCGAAGGCACCGCCAGCGAAATGTGCTGCAGCACCTTTTTGTCCGCGCGGTAAGCGAAGCTCAGATCGGTGATGTCGATGCGGCCACCGGCCAACGGACGATCGTCGGCGCCGTAACTCTGCTGGCTGCGATCCATCAGCTCGAAAATGCGTTCGCCGGCCACTACCGCCTGCTGCAGGATCGATTGCTGCGACGTGAGCTCGATCAGCGGTTCGTTCAGGCGCCCCAGGTAGTTGATGAAGGCGTAGAGCACGCCGACGCCAATCACCCCCTCGCCGCTGAAGCCGAACAGCATCAGCAATCCGCACAGCACCAGCGCCGAAAACAGGCTGAGCAGCGGCCGCAGCAGGAAACCGTCGAGCCGCAGGGTCTGCATACGCGCCAGATAGTGCGACTGGCTGGCGGCGCTCATGCGTTCGCCGAAGCGCACCTGCTGGCGGAACTGCTGAATCACGCCCATGCCGTTGATCACTTCGTTGAAGCCGTCGTTGATGTCCGCCAGATAGCTGCGCACCCGTCGCACGATCGGTGTGCTGTAGTATTGATAGATGCCCATCACCACGAACACCGCCGGGAAGATGCAGACCGCCACCAGCGCCATGCGCCAGTCGAGGCTGAACATCGCCACCAGCATGGTGCCGATCAGCGCGGCGCTTTTCAGCACCGTGGAGACCACCATCACGTACAGATCCTTGATCACCTCGGTGTCGTTGGTGACGCGCGAGATCAATTGCCCGACCGGCTGCGTATCGAAGGCGCTGAGCGGCTGGCGCAGCGCGGCGTCCATCACGTCGGTGCGCAGCCGCTGCACCACGCCCACCGCCGCCTGGTTGAACAGCAGCGCCTGAAAGTAGTGCAGCGCCGCCGCCAGCAGCTCCAGCAGAATGTAAGCCGCCGCCAGCCCGCCGACAATCATCAGCGGCAGTTGTCCTTTGGCGACGTAGTTATCGATAAAATAGCTCACCAGGATCGGCCCGGCGACTTCCGCCGCCGCCGCTATCCACAGCATCAACACCGCCAGCCCCAGCGGTTTGCGGTACGGCGAGCCGTAGGCCAGCAGCCGCTTCAGCGTCGGCCACAGCTTTTGCACTTTATTCATCGGCCAACGCCTCCTCGCCGTTTTCCGGCGCTTCGTCCAGCGCCGCTTCCAGCTGCTGATAACGGTACATATCGCGATACCAGCCCGGCTGCGCCGCCAGCGCCGCCGGATCGCCGCGCTGGGCAACGCCACCGTGCTGCATCACCAGGATCTCGCTGGCTTCAGTCAATGCCGACAGCCGGTGCGCGCTGATGATCACCGTGCGATCTTGCCCCCAGCTGCGCAGGTTATGCAGGATCTGGTGTTCGGTACGGCCGTCCACCGCCGACAACGCGTCGTCGAGGATCAGGATCTCCGCATCCAGCAGCAGCGCACGCGCAATGGAGATACGCTGTTTCTGCCCACCCGACAGCATCACGCCGCGCTCGCCCACCTCGGTGTCATAGCCCTGCGGCAGCCGCAGAATGTCCTCATGAACGCTGGCCAACCGCGCCGCCTGTTCGATCTGCGCCTGCGTCGCGCCCGGATGGCCCAACGCGATGTTGTTCGCCACGGTATCGGAGAACAGGAACGGCGTTTGGCTCACCACCGACAGCCGCGAACGCCAGTCGTCGAGTTTGACCTGCGGCAACGGCAGGCCGTGATAGCGGATCTGCCCTTCGTTGACATCGAACTGGCGCTGAATTAGCGACAGTAATGTCGATTTACCGGCCCCGGTCGGCCCGCACAGCCCCAGCATTTGCCCCGGCTTTAGCGTCAGCGTCACGTCATGCAGCGCCGGGCGCGGGTTTTCCGGGTAGTGGAACGCGCGGATATCCACGTCCAGCACGCCGCGCCCGGCCGGCAGCGCCTGCGGGCCGTCCTGCACCGCCGGCGCCTCGTCGAGCAGGCTGCGGATGCGGCTGTAGGCCGCGCTGCCGCGCTCGACGATGTTGAACATCCAGGCCAGCGCCAGCATCGGCCAGATCATCAGGCCGAGATACATCACAAAGCTGGTCAGTTGCCCGAGCGTCAGCGAACCGTTCACCACCATCCAGCTGCCACCGCCGATGGCCAGCAGATTAGAGGCGCCGATGGCGATATAAATGGTCGGATCGAAGCGTGCATCCACCCGCGCCACGTGCATGTTCTTGGCGCCGGTCTGCGCCGCGACTTCGGCGAAGCGGTTGGATTGGTGATCTTCCAGCCCGAAAGCCTTGATCATGCGGATGCTGGTCATGCTTTCCTGCGCCTGATCGTTCAGGCTGGAAAACGCCGCCTGCGCCGATTTAAAGCGCTGGTGCAGCTGGTCGCCGTAATATTTGATGGCGATCGCCATCAGCGGCATCGGGATCAATGCCAGCACCGTCAGCTGCCAGCTGATTTGGGTGCTCATCACCACCAGCACCACCAACCCCATCACCAGCGAATCCACCAGCGTCAGCACGCCTTCACCGGCGGCGAACACCACGCGGTCCACGTCGTTGGTGGCACGCGCCATCAGATCGCCGGTGCGGTGGCGCAGGTAGAACGCCGGGTTTTGCCGGCTGAGCTGGCGGTAAAAGTTTTCGCGCAGCTCGACCGCCAGCTGATAGGACGCGCCGAACAGCAACACCCGCCACACATAGCGCAGCAGGTAAACGACGATCGCGGTGCCGATCATCAGCCCGAGCCAGGCCATCAGCACGCCGGTAGACATTTGTTTTTCGGTGACGCCGTCCACGATGATGCCGACCAGCTTAGGCGGCAGCAGTTGCAGGATGGCGATGACGATCAGCAGCACCACCGCCCCGAGGTAGCGGCGCCACTCCCGGCGGAAGTACCAGCCGATTTGAGCAAATAATCTCACGCAGTTTGATTCCAGGGTTTTATGGGATTTGTCTCTTTTTCTGCTTCAGCAGAGCAGGATACCACCGTTGAGCCGCCCGTCCGGTGAACTTTTCACTCCGGCACCGGCAGCGCGGTGGTGTATTTGATTTTTTCCATGGCAAAGCTCGAGGTGACGTCGATGAGGCCCGGTACGCCGTTCACCAGGCGCTTGTAAAAACCGTCGTAGCTTTTCATGTCCGCCACTTCGACCTGCATCAGGTAGTCGTACTCCCCCGCCATGCGGTAGAACGCCAGCACCTCGGGCATCTGGCTGGTCAGCTGCACAAACGCCTGATACCACTCGCTGCTGTGCTGCTGGGTCTTGATCAGCACGAACGCCGTCAGCCCCAGGCCGAGCTTTTCGTTATCCAGCAAGGCCACCCGGCCGCGGATATAACCCTCGTCTTCCAGGCGCTTCAGCCGTTTCCAGCACGGCGTCGAGGTCAAATTGACCGCATCGGCCAGCGCCTGCAGCGACTGGGTGCAGTCTTGCTGCAGCATGCACAGCAGCTTACGGTCTGTTTTATCTAACATAGCGGCCACCAGGAGAAAAATTTTCTCTCATTAGGCGATTAAACAGGGAAAATAGCAATCCTTTTTTCCTGCCGACAGGCTATGCTACGCCATAAACCTGCCCCCTATTCTGAGGCCAAATCATGACAAACTCTTGGGTAAAATATGCTATCGGTGAAATAGAAGCGGATTTTCAGCGCTCCGCCGATACGCACCTGATTCGCCTGAACCTACCGGCATTTCCCGGCATTTGCCTGTATCTGAAGGATGAGAGCACCCACCCGACCGGCAGCCTGAAACACCGTCTGGCGCGCTCGCTGTTCCTTTACGGCCTGTGCAACGGCTGGATCACCGAGAACACCACCATCATCGAGGCCTCTTCCGGCAGCACCGCGGTGTCCGAAGCCTACTTCGCTCGTCTGATCGGCCTGCCGTTCATCGCAGTGATGCCGTCCTGCACCGCACGCCGCAAGGTGGAGCAGATCGCCTTTTACGGCGGCCGCTGTCACTTCGTCGATCACGCCGCCCAGATCTACGCCGCCTCCGAACAGCTGGCGAAAGAGCTGAACGGCCACTATATGGATCAGTTCACCTACGCCGAGCGCGCCACCGACTGGCGCGGCAACAACAACATCGCCGACAGCATCTTCCGCCAGATGGCGCGCGAACCCTTCCCGGTGCCGAAACACATCGTGATGAGCGCCGGCACCGGCGGCACCTCCGCCACGCTGGGGCGCTACATCCGCTATCAGGGGCACGACACCCAATTGACAGTGGTCGATCCGGAAAACTCAGTGTTCTATGACTGCTTCCACCACGGCGATCGCACCCTGATCGGCAGCTGCGGCAGCCGTATCGAAGGCATTGGCCGCCCGCGCGCCGAGCCGTCGTTCATCCCGTCGGTGGTCGACAACATGCTGCGGGTGCCGGATGCCGCCAGCGTCGCCACCATTCACTGGCTGGAAGGCGTGCTCGGCCGCAAGGTTGGCGCCTCCACCGGCACCAACGTCTGGGGTGCGCTGCAGTTGGCGAAACAGATGCGGGAAAACGGCGAGCAAGGGTCGATCGTCACCCTGCTGTGCGACAGCGGCGAGCGTTATCTGGATACCTATTACAACCCGGAATGGGTCAGCAATAACATCGGCGATTTGCAGCCGTATCTGGCGCAGCTGGCGGATTTATAACGTCAGGCTCCGGATAAAAAAAAGCCGGGTAGTCATACCCGGCCGGCTGTAAGGAGAACCTCATTCTTCGGGGGAATAGGTGAGGCAAGGTGAACGCAGCCAATGTTGTAAATAGTGGGCCACCGCCTGCTGTTGGCAATGGCCGATAACCGGTAGTTGCGGCAGCAGGGATTTCAGCTGCGGCAGGGCGTTGCCCATCACCACGCCGTGCCCCACCGCCCCCAGCATCTCTTTGTCGTTCATCGCGTCGCCGAACGCCATGCAGTCGGCCATCGTCAACCCCAGATGGCGGCTCAGCCGGTCCAGCGCCGTGCCCTTGTTGCAACCGAGCGGCAGCACCTCCAGGCAGTCGTAGGCGGAAAAGCACAGGTCTGCCTCGTCACCCAGCTGCGCCCGCAGCTGCACTTGCAACGCCAGCAGCTCCTCGTGGGGCGCGACAAAGCACACTTTGCTGTTGCCGAACGCCGGCAGGCGGCGTACGTCGGCCAGCTGAAAACGAAAGCCGCTCAGGTGGTGCGCCCGCAGCATCTCTTCCGGCACGGGAAACTCGGTCAGCCAACCTTCGTCGCGGAACACATGCATGCTGGCGCGGGTGTGCCAATGATGATGCAGCACCTCTTCGGCGACCGCCGCCGGCAAATCGGTGGCGTGCAGCTGTTGGCCGCGGTTGTCATACACTCGCGTGCCATTGCCGGTGATCAGGTAACCCTGCAGCCCCAGTTGCGCCATGATCGGTTGCGCGTCGAGGTAGTGCCGCCCAGTGGCGAACGTCACCACCATCTCCCGTTCCACCAGCTGGTTCAGCACCGCCAGCGTTTCCGGGCCAACCCGGTGATCCGGCATCAACAGCGTGCCGTCCATATCGAAAGCTGCCAGGCGATACATAAAGACCTCTTGAATGTGAACGCGATTACAATCAATGCAGTATGGGATGGTATTTACGGAAGTAATAGTGAACAATTTGAGAAAACTGTTCCGGATTTCTGCCCATGCGCCTGGTTCACCGTCTCAGCCAATATCAACGCCTGTTCCAACAGCTCGGCAGCGCGCCGGTCGCCGTGACCATCGGCGAGCTGGCGGCGATGTTCTACTGCAGCGAACGGCACGCCCGCACGCTGGTGCAACAGCTGCAGGATCAGGGCTGGCTGAGCTGGCATTCGCAACCCGGACGCGGCAAACGCGCCCGCCTGCACTGCCTGAAAACCCCGGATGAACTGCGCGCACAGCTGCTGCAACAGCTGCTGCAACAGGGCAACCATCAGGGGGCGCTGGAGATGGCGCAGCTCGATCCGCAGCACCTACAGGATCTGCTCAGCCCGCACCTCGGCGGGCAATGGCAGGCCGGCAGCCCGACGCTACGCATTCCCTATTACCGCACGCTGGAAACGCTCGACCCGCTCACGCTGACCGGCCGCGCCGAGCAACATCTGGTATCGACCCTGCACGCCGGGCTGACACGCCTGATGACCGGTAACCCGGAACCGCAGCCCGATCTGGCGCACCACTGGCAGATTGGCGAGCACGGCCTGCGCTGGCGCTTCTTTCTACGCAGCCAGCTGCGCTGGCACAACGGTGAATCGCTGACCGGCCAACAGCTGCTGCAAACGCTGGAAAAACTGCAGCGCCACCCGCGCAGCCAACCCAGCCTGGCCAACGTCGCGCACATCAGCCTGCCGCATCCGCTGTGCATCCAGTTCGATCTGCACCTGCCGGACTACTGGTTGGCCCACCGGCTGGCGGAGCTGCCTTGCCTGATGACCCACCCGGAGCTGCCGGCCATCGGCGCCGGCCCGTTCAAGCTGACGTTGAATGAGCCGCAGTTGGTGCGGCTGGAACAGCACGCCGGTTACCACCTGCAGCATCCGTATCTGGACACCATCGAATACTGGATCACCTCCGACCTGCACATCGCCGGCGCCGACACCAGTTGCCAGCATCCAGTGCGCATCACCATCGGTCAGCAAGACGATTTGGCGCAGGCCCGGCCGGTGCAGCGCAGCATGAGCCTGGGCTGGTGTTATCTGGCGCTGAACCTGCGCCACGGCGTGCTGAGCGAGGCCCAGGGGCAAAAGCTGCTGATGCTGATCCAGCAGTCCGGCCTGCTAAGCCATCTGCCAATCCCCAACAGCGTGATCACCCCCAGCCATGAAATGCTGCCCGGCTGGCGTATTCCCAGCCAACGGATTGAGGAGGACGTCACTCTGCCCGCCCGGCTGACGCTGCTGTATCGGCCGCCGGTCGAGTTGGAAACGGTGACGGTCGCACTGCAGCGGTTGCTCGCACAGCACGGCTGCGAGCTGGAGGTGCGCTACTATGCCGGCAAGCGCTGGCAAAGCGAAGCGCAGATCGCCCAGGCCGACCTGCTGCTGGCGGACAACCTGATCGGCGAGGCGCCGGAGGCGACGCTGGAGAGCTGGCTGCGGCAGGATACGCTGTGGCGCGGCATCCTGACGGAAAGCCGCTGGCAGCAGCAACAGGAGACGCTGCGGCAGATCCAGCAGCTGCAGGCGCAGCAACCGCGCTTCGAGCGGCTGCAGGCCTATTATCAACGGCTGATGGCCGCCGCCATCATCACGCCGCTGTTTCACTACCAGTATCAGATCAGCGCGCCGCCGCGCATGCATGGCGTGACGCTGACCGCCCACGGCTGGTTCGATTTTTGCCAAGCGTGGCTGCCGCCGCCGGTGGACGATGCCCCGGCCTGAGCCGAACCGCCCTGCGCCTGACGGCCCTTTCTGCTACTATTGTCGCCGCAACGCAATTTTATCCTGCCGCCCGAATGTGTATCGGGAGAGGCCAAAGCCCAAAAAGGTGATTTTATGAAGCGCGCGGTTGTCGTTTTCAGCGGTGGACAAGACTCCACGACCTGCTTGATCCAGGCATTGCAACAGTATGATGAAGTTCACTGCGTCACGTTCGATTACGGCCAGCGCCATCGCGCCGAGATTGAAGTGGCTCAGGAGCTGTCGGTGGCCCTCGGCGCCAAGGCGCACAAGGTGCTGGACGTAACGCTGCTCAATGAACTGGCCGTCAGCAGCCTGACGCGCGACAATATTCCGGTTCCCGCCTACGATCCCAATCAGAAAAATGCGCTGCCGAGCACCTTCGTGCCGGGCCGCAACATCCTGTTCCTGACGCTGGCGGCGATCTACGCCTACCAGGTGGAAGCGGAAGCGGTGATCACCGGCGTGTGTGAAACCGATTTCTCCGGCTATCCGGATTGCCGCGACGAGTTCGTTAAAGCGTTGAACAAGGCGGTGACGCTGGGCATCGCCCGCGATATCCGCTTCGAAACGCCGCTGATGTGGCTGAACAAGGCCGAGACCTGGGCGCTGGCGGATTATTACCACCAGCTGGATCGCGTGCGCCAGGATACGTTGACCTGCTACAACGGTATCAAGGGTGACGGCTGCGGCGAATGTGCCGCCTGCAACCTGCGCGCCAATGGCCTGATGCAGTACCGGGCCAACCAGGCGGAAGTGATGGCGGCGTTGAAACAGAAGGCCGCTCTGGCCTGAGGCAGTGACGGTGGCAGCCACTGCCACCCGTGAGCTTACTGCAGATTATCCTTCGGCGTGAGTACCTCCAGGTGCTCACGCAATTCTCCTTCGATCGGCAGCGCACGCTGCGTTTTCAGATCGACACACACGAAAGTCAGCAGCGCGTCGGCCACCGGCGTCCCCGCCGGATCCTGCGTCACCTTTTGGCTCAGCACCCCACTCTTGCCGTTGAGCTGCACCATCTGGCTGTCGATACGCAGCTTATCCCCCAATACCGCCGGGCTGCGGTAATTGATATTGATGTTCACCACGATGAAGGCGATGTTGTTTTCCGTCATCCAGCGGAATCCGGCCTCGTTCTCCAGCCATTCCCAGCGCGCCTCTTCCAGAAACTCCAGATAGCGGGCGTTGTTAACGTGCTGGTAAACATCAAGGTGATAACCGCGAACTTTGATAAAGGTTTGCATAGGGAACGATCGCTCCTGCCTGGTGATTACAGAAAAAGGGAGCCGCGGCGGCTCCCTCGCCCGTTTGGTCAATGCGCCAAACTGGTAAGACCTGTAAAATGTAGCAGAGGAGTCACGGCCTCAGCGGCATTTTGCCACGCAGCCGCGACCGGGATCACATTTTCAGCCGGGTGCGGTTCTTCTCAAACAGCGCCGGCCCGATGCCCGGCACCTCCTGTAACTGCTCAACCTGGGTGAACGGCCCGTTCTGCTCGCGGTAGCGCACGATGCCTTCCGCCTTCTTCAGACCGACACCGCTCAAGGCGGCGGCCAGCTGTTCGGCGGTGGCCTGATTGATGCTGACCGCCGCCTCTTCGGTTGCCTTGGTCATCACCGATTGCCCGCCATTGTTCGCTGGTGTTGAGAGCATCGGCGCCTCGGTTTTATCCACCGCGGCGGCCGGCCCCGCCAGGCACAACAGCAGCGCGGTCAGCGCAGCTTTAATGTGATGCTGATAACCTGATAACGCTGATTTTTTCTCTGTATGTTGCATGCTGTATCCTCCTTGTGTGTGACAGCATGGCTACCTTGCCGCGGCGGCGGATATTCAGCAATCGGCCGATATCAGATATGGAAAAGGCCGCGAAAGCGGCCTTTGTTTGTTGCACTGCGTTGCAGAAAAATGCGGCGATTACTGCGGCTGTTGCTCAGCGGCGCCCATTTTGATCTTGGCTTCTTTACGCAGGCTCGCCAGCAGCGAATCGAAGGAAACGCCGGTCGCGCCCTCTTCCATCTTGCCGACGAAGGTTTTCATTTCGTCTTCCGGCAGCGTGCCTGGCTTCACCGCATCGAGTGCGATCAGCACCACGTTATCCTGGCGATCCTGCGACATGCCGTACACCGGTTTGCCGTCCTGCGGGTGCGGCAGCGCGAACACGCTCTCCACCAGCTGGCTGTCTTCCGGCGCGCGCGCCATCTTCTGCACGGCGCCAAAGCTCAGGCCGGCGGCTTTCATCGCCTCATCGCCCTTGCCCTGCTTCAACTCAACCAGCAGCTTCTCGCCCTGCAGCTTCGCTGTCTGCAGCGCCTTGTTGCGCTTCACCAGCTCAGCCACGCGATCTTTCACCTGGTCGAACGGTTCGATGCCTTCCGGCTTGTGGCCGCTCACGCGCACCACGAAAGCGCGGTCGCCGTCTACGGTGATCACGTCGGAGTTGCTGCCCGGCGCGCCGTTCTCGCCGATCAGCGAGCCGTCGAAGATCGCCTGCACGACCGGCTTGAAGTTCAGCGCGGCAGGAATGTTGTCACGGGTGAACCAGTCGCTTTGCGCCGCTTTCACGCCGGCCGCTTCTTCAGCCGAGGCCAGAGATTCGTTGTCGCTGGTCGCCGCTTCGCTCACCTTCTGCTGCAGCGCGTAATACGCGTCTACCGCTTTCTCCTGCTGCACCTGCTTGGCGATGGCGTCATGCACTTCGCTCAGCGGCTTCACTTTTTCAGGTGCGATATCGTTCAAACGCACGATCAGGTAGCCGACGGAAGATTTCACCACGCCGGACAGTTGCCCTTTCTCGGTCAGGTTAGCCTGCTTCAGCTCGTCGGCGGTGGTTTCCGGCTCCAGCCAACCCAGCTCACCGCCGGTACGGCGTGAGATGATGTCGGTGGACTTCTCTTTCGCCAGGGTGGCGAAATCGGCGCCCTTCTTCAGCTCGTCCAGCACCGCGTTGGCTTCCGCCTCGGTTTTCAGCTGGATCACGCTGTAGTTTTTACGCTCCGGCTGGCCGTAGCTGCTCTTGTGCTGGTCGTAGTAAGCGCTGATGTCCTCTTCGCTCACTTTCACCTTGTCCTGCATGGACGCGGCGTCCAGCGGGATATAGCTCACCTTCACCTGCTCAGGCGCGATGAAGCTGTTCTTGTTCTGATCGTAATACGCCTTCAGTTCGTCGTCGCCGGCGCTCTGTTTCGTTTGCAGCGCTTTCAAATCGATGGTCGCCAGGCGCACGTCGCGCTCCTGCAGCACCAACGCTGCCATGGCTTGCGATTCGGACGGCAGCACGAAGCCGGAGTCGCCGAAGGCCTGGATCACCTGCTGATTGACCAACTGCTGGCGCATCGACTGCGCGAAGTTGTCAGCGGTGTAGCCCATGCGGCCGATCAGATCGAGGTATTTGGCGTTATCGAACTGGCCATTGGTCTGGAAGTAAGGCGCCTTGCGGATGGCGTCCTTGATCTGATCGTCGCTGACCGCCAGGCCCAGCTTCTTGGCGTACTGGTCGAGCAGCATGTTGTCGATCAACTGGGACAACACCTGACGGCGCATCTGCTGCATGTAGCCTTCGTTGCCGGCCAGCGCAGAGAACTGGTCACCCAGCTGCTGCTGCATGCGGCTACGCTCGCTTTGGAAAGCCTGTTCCAGCTGAGCGCGTTCGATCGTCTGACCATTTACTTTCGCAGCATAATCGCCGGAGCCGCCGATCAGGTAGTTACCCACCCCGGTCAGAACGAATGACAGGATGATCAGGGCCAGGATGATTTTGAGCACGACGTGATTAGCAGCCGCGCGTAAATTGTCCATCATAGTGTGACAACACTCCGCTGTGATGTGGATTAACAACCCTTGTGCAGGCGCGTTCCCTGCGACAAAAATAAAAAAAGCGCATCAATCCGATGCGCCTTGTATCTTACCTTACCAGCACCGCTGCGTCAGGTGATTGTTTATTACAAAACCCTGTTACGCTAAACGGTTAGACGCTAAATCAGTTTACAGCGTCTTTCAGCGCTTTCCCTGCACGGAAGGCCGGTACTTTGGCTGCCGCGATTTTGATCTCTTTACCGGTCTGCGGGTTACGGCCGGTACGAGCCGAACGTTCACGCACGGTGAAGGAACCGAAACCTACCAGAGCCACGTCATCCCCTGCTTTCAGAGAGTCGGTAACGGAAGCGATTACTGCGTCTAAAGCACGTCCCGCTGCCGCTTTGGAAATATCAGCACCTGCGGCAATCTTGTCGATCAGTTGTGACTTATTCACTCTATCATCCCCTCTAGAATTCTATCGTCGCACCGAAAAATCCCTACGGTTGCGACAGCGCAGCTGTTATATCAATCCCATCGAACCTTGGCAAGCCACCGACTAGGTGGCAAAACGCCGGCCGACAGAGATCTAACTTAGCGGTACAAAAAAATACTGGCAAGTCCGAAATGGCTTGCCAGTATAAGTTTTATCAATGGTTTTTGCGATTCGTCACTATTTTGCCGCTACCGGCAGTGCGCCGAAGGCCGGGTTTTGCAACGCAATGTTCAAAACTTCATCGATTCGCTGCACCGGATGAATCTCCAGATCGGCGATAACATTGTCCGGAATCTCTTCCAGATCGCGCTTGTTCTCGTAAGGGATCAGCACGGTTTTGATGCCGCCGCGATGCGCCGCCAACAGCTTCTCTTTCAGGCCGCCGATCGGCAACACCTGACCGCGCAGCGTGATCTCGCCGGTCATCGCCACATCGGCGCGTACCGGGTTGCCGGTCAGGCAGGAGACCAGCGCGGTGCACATCGCGATACCGGCGCTCGGGCCGTCTTTCGGCGTCGCCCCTTCCGGCACGTGTACGTGGATGTCGCGTTTCTCGTAGAAATCGGCGTTGATGCCCAATTTCTCCGCGCGTGCGCGCACCACGGTCAGCGCCGCCTGAATCGATTCCTGCATCACTTCACCCAGGGAACCGGTGTAGGTCAGCTTGCCTTTGCCCGGCACGCAGGCGGTTTCGATGGTCAGCAGATCGCCGCCCACTTCCGTCCACGCCAGCCCGGTGACTTCACCCACGCGGTTTTCGGTATCCGCACGGCCGTAATCGACGCGCTGCACGCCCAGGTAATCCTTAAGGTTGTCGCCGTTGATCTCGATATGCTTAAGCTTCTTGTCCATCAGCAGCGTTTTCACCGCTTTACGGCACAGCTTGGAGATTTCACGCTCCAGGCTACGCACCCCGGCTTCGCGGGTGTAGAAGCGAATGATGCCGATGATGGCGCTGTCGTCGACCGTCAGCTCGCCTTTTTTCAGCGCGTTGCGCTCAAGCTGCTTCGGCAGCAGGTGCTGCTTGGCGATGTTGAGCTTCTCGTCCTCGGTGTAACCCGACAGGCGGATCACTTCCATACGGTCCAGCAGCGGCGCAGGAATGTTCATCGAGTTCGAGGTGGCAACGAACATCACGTCGGACAGATCGTAATCCACTTCCAGGTAGTGGTCGTTGAACGCCACGTTCTGTTCCGGATCCAGCACCTCCAGCAGAGCGGAGGCCGGATCGCCGCGCATGTCGGAAGACATCTTATCGATCTCATCCAGCAGGAACAGCGGGTTCTTCACCCCAACCTTGGCCATCTTCTGGATCAGTTTGCCCGGCATCGAACCGATGTAGGTACGACGGTGACCGCGGATTTCCGCTTCGTCACGCACGCCGCCCAGCGCCATGCGCACGTACTGGCGACCGGTCGCTTTGGCGATCGACTGCCCCAGCGAGGTTTTACCCACGCCCGGCGGCCCCACCAGACACAGGATCGGCCCCTTGATCTTGCTGACGCGGCTCTGCACCGCGAGGTACTCGAGGATGCGATCCTTGACGCGCTCCAAGCCGTAGTGATCGGTATCGAGCACTTCCTGCGCCTTGTTCAGGTCTTTTTTCACCTTGCTGCGCGCATTCCACGGCACCTGCAGCATCCAGTCGATATAACCGCGTA
Organism: Serratia sp. Nf2; assembly: GCF_003028435.1. Classification (NCBI taxonomy): domain Bacteria; kingdom Pseudomonadati; phylum Pseudomonadota; class Gammaproteobacteria; order Enterobacterales; family Yersiniaceae; genus Serratia; species Serratia sp. Nf2. The sequence continues at coordinate 119,230 of NZ_PYTW01000005.1, read as the reverse complement.
CCACAGTCGCTTCCGCCGACATCGGCGACATCATCTTCAGCTTTTGCAGTTCCGCTTCGGTTTTCTCGCGCGCCTCTTTCGGCATTTTCGCCGCATCGATCTTGCGCTTCAGCGCTTCGTGCTCGTCCGGCGCGTCGTCCATCTCGCCCAGTTCTTTCTGAATCGCCTTCATCTGCTCATTCAGATAGTACTCGCGCTGGCTCTTCTCCATCTGCTTCTTGACGCGGTTGCGGATACGTTTCTCGACCTGCAGCAGGTCGATCTCCGATTCCATCATCGCCATCAGGTATTCCAGACGTTCGGTGATGTCGGACATCTCGAGCACCGACTGCTTGTCGCTGAGTTTCAGCGGCATATGGGCGGCGATGGTGTCCGCCAGGCGCGCGGCGTCGTCGATGCTGTTCAGTGAAGTCAGCACCTCCGGCGGGATTTTTTTGTTCAGCTTGATATAGCCTTCAAACTGATTGATCGCAGTGCGCACCAGCACTTCCTGCTCGCGCTCGTCGATCGCCGGCGACTCAAGGTATTCCGCCTGCGCGGCGAAATGCTCACCGCTGTCGGACAGCGTAGTGATGCGCGCGCGCTGCAGCCCCTCGACCAGCACTTTTACCGTGCCGTCCGGCAGCTTCAGCATCTGCAGGATCGACGCTACGGTGCCAACCGAGAACAAGTCGTTAATGCCAGGTTCATCCGTTGAGGCCTCTTTCTGTGCCACCAGCATGATCTTCTTATCGTGATCCATTGCGGCTTCGAGGCACCGAATCGATTTTTCCCGGCCAACAAATAACGGGATCACCATGTGCGGATAAACCACCACGTCGCGCAATGGCAGAACGGGGATTTCAATGCGTTCGGAACGCTCAGGGTTCATAGAGCTCTCTCTTAGTTTAATTTCCGCCAGGTTGAGGGGGAATCTCATGAGACGCAAGCATCTAACGTTTCATAAAATCTGGTTAATGAGTATATGGGGATGAATCGCTTACATTCAACGGCAAGAATGCAGGAAAAAGAAATGGGGGATGAAATCCCCCATTTTGCTGATAACGCTCTGGTTTGACTGGCTAATTATTCACCAGATGCCTGGGCTTCCGGCTTGCCGTAAATCAGCAGCGGCTTGGATTGGCCGGCGATGACCGACTCGTCGATCACCACTTTGTCTACGCTGTCCATCGACGGCAGATCGTACATGGTGTCGAGCAGCGCGCCTTCCACGATGGAACGCAGGCCGCGGGCGCCGGTTTTGCGTGCCATGGCTTTCTTGGCGATGGCGTTCAGCGCTTCGTCGCGGAACTCCAGCTCCACGCCTTCCAGATTGAACAGCGCCTGATACTGCTTGGTCAGGGCGTTCTTCGGCTCTTTCAGGATCTGAATCAGCGCGTCTTCGCTCAGCTCGCTCAGGGTCGCTACCACCGGCAGACGGCCGATGAACTCTGGGATCAGACCGAACTTGATCAAATCTTCCGGTTCGGCCTGCAGCAGCAGTTCGCCTTCGGTCGCCTTCTCGGACTCGCCCTTGACGGTCGCGCCGAAGCCGATGCCCGAGCCGGTGTTGACGCGCTGGCCGATCACCTTATCCAGGCCGGCGAATGCGCCACCGCAGATAAACAGGATCTTGGAAGTGTCAACCTGCAGGAACTCCTGTTGCGGATGCTTGCGCCCCCCCTGCGGCGGAACCGCGGCGATGGTGCCTTCAATCAGCTTCAGCAGCGCCTGCTGCACGCCTTCACCCGAGACGTCACGCGTGATCGACGGGTTGTCGGACTTACGGGAAATCTTATCGATTTCATCGATATAAACGATGCCGCGCTGCGCTTTCTGCACGTCATAGTCACATTTTTGCAACAGCTTCTGGATAATATTTTCCACGTCCTCGCCCACGTAACCGGCTTCGGTCAGCGTGGTGGCGTCGGCCATGGTGAACGGCACGTCCAGGAAGCGCGCCAGCGTTTCCGCCAGCAGGGTTTTACCGCTGCCGGTCGGGCCGATCAGCAAGATGTTGCTCTTGCCCAACTCGATACCGTTGCTGGTATCGCCGTTGCGCAGGCGTTTGTAGTGGTTGTACACCGCAACCGCCAGCACTTTCTTCGCCTGCTCCTGGCCGATGACGTAGTCATCCAGGTGGTGGCGAATTTCGTGCGGCGTCGGCAGCGCACTGCGCTCACGATGCGGGGCAACTTCTTTAATCTCTTCGCGAATAATGTCGTTACACAGATCGACACATTCATCGCAGATATACACTGACGGCCCGGCAATCAGCTTACGCACTTCATGCTGGCTTTTGCCGCAAAAAGAGCAGTACAGCAGCTTTCCTGAACCGTCTTTGCGCTTATCTGTCATCAGTCAAACCTCTTCTTTAGTCTTGTCCCGCAGGAAAATCACGGCGGCAGTGCGCCCAAACTCATATCGGGAACGCCGAGGGGCCACAACAGAGCGAGCCCCTGCCCACTCTGATTACTATAGTCCATCGGCGCCGCGTGGTTCTAGCTGCGGTGTGTCAGAATGCCGTCAACCAGGCCGTATTCCACGGCTTCTTCCGCGGTCATAAAGCGATCGCGCTCGGTGTCGCGCTCGATCTGCTCCAGCGGCTGGCCGGTATGCTCGGCCATCAGTTCGTTCATGCGCGCTTTCACCTTGAGGATTTCACGCGCATGGATTTCGATGTCCGTCGCCTGGCCCTGGTAGCCGCCCAGCGGCTGGTGAATCATCACGCGCGAGTTCGGCAGGCAGAAACGTTTGCCTTTGGCACCCGCGGTCAGCAGGAAGGAGCCCATCGAGCACGCCTGGCCCATACAAATGGTGCTGACGTCCGGCTTGATGAACTTCATGGTGTCGTAAATCGACATGCCCGCGGTGATCACCCCGCCCGGCGAGTTGATGTAGAGGAAAATGTCTTTTTCCGGGCTTTCCGCTTCGAGGAACAGCATTTGCGCCACGATCAGGTTGGCCATGTGATCTTCCACCTGGCCGGTCAGGAAAATGATGCGCTCTTTCAGCAGGCGGGAATAGATGTCGTAAGAACGCTCCCCGCGTGAAGTCTGCTCTACCACCATCGGCACCAGCGCCATGTTCGGTGCAAATTGATCTCGTTCGCCACTGTATGACATTACCGTCTCCTAATAGAAATTGCCTTGGCGGCCAGGGTGTCACCCTAATACGCCGATTCTACTTGAGAACGGCCATGATGACTATGCTCAAGCATTCGACCCGCGCCACACGTACCCGACGGTTATTTCATCCCGCGCACTTTGGCAAACAGCCCCAGAATTATTCTTTACAGATTGGGGGATCCCGGCGCGATTTCAAGCCCAGGGGCCGATTTTCTCCGCGCGCCGAAAACGATGCCGTTAATCTGACCGTTATCATGCCAGCCAGTTCCCCAGGCAACAGGGTAAATATAGTGCATATTGCCCCGCTTAACCTGAGATTAATCAGCAACGTGGCAAAAAGAAAAGCCCGCAACCTCAGGTTGCGGGCTTTTTCATCGTGCGCCGGTTCGCCAGGCGAAACCGGGGGCGCCGTTCATCGCGCCCGGCACGCCGGCATTACGCCTGTTGAGTCTGGTTCATCAGCTCGCTGAAGGTAGTGGCTTTTTCAGTCACTTTCGCTTTTGCCAGCAGGGCTTCAACCGCTTGCTCTTCCAGAGCCACGTTGCGCATGTTGTTCATCAGCTCTTTGTTTTTGCTGTAGAACTCGATGACTTCGCTCGGATCTTCGTAGGCAGAAGCCATTTCTTCGATCAGCGTCTTCACGCGGTCTTCGTCAGCTTTCAGATCGTTGGTGCTGATCACTTCGCCCAGCAGCAGGCCAACCACTACGCGGCGCTTCGCTTGCTCTTCGAACAGCTCGCGTGGCAGTTCCAGCGCTTGCTTCTCGTTGCCACCGAAACGCTGTGCAGCCTGACGACGCAGTACGTCGATTTCGCCGTCGATCAGGGCAGCTGGCACGTCGATTTCGTTCGCGCTCACCAGGCCGTCGATCGCCTGAGACTTGATGCGGTTACGCACGGCGCCTTTCAGCTCGCGCTCCATGTTCTTGCGAACTTCGGTGCGCAGGCCGGCAACGGAACCGTCCGCCACGCCGAAACGCTTGATGAACTCTTCGGTCAGTTCCGGCAGCTCGCGCTCTTCAACTTTCTTCAGCACGATAGCGAATTTGGCCGCTTTGCCCTTCAGGTTTTCCGCGTGGTAATCTTCCGGGAAGTTCACGTCGATGGAGAACTCTTCGCCCGCTTTGTGGCCGACCAGACCTTCTTCGAAGCCTGGGATCATGCGGCCCTGGCCCATTGCCAGTACGAAGTCGGACGCTTTGCCGCCTTCGAACTCTTCACCGTCGATAGAACCGGTGAAGTCAACGGTCACGCGATCTTCAGCTTCCGCTGCGCGATCGGTTTCTTTCCAGGTCGCCTGCTGCTTGCGCAGGGTGTCCAGCATCGCGTCGACGTCTTCGTCGTTCACTTCAACCACAGGTTTTTCAACTTCGATGTTTTCCAGGCCTTTCAGCTCAACTTCTGGATACACTTCGAACTCAACGGCGAAAGTGAAGTCTTCACCTTCTTTGTACTCGCCCGGCACGTAGTTTGGTGCGCCGGCCGGATTAATCTTTTCTTTGATGATCGCGTCAACGAAGCTGCGCTGCATCGCTTCGCCCAGCACGTCCTGACGAACAGAAGCGCCGTAACGCTGTTCCACGATGTTCATCGGCACTTTGCCTTTGCGGAAGCCGTCGATACGCACGCTTTTCGCTGCGTTGATCAGCTCTTTCTTCACCGCCTGCTTGATAGTATCAGCCGGTACAGTAATAGAGAGACGGCGCCCAAGGCCTTGAGTGGTTTCTACTGAAACTTGCATCTTGTTACCTCAAAAAAATCACAGTGCTCGGTCAACTCCGTTCCAAGAACCAGGACGGCTACAAATAAGAACCGAGTTCCCTGATGACAGAAGCGTCCCGAAACCATTCCGGAAAAATAAGACGCGACATTATAGCGGCGCATGCATGGCGAGTCGAGGAAAGCTAGGCGGCGCAGGCGCGCTAAAACTCACACTTTTGCCGATTCGATCGCCAAAAGGCCGCCAAAACAGACCGAACGTTGGCCACATTGCGCATCGGCCGTGTCGTCGTCAAAAACAGAAACGGCCCGCAGGCCGTTTCAAAATTCGTCAGTAGTAATACCCTAATTCAAGGGCAAAGTTCCACTGATACCTGAAAATTTCCCCCTCAGGCCAGCGTCCCGGCGCCGCGGCACGGCGGCGAGGCCGGCACGGTATCCTGCAACCCTTCCCACTCCTTGAGCGTATAGGTGTGCAGCGCCAGCGCGTGTACGCCGTCCGCCAGCTCCTCCGACAACACGCCGTAGATGGAGCGGTGGCGCGTCAAAAAACGTTCGCCAACGAAGCGATCGCTGACCAATACCACTTTGAAATGGCTTTCTGAACCCGCCGGAACGTTATGACGATAGCTTTCATCAACGACTTCCAGATACGCGGGCTCAAACGCCGCCCTTAACTTTGCTTCTATTTGCTCGCGAATCATAGGATCTCCTTACAACACCGGCAGAGGACCGTGCCCATCTAGTTCAATATTAGCCGGTTTTCCCCCGTTTAGACCATCGCCGGGACAAATTTCTCTTTTCTGCGGTCAAATGATGAGCGCCATCCCCGTCGCTTGGGGGATTATCCGATTGAGCGGGCCAAAAAAGCGTGTTTTTATCAACGGCAGGTAAAAATTTGTCACTCAGGCGCCTTCCGCGCTTCCACCGCACGGCGGCGATGCTATGATGTCGGCAATTTGTTGTCGGCTATCCCGCTCTGATTATTGCTAAATCCATCGAGAATGAGACAGAAAACATGTTAAAGAAACTTTGTCTTCCTTTGCTGGCCGCCCTGCTGCTGGCTGGCTGCGCGACCAGCAGCAACACCCTGAACGTCACGCCGAAAATCGTTCTGCCGCAGCAGGATCCAACCCTGCAGGGCATCACCGTCAGCATCAACGGCGCGGATCAGCGCACCGATCAGGCGCTGGCCAAGGTGAATCGCGACGGCCAACTGGTCACGCTGACGCCATCGCGCGATCTGCGTTTCCTGCTGCAGGAAGTGCTGGAGAAACAGATGGGTGCTCGCGGCTACATGATCGGCGCCGACGGCCCGGTGGCGCTGCAGATCGTCGTGAATAATCTGTACGCGGACGTCGCCGAAGGTAACCTGCGCTACAACATCACCACCAAAGCCGACATCTCGATCATCGCCCAGGCGAAGAACGGCAACAAGCAGGTGAAGAATTACCGCTCGACCTATAACGTGCAGGGCGCCTTCACGGCGACCAACGAGAAGATCACCGACGCCGTCAACTCCGTGCTGGGCGACGTGATCGCCGACATGGCCCAGGACACCAGCGTCAACGATTTCATCAAGCAAAACGCGCGCTAATCACCGCGCCTTGTGCCGCCCGGCGGATCGGGCGGCACAGACAGGGACCTCATGTCGAAACACTATCTGAACATCTTCACCCAGCGTAACTCCGCCATTCTGCTGCTGCTGGGCTTCGCGTCGGGTCTGCCGCTGGCATTGACCTCCGGCACGCTGCAAGCCTGGATGACCGTCGAAAATATCGATCTGAAAACCATCGGCATCTTCTCGCTGGTGGGCCAGGCCTACGTCTTCAAATTCCTCTGGTCGCCGTTCATGGACCGCTATACCCCACCGTTCCTCGGGCGGCGGCGCGGTTGGCTGCTGATCAGCCAGCTGCTGCTGGTGGTAGCGATCGTGGCGATGGGCTTTATGCAGCCCGCGCAGCACCTGTGGTGGCTGGCGGCGTTGGCGGTGCTGGTGGCGTTCTGCTCCGCCTCGCAAGATATCGTGTTCGACGCCTACAAGACCGACCTGCTGAAAGCCGAAGAACGCGGGGCGGGTGCGGCGATCTCGGTGCTGGGCTACCGGCTGGCGATGCTGGTTTCCGGTGGCCTGGCGCTGTGGCTGGCGGATCGCTATTTCGGCTGGCAAGCCACCTACTGGCTGATGGCCGGATTGATGCTGATCGGCGTGGCCGCCACGCTGCTGGCACCGGAGCCGGACGAAAGCATCCCGGCGCCGCGCACCATGGAACAGGCGGTCGTCGCGCCGCTGCGCGATTTCTTCGGCCGCAACAACGCCTGGCTTATCCTGCTGCTGATCGTGATGTATAAAATGGGCGACGCCTTCGCCGGCAGCCTGAGCACCACGTTCCTGATCCGCGGCGTGGGGTTCGACGCCGGTGAAGTCGGGTTGGTGAACAAAACCCTCGGCCTCTTCGCCACCATCGTCGGCGCCCTGTTCGGCGGCGTGCTGATGCAGCGTCTCAGTCTGTTCCGCGCGCTGATGCTGTTCGGCGTCCTGCAGGCGGTCTCCAACCTCGGGTATTGGATCCTGGCGGTGACCGACAAGAGCCTGCTCACCATGGGCAGCGCCATCTTCCTCGAAAACCTGTGCGGTGGCATGGGCACCGCGGCCTTCGTCGCGCTGCTGATGACGCTGTGCAACCGGTCGTTCTCCGCCACCCAGTTCGCGCTGCTGTCGGCGCTGTCTGCCGTGGGGCGCGTCTATGTCGGCCCGATCGCCGGCTGGTTCGTCGAAGCCCACGGCTGGCCGTTGTTCTACCTGTTCTCTATCGCCGCCGCCCTGCCCGGCTTGCTGTTGCTCAGCATCTGCCGCCAGACGCTGGAGCACACCCAGCAGCATGACAACTTTATGCCGCGCACCGAGTTTTCAGAATCTTACCGTTGGGCGCTGCGCTTGCTGACGCTAGGCTGTTCGCTGTTGGGCCTGTGGTTGCTGTTGCTGATCGCCAATGCGCTGGACTGGACGCAGGCACCGCTGTTGGCCGATCGGCTGCTGCAGGTCGGCGCCGCGCTGAGCCTGCTCGGCGTCGCGATGGGCAGCACGCTGGATTACCTGGCCCTGCGCCGCACCCGTTTGGCATAATCTGACCGGCCGGTGATTTCGCCGGCCGAAAAAAAAGCGATCCGGGGGTATATTTATTTCGCTAAAAAAAGATAATCGGTGCGGAAATTATTTTTTTATCCGACTGCGGCGCTCGGAAATAAAATTAAATTCACCTTTAAGACACAATTATTTTACATTAAATAAACCTTTTCTGCGTATTTCCCCGTCGCGCATTTCTTCGCCAAATTCATCATACCTTTAGTTTTCCTTAACATACGGGCTGCTCGTCACGATTCAGCGTGCCAACGCGTTGTTGTCATTGGTAAATTGTCACGCAGGGTTACATCTGTGACCCCCTTAACAGAAAGTGTCAACAAGCCGCTGACACTCCCTTAAGCATGTTTACAGTACTGCAACCTTCCCGTAAAATGCCCGCACACATGAAACGACAATTGAGCCTTTGTTATTGAGGTCGTTAGATGAGACTTAAGAAATACAATAAAAGTATTGGGATGCTGTCATTAATCGCAGGCACTGTATTGCTCAGTGGCTGCGATATGGTTTTGATGAATCCCAAAGGAGCAATTGGTGTTGAGCAACGGACACTGATTATCACTGCAATCGCGTTGATGTTGATCGTGGTGGTGCCAGTTATCTTCATGGCGTTCGCCTTTGCCTGGAAGTATCGCGCTTCCAACAAAGACGCCAAGTACAGTCCGAACTGGGCCCACTCCAACAAGATCGAAGCGGTCGTCTGGACCATTCCTATCATTATCATCGCCATCCTTGGCACCATTACCTGGAAGACCACCCACGAACTCGACCCGTTCAAGCCGATTGTCACCGACAAGAAGCCGATGACGATCGAAGTGGTGTCGCTCGACTGGAAATGGCTGTTCATCTACCCGGAACAAGGCATTGCGACCGTTAATGAGCTGGCTTTCCCGAAAGATGTTCCAGTCGAATTCAAGATCACCTCGAACTCGGTAATGAACTCGTTCTTTATCCCGCAGTTGGGTGGACAGATTTATGCGATGGCCGGCATGCAGACCAAACTGCACCTGATCGGCAACGAAGCCGGTGCCTACAAGGGCATCTCCAGCAGCTACAGCGGCGCAGGCTTCTCCGGTATGAAATTCACCGCGATCGTTACCCCGACCGAAGGCGACTTCGATCAGTGGGTGGCCAAGGTGAAGGCATCGTCTAAAAACCTGAACACCACCGACGACTTTAACAAACTGGCAGAGCCGAGTGAAAACAACCCGGTTGAGTACTTTGCCGCTGTCAAACCGAATTTGTTCAAAGAAACAATTGCCAAATTCATGGGCGACATGGATATGCACAAGGGCGCTGGCGCGCACGAAGGCATGGACATGAGCCAAGGTATGGACATGGGTGAACATGCTGCTCACGCCGGAGCCGAGGAATAACTGATGTTGGGAAAATTAACACTTGATGCGGTTCCGTACCACGAACCGATCATCATGGTCACCGTAGCCGCAATTATTGTCGGGGGCCTGGCAGTGCTGGCGCTGCTGACATATTTCGGCAAATGGAAGTGGCTGTGGAGCGAATGGCTGACTTCGGTCGACCATAAAAAAATTGGTATCATGTACATCATCGTGGCGATGGTCATGCTGCTGCGCGGCTTCGCCGACGCCATCATGATGCGTAGCCAGCAGGCGTTGGCGTCCGCCGGCGAAGCCGGGTTCCTGCCGCCGCACCACTACGACCAGATCTTCACCGCGCACGGCGTTATCATGATCTTCTTCATGGCGATGCCTTTCGTGGTCGGCCTGATGAACGTCGTGGTGCCGCTGCAAATCGGTGCGCGCGACGTCGCCTTCCCGTTCCTGAACTCCCTGAGCTTCTGGTTCTTCGTGGTGGGCGTTGTGCTGATCAACATCTCCCTGGGGGTCGGTGAGTTCGCTCAGACCGGTTGGCTGGCGTATCCGCCGCTGTCGGGTAAAGAGTACAGTCCTGGCGTCGGGGTCGATTACTGGATCTGGAGCCTGCAGATTTCCGGTCTGGGTACCCTGCTGACCGGCGTGAACTTCTTCGCCACCATTCTGAAGATGCGTGCCCCTGGCATGCCTCTGATGAAGATGCCGGTGTTCACCTGGGCGGCACTGTGTACCAACGTCCTGATCATCGTTTCTTTCCCAATTCTGACCGTCACCATCGCGCTGCTGACCCTGGATCGCTATCTGGGCACCCATTTCTTCACCAATGATATGGGCGGCAACATGATGATGTACATCAACCTGATTTGGGCCTGGGGTCACCCAGAGGTGTATATTCTGGTTCTGCCGGTGTTCGGCGTGTTCTCCGAAGTCACCGCAACCTTCTCCAGAAAACGCCTGTTCGGCTATACCTCACTGGTATGGGCAACCATCGCGATCACCGTTCTGTCGTTCATCGTCTGGCTGCACCACTTCTTCACCATGGGGTCCGGCGCGAACGTTAACGCCTTCTTCGGTATCGCCACCATGATCATTTCCATCCCGACCGGGGTGAAAATCTTCAACTGGCTGTTCACCATGTATCAGGGCCGTATCAAGCTCAACTCCGCGATGCTGTGGACCGTTGGCTTCATCATCACCTTCTCCGTGGGTGGTATGACCGGCGTTCTGCTGGCGGTGCCGGGCGCGAACTTCGTGCTGCACAACAGCCTGTTCCTGATCGCTCACTTCCACAACGTCATCATCGGTGGCGTGGTGTTCGGTTGCTTCGCGGGCCTGACCTACTGGTTCCCGAAATCCTTCGGCTTCACGCTGAACGAAAAATGGGGCATCCGCGCGTTCTGGTTCTGGATCATCGGCTTCTTCACCGCCTTCATGCCGCTGTACGCATTGGGCTTTATGGGCATGACCCGTCGTATCAGCCAGAACATCAACCCTGAGTTCCACCCTCTGCTGCTGGTTGCAGCCGGCGGTGCGGCGCTGATCGCCTGCGGCATCCTGTGCCAGCTGATTCAGATCTTCGTCAGTATCCGTGACCGCGAACAGAACCGCGATCTGACCGGTGACCCATGGGGTGCTCGTACTCTGGAGTGGTCAACGTCTTCTCCACCGCCGTTCTATAACTTTGCCGTAGTGCCGCAGATTCATGACCGTGATGAATTCTGGGACATGAAAGAAAAAGGCGAAGCGTATAAGAAACCGGCTAAATACGAACCGATTCATATGCCTAAGAACACCGGCGCCGGCGTTATCATCGCCTTCTTCAGCCTGGTCTTCGGTTTCGCAATGATTTGGGAAATCTGGTGGATGGCTCTGGCCGGCTTCATCGGTATGATCGTTGTCTGGATCGGCAAGAGCTTCGATCACGATGTTGACTACTATGTGCAGGTTGATGAAATCGAGCGCATTGAGAACCAACACTACGAACAAATCCGTAAAGCAGGCGTGAACCATGTCAACTGAAACTCTGACCAATCATAACGCAGCCCATGCAGAGCATGGGCACCACGACGCGGGAGAGACCAAAGTCTTCGGATTCTGGATCTACCTGATGAGCGACTGTATTTTGTTTGCGAGCTTGTTCGCGACTTATGCAGTCCTGGTGAACGGGACCGCTGGCGGTCCCTCAGGCAAAGACATCTTCGACCTGAAGTTTGTCCTGGTCGAAACTTTCCTGCTGTTGTTCAGCTCCATCACCTACGGCATGGCGATGATCGCCATGAACAAGGGTAAAGTTGGCGGTGTAAACACCTGGCTGTTCCTGACCTTCCTGTTTGGTCTGGGCTTCGTGGCGATGGAAATCTATGAATTCCATCACCTGATCGCCGAAGGCTTCGGTCCGGATCGCAGCGCGTTCCTGTCCAGCTTCTTCGCGCTGGTCGGCACCCACGGTCTGCACGTGACTTCCGGCCTGATTTGGATCATCGTGCTGATGATTCAGGTGAGCAAGTTCGGCCTGACCGCGACCAACAAAACCCGCCTGATGTGCCTGAGCCTGTTCTGGCACTTCCTGGACGTGGTCTGGATCTGCGTATTTACCGTTGTCTACCTGCTGGGGGTTATGTAATGAGCCATTCATCCCATGAAACCTCTCACGGCGGCGCAAGCCACGGCAGCGTGAAGTCATACCTGGTCGGCTTTATCCTGTCGATCATCCTGACGGTAATTCCATTTGCGATGGTAATGAACGGCTCCGCCTCTCATTCCACCATCCTGGCGGTTGTTGTCGGTATGGCGGTTATCCAGGTGATTGTTCACCTGGTTTACTTCCTGCACATGAACACCTCATCGGAAGAGCGCTGGAACCTGGTGGCATTGCTGTTCACCGCTATGATCATCGGTATCGTTGTTGTAGGTTCACTCTGGATTATGTACAACCTCAACATCAATATGATGGTCGATTAAGAGCTGAGCTGCACGTGATGATTAAGCAATACCTGCAAGTCACTAAACCAGGAATTATTTTCGGCAATTTAATTTCTGTCGTTGGGGGATTCCTGCTCGCTTCCAAAGGGAGCATCGACTATCCCCTGTTTCTCGCCACCCTGGTGGGTGTCTCGTTGGTGGTCGCGTCGGGCTGTGTGTTTAACAACTACATCGACCGCGACATCGACAAGAAAATGGAGAGAACGAAGAATCGGGTGCTGGTAAAAGGCCTGATCGCGCCGAGTGTCACCCTGGTTTATGCGACCGCTTTGGGTATTGTGGGCTTTGCGTTGCTGTATATCGCAGCCAACCCGCTGGCCATGTGGCTGGCGGTGATGGGCTTCGTGGTTTATGTCGGCGTTTACAGCCTGTACATGAAACGCCACTCGGTCTACGGCACGCTGATCGGCAGCCTGTCGGGCGCCGCGCCGCCGGTTATCGGCTACTGCGCGGTGACCAACGAGTTCGACGCCGGCGCGTTGATCCTGCTGGCTATCTTTAGCCTGTGGCAGATGCCGCATTCTTATGCGATCGCTATCTTCCGCTTTAAAGATTACCAGGCGGCCAACATTCCGGTCCTGCCGGTGGTGAAAGGCATTTCCGTCGCCAAGAACCACATCACGGTCTACATCCTGGCATTTATGATCGCCACGTTGATGCTGACCTTGGTGGGTTACGCCGGCTACAAATACCTGATCGTCGCTGCGGCGGTGAGCGTATGGTGGCTCGGCATGGCGCTGCGCGGTTACAAGACCGAAAACGACAGCGTCTGGGCGCGTAAACTGTTCGTGTTCTCGATCGTCGCCATCACCTCGCTGAGCGTGATGATGTCGATCGACTTCAGCGCCACGGCGGCGCCTGAAGCGCTGGTGACCTACGTTTGGTAAGCCAAATCATCTGTGAATGGGCCGCTTTTGCGGCCCATTTTATTTGTCACGCTGAAAAGCGGCCGAACTGTAATATCTGTTAAACAACATTCGATTTACCCCCCCTGCCCTGCACACTAAAATGACGCAGCTTTACAGAAATCATGCCATCAGGCGCTGTCGCAACGTCTGATGGCATGGTTTTTACCGAGGTTTGATGTGAACGATAATTCAATGACCCCGCAGGAGCGCCGCGCCACCTGGGGATTGGGCACCGTATTCTCCTTGCGCATGCTCGGCATGTTTATGGTACTGCCGGTGCTGACCACCTACGGCATGGCGCTCAACGGCGCCAGCGAAGCGCTGATCGGCATCGCCATCGGCATCTACGGCCTGGCGCAGGCGGTGTTTCAAATCCCGTTCGGCCTGGTGTCCGACCGCATCGGCCGCAAGCCGCTGATCGTCGGCGGCCTGCTGATCTTTGCCCTCGGCAGCGTGATCGCCGCCGCTACCGACTCAATCTGGGGCGTGATCCTCGGCCGCGCGCTGCAAGGCTCCGGCGCGATCGCCGCCGCGGTCATGGCGCTGCTCTCCGATCTGACCCGCGAGCAGAACCGCACCAAGGCGATGGCGTTTATCGGCGTCAGCTTCGGCATCACCTTTGCCATCGCCATGGTATTGGGCCCTATCATCACCCACGCCTTCGGCCTGCATGCGCTGTTCTGGATGATCGCCGTACTGGCGCTGGCCGGCATTGTCATCACCCTGGCAGTAGTGCCTTCCGCCGACACTCACCTGCTGAACCGCGAGTCCAGCATCGTGCGCGGCAGCTTCCGCAAGGTGCTGAGCAACTCGCGCCTGCTGAAGCTCAACTTCGGCATCATGTGCCTGCATATCCTGCTGATGTCGAGCTTCGTGGCGCTGCCGCTAGCGATGGAAAAAGCCGGACTGGCAGCCAGCGAGCACTGGATCGTTTACCTGGTCACCATGCTGGTGTCATTCGCCGCCGTGGTGCCTTTCATCATCTATGCCGAAAAATATCGCCGCATGAAGCAGGTCTTTATGGGCTGCGTGGCGGTGCTGTTTTGCGCCGAAGTGCTACTGTGGCTCTCCGGCGCGCACCTCTGGGGCATCATCGCCGGCGTGCAGCTGTTCTTCATGGCCTTCAACGTGATGGAAGCCATTCTGCCTTCTCTGATCAGCAAAGAATCGCCGGCCGGCTATAAGGGCACCGCAATGGGGGTCTACTCCACCAGCCAGTTTATCGGCGTGGCGATCGGCGGCAGCCTCGGCGGCTGGCTGTACGGTTTGCAGGGGGCGGGCTTGGTGTTTATCGCCGGCGCCGTGTTGGCCGCGCTCTGGTTCCTGGTCAGCAGCACAATGAAAGAGCCGCCGTATGTCAGCAGCCTGCGCATTACGCTGTCGGAACTGGCGGTGAAGGATTCGGCGCTGGAAAGCCGCCTGAAGGCGCAGCCCGGCGTGGCCGAGGCGATCGTGGTGCCGGAAGAGCGCAGCGCCTACGTCAAGGTGGATACCAAACAGACCAATCGCGGTCAGTTGGAAGCGCTGGTCAATTCGCTGTAAAGAAACGGGGCCGGCAATGCCGGCCCCGAAGAGATTAATCGCGGAAGTTCTTGAACTGGAACGGCTGCCCCAGATCGCCGCCGCGTACCAGCGCCATCACGCTCTGCAAATCGTCGCGTGACTTGCCGGTCACCCGCACTTCTTCGCCCTGGATCTGCGCCTGCACCTTCAGCTTGCTGTCTTTGATCAGCTTGACAATTTTCTTCGCTACAGAGGTTTCAATCCCCTGCTTCAGCTTGGCTTCCACACTGTAGGTTTTACCGCTGTGGGTAAACTCTTCCGGGATCTCCAGCGCAGCGCCGTCGATACTGCGCTTGCTCAGCTTTTCGCGCAGAATGTCGAGCAACTGCTGTACCTGGAAATCAGACTCGCTGGCAACCTTGATGCTTTGGTCTTTCTCGTTTAGCTCAAAGCTGGCCGGCACGTTGCGAAAGTCCCAGCGGGTGCCGAGATCGCGGGTGGCGTTCTCAACGGCGTTACGCACTTCCTGCATATCAATTTCGGAAACGATGTCGAAAGATGGCATACTTCTTCCTCCTGAATGAGTGCCTAATAGCTTAGGCGATTTTGATGCCGAGCATGATAACCGCTTTGCCGCCTCAGACAAAATCTGCTGAACGCACGCAGGGATAGCGCTTCGGGCTGCCATACAGCCTATAGTTAATTCACGGTAATTGAGCGGTATTCCCGTGTTTCCAAGGAGACTGAATGAAAATAACCATTCTTGGTTGCGGCGCGCTCGGACAACTGTGGCTCTCCCGGCTGTATCAGCAGGGCCACGATGTACAGGGATGGCTAAGAGTGCCGCAGCCTTTTTGCGCGGTGAACGTGATAGAGCCGGAAGGCGTCTCGTTCAATCGCAACTTGCCCACCAACGATCCGGAGCACCTTGCGCAAAGCGAGCTGCTGCTGGTGACGCTGAAAGCCTGGCAGGTGTCCAGTGCGGTCAGCGCGCTGCTGCCGAAGCTGAACCCCCAGTGCGCCATTTTGCTGCTGCACAACGGCATGGGCACCCAGGAGGAGCTGCCGCCGAACGGCCAGCCGATCCTGCAGGGCACCACCACCCACGCCGCGCGCCACGAAGGCAGCACCATTATCCACGTCGCCACCGGCATCACCCACATCGGCCCGACCTCGCCGGCCGCCCAGCACCTCAGCCACCTGGCGGAAGTGCTGCATCAGGCGCTGCCCGACGTTGCCTGGCACAACAACATCGCCTCGGCCAACTGGCGCAAGCTGGCGGTCAACTGCGTGATCAACCCGCTGACGGCGCTGTACGGCTGCCGCAATGGCGATCTGCAGCGCTACCCGGAACAGATCGAAACGCTGTGCCGTGAAGTCGCCAGCGTGATGGCGATGGAGGGCTACCACACCTCCTGCGAAGGCCTGATGCAATACGTGATGGACGTGATCCACAGCACCGCCGACAACGTTTCGTCGATGCTGCAGGACATCCGCAGCCAGCGGCACACCGAGATCGACTACATCACCGGCTATCTGCTGCGCCGCGCGCGCAGCCACGGCCTCACGTTGCCGGAGAATGCGCGGCTGTTTGAACTGATTAAACGAAAGGAAAATGAATATGAGCGTATCGGCGCTGGTCTGCCTGGCACCTGGTAGCGAAGAAACCGAAGCCGTCACTGCCATCGATCTGCTGGTGCGGGCGGGCGTAAAAGTCACTACCGCCAGCGTTGCCGGCGACGGCGAGCTGACTATCGTCTGTTCGCGCGGCGTCAAACTGCTGGCCGACGCGCCGCTGGTGGCGATCGTCGATGAGCCGTTCGACGCCATCGTGCTGCCTGGCGGCCTGAAAGGCGCGGAATGCTTCCGCGACAGCCCGCTGCTGGTGGAAAAGGTGCGGCAGATGCATCTGCAGGGCAACATCGTCGCCGCCATCTGCGCGGCGCCGGCACTGGTGCTGCAGCACCACGATCTGTTTCCGATCGGCAACATGACCGGCTTCCCGGGCCTGAAAGACCAGATACCGGCGGATAAATGGATGGAGCGCCGCGTGGTGTACGACGCACGCGTCAACCTGCTCACCAGCCAGGGGCCGGGCACCGCGATGGAGTTCGCGCTGAAGCTGATAGACCTGCTGCTTGGTAAGGCCAAGGCGGCGGAGATCGCCGCGCAGCTGGTGCTGATCCCGGGGATGTACGACTTCCGCGACTGAGCGGCTTACCGATAAAAAAAGGGCTGAACATCGGTTCAGCCCTTCACGTTTATGCCGCTCCGTGCGTTACGGGCGATAAACCTTCACGTTGTTGAAGCCCTGCTCCAGCAGGTACAGCGCCTGCAGGCGGCTCATCACGCCGCGCTCGCAGTACAGCAGGTAGGTTTTGCTCTGATCCAGATCGCCAAACTGGGTGCTCAGCTTGTAGAACGGCAGCGCTTTCACTTCAACCTGTTCCAACTGCAGCGGTTTTTCTTCCTGCTCGTCGTTGGAGCGGATATCCAGGATCACCTCGTCGGCGCCGAAGGCCGCGACGGTTTCCACCTCGGTCACCTGCTCCTGTGCCTGCTCGGCGATAGAGCGGATATCGACGTTCTTCGCTTCGCTCACCACCCGGTCGAGAATGCTGAAATCGAAGTGGCTCTCTTCCTCTTCAATCTTGGCCTTGATCGCTTTCACCGTTGGGCTCTTCGAAATCACGCCGCAGTATTCCGGCATGGTTTTGGCGAAGTCTTCGGTGCCGATTTCGCGCGCCAGTTTGATGATATGCTCTTTATCGTGCGAGATCAGCGGACGCAGGATCAGGGTATCGGACGCATTGTCGATCAAACGCAGGTTGGTCAGCGTCTGGCTGGAGACCTGCCCCAGCGCCTCGCCGGTCACCAGCGCTTGAACGCCATAGCGTTCGGCCACTTGCGAAGCGGCGCGCACCATCATGCGCTTGAGCACCACGCCCATCTGGCCGTCGTCGACCTTCTCCAGGATCTCGCCCACCACCGGTTCGAAGTCGATAGCGACGAAGCGCACCTTGTGCGAGCTGGCAAAACGGTTCCACAGGTAGTGCGCCACCTGCTTCACGCCAATCTCGTGCGCAGCGCCGCCCAGGTTGAAGAAGCAGAAATGCACGCGGCAGCCACGGCGCATCAGCATGTAGCTGGACACGCCCGAGTCGAAACCGCCGGAAATCAGCGACAGCACGTCTTCCTGAGTGCCGACCGGATAACCGCCGATGCCTTCGAGGCGGCGTTTGACCAGCATCAGCTTGTCGTCTTCAATCTCCAGGTTTACCGTGACCTGCGGGCGGGTCAGGTTAACGCGCGCGCTCTCGATATGCTGGTTCAGGCCGCCGCCGACGTAGCGCTCCACGTCCTGCGAGTTGAACGCCTGCTTGCCGCGGCGCTTGACGCGCACGCAGAAGGTTTTGCCTTCCAGCTGGGCGCGGTAGGCTTCCAGCGTCTGCTCGAAGATGTGATGGATGTCGGTATAAGCGCGGTCTTCCACTTCCAGAATATGGTGGATGCCGGGAATGCGCGTCAGGGCGTCGGCGATGACCGGCCGCTGGTTTTCATCTTTGGCGCGAACTTCGATATGATCCCAGTGACGGACGACCGCCAGCGTTTCATCATACTGCTTCAGGACGTTGCGAATATTGGTCGAGAGAATCTTGATAAAGCGCAAGCGCACAGATTGGCTCTTGATGGTGATTTCCGGGAACAATTTAATGATAAACTTCATGGCGGTCTTTGTTGTCAGATAAGAATTACGGCGCGGAGTATATCACCATATCGCCGTGCTCTGCGCACAAAACCACACATGAGCGCCATGATTTGCTAATCAAGATCCGCTAGGATAGGCTCTGGCGCCACGGTTCACATGATGACGTAAAAAGAAAATTATGCCGAAAAAACCAGCACAATCAGCCAGTACAGAGCAAACAGCCAGCTTTGAAAGCGCCCTCGGCGAGCTGGAAAGCATCGTGACGCGTCTGGAATCAGGCGAACTGCCGCTGGAAGACGCGCTGAACGAATTCGAACGCGGCGTGCAGTTGGCGCGTCAGGGCCAGCAGAAACTGCAACAGGCGGAACAGCGTGTGCAGATACTCCTTAACGACAGCGCCGACGATGCCGCGCTGGCGCCTTTCACACCGGATACCGAGTAACCGACATGTCTGAGATCGCCCCATCGGCCGCTTTTGCCGATCAAATGCAGATTTTCCGCCAGCGCGCCGATCGCGCGCTGCTGGACTTCATCGCCCCGCTGCCGTTCAACGACGGCAACATGGTGGCGGCGATGCGTCATGGCGCCTTGCTGGGCGGCAAGCGCCTGCGCCCGTTCCTGGTCTACACCACCGGCCAGATGTTCGGCGTGTCGCTGAGCAACCTGGACGCGCCGGCGGCGGCGGTAGAATGCATTCATGCCTACTCGCTGATCCACGACGATCTGCCGGCGATGGACGACGACGATCTGCGCCGCGGCCAGCCGACCTGCCACATTAAATTCGGCGAAGCCAACGCGATCCTGGCCGGCGATGCGCTGCAAACGCTGGCGTTTTCGATCCTGGCCGATGCCGAAATGCCTGACGTAGCGTTGCGCGATCGGCTGGCGATGGTCTCCGAACTGGCGACCGCCAGCGGCGTAGCCGGCATGTGCGGCGGTCAATCGCTCGATCTGGAGGCAGAGGGCAAGCACATCAATCTGCAGGCGCTGGAGCAGATCCACCGCCACAAAACCGGCGCGCTGATCCGCGCGGCGGTGCGCCTGGGCGCGCTGAGCGCCGGCGAAGCCGGGCGAGCGGCGCTGCCGCAGCTGGATCGTTACGCCGCCGCGGTTGGTCTGGCGTTCCAGGTGCAGGATGACATTTTGGACGTTGTCGGCGAGACTGAAAAAATCGGCAAGCGCCAGGGCGCGGACCAACAACACGGAAAGAGTACCTACCCGGCGTTGCTCGGGCTTGACAGCGCGAAAGCAAAAGCGTGGGATCTCTATCAGGAAGCCTTAGCTGCATTAGACACTTTGGCAGCGCAATCTTATAACACAGCGCCATTGCGAGCGTTAGCCAGCTTCATTATTGAACGCGACAATTAACGTGTGACGTTAACTCCTCTGATATGAGTATCGAATGAGTCTTGATATAGCCAAATACCCAACCCTGGCGCTAGCGGAAAACCCCGAGGAACTCCGCTCACTGCCCAAAGAGAGCTTGCCGAAGCTGTGCGATGAGCTGCGGCAATACCTGCTGAACAGCGTCAGTCGCTCCAGCGGCCACTTTGCCTCCGGGCTGGGTACCGTCGAACTGACGGTGGCGTTGCATTTCGTCTACAACACGCCGTTCGATCACCTGGTGTGGGACGTCGGCCACCAGGCCTACCCGCACAAAATTCTGACCGGCCGCCGCGACCGCATCGCCACCATTCGGCAAAAAAACGGCCTGCATCCCTTCCCGTGGCGCGCCGAAAGCGAATACGACGTGCTGTCGGTCGGCCACTCGTCGACCTCAATCAGCGCTGGTCTCGGCATGGCGGTGGCGGCGGAGCGTGAAGGCAAAGGCCGCCGCACGGTGTGCGTGATCGGCGACGGCGCCATCACCGCCGGCATGGCGTTCGAAGCGATGAACCACGCCGGCGACATCAATCCGGACATGCTGGTGGTGCTGAACGACAATGAGATGTCGATCTCGGAAAACGTCGGCGCGCTGAACAACCATCTGGCGCAGCTGCTGTCCGGTAAGCTTTACTCCACCCTGCGCGAAGGCGGCAAGAAAGTGCTGGCCGGCGTGCCGCCGATCAAGGAGCTGGTGAAACGCACCGAAGAGCACCTGAAAGGCATGGTGGTGCCGGGCACGCTGTTCGAAGAGCTGGGCTTTAACTACATCGGTCCGGTAGACGGGCACGACGTGCAGGGGCTGGTTGCCACGTTGAAAAACATGCGCGATCTGAAAGGCCCGCAGCTGTTGCACATCATGACCAAGAAAGGCCGCGGTTACGCGCCAGCGGAGAAAGATCCGATCAGCTTCCACGCGGTGCCGAAGTTTGATCCTGCCAGCGGCACGCTGCCGAAAAGCGCCGGCGGTCTGCCGACCTATTCGAAAATCTTCGGCGACTGGCTGTGTGAAACCGCCGCCAAAGACAGCTCGCTGATGGCGATCACACCGGCGATGCGCGAAGGTTCCGGCATGGTGCAGTTCTCTCGTGACTACCCGCAGCAATATTTCGACGTGGCGATCGCCGAGCAGCACGCGGTCACCTTCGCCGCCGGGCTGGCGATCGGTGGCTACAAGCCGGTGGTGGCAATCTATTCCACCTTCTTGCAACGCGCCTACGACCAGCTGATCCACGATGTGGCGATCCAGAACCTGCCGGTGATGTTCGCCATCGATCGCGGCGGCATCGTCGGCGCCGACGGCCAGACTCACCAGGGGGCGTTCGATCTGTCGTTCATGCGCTGCATCCCGACCATGGTGATCATGACGCCGAGCGACGAGAACGAATGCCGTCAGATGCTGTACACCGGCTATCACTACAATGCCGGCCCGAGCGCGGTGCGCTATCCGCGCGGCACCGGCACCGGCGCGACGCTGGAGCCGCTCAACCAGCTGCCGATCGGCAAAGGCGTGGTGCGCCGCCAGGGAGAAAAGATCGCCATTCTCAACTTCGGCACCCTGCTGCCGGAGGCCGCGCAAGCGGCGGAGGCGCTCAACGCCACGCTGGTCGACATGCGCTTCGTCAAACCGCTGGACGAGCAACTGGTGCTCGAATTGGCCGCCAGCCATGAAACGCTGGTCACGCTGGAAGAGAACGCCATCATGGGCGGCGCCGGCAGCGGCGTCAACGAACTGCTGATGGCCAAACGCCGTCCGGTGCCGGTGCTGAACCTCGGCCTGCCGGACAGCTTCGTCTCGCAGGGCAGCCAGGAAGAGCTGCGCGCCGATCTGGGGCTGGACGCCGCCGGCATTCAGCGCCAAATCGAAACCTGGCTGGCGCAGTAATCGCCACTCGCGCCTGACAAAACGCCTCCGCCTTCGGGGGCGTTTTCATTTCCGCCCTCCGGGATCCGCGCTACAGTTACTGTCTGAGCTGTGAATGGGAGGCAAGCATGAAGTACCTGAAACTGGGCAACACCGATCTGAACGTTTCGCGCATCTGCCTGGGTTGCATGACCTACGGCGAACCGAACCGCGGCAATCACGCCTGGACGCTGCCGGAAGAGAGCAGCCGCCCGCTGCTGAAACAGGCGCTGGAAGCCGGCATCAACTTTTACGACACCGCTAACAGCTATTCCGACGGCAGCAGTGAGGAAATCCTCGGCCGGGCGCTGCGCGACTATGCGCGCCGCGAAGACGTGGTGGTCGCCACCAAGGTGTATTTCCCGCTGAGTAACCTGAAGCGCGGTTTGTCGCGCGCCAACATCATGCAGTCCATCGACGACAGCCTGCGGCGCCTGGGTACCGACTACGTCGATTTGCTGCAAATCCACCGCTGGGATTACGAAACGCCGCTGGAAGAGACGCTGGAAGCGCTGCACGACGTGGTGAAAGCCGGCAAGGCGCGTTACATCGGCGCCTCTTCGATGTACGCCTGGCAGTTCGCCAAGGCGCTGTATACCGCCGATCTGCACGGCTGGACGCGCTTCGTCAGCATGCAGGATCAATACAACCTGATTCAGCGCGAAGAAGAGCGCGAAATGCACCCGCTGTGCGCCGCCGAAGGCATCGCCGTGCTGCCGTGGAGCCCGCTGGCGCGCGGCCGCCTGACCCGCCCGTGGGGCGAAACCACCGCGCGGTTGGTTTCCGACCAATTCGGCAAGAGCCTGTACGAGGAAACTGAAGGCATCGACGCCATTATCGCCGAACGCGTCGCCAGCCTCGCCGAGGAACGCGGCGTTTCACGCGCGCAGATCGCGCTGGCCTGGTTGCTGAACAAACCGGCGGTCAGCGCGCCGATCGTCGGCGCTTCGCGCAGCGAACAGCTGGATGACGCCATTGCCGCGGTCGATTTGAGTTTATCGCCGCAAGAGGTGGCGGAGCTGGAGACGGCTTACGTGCCGCACCGGGTGACGGGGTTTGAATAAAGAGAAGCGGGCGCGAAACAGCGCGCCCGTCTGTCAGAACAGCCCGATCGGCCAGTGATGCCCAATCAGGTAGATGATGCCGGCGGACAGCACGCCGGCGATGATATCGTCGACCATGATGCCCATGCCGCCATGTACGTTGCGGTCGAACCAGCGGATCGGCCACGGTTTCCACATATCCAGAATGCGGAAGATGACGAAACCGGCGGCGACCCAGCGCCAGTCGTTGACCGGCAGCGCCATCAGCGTGATCCACATGCCGACGAACTCGTCCCAGACGATGCTGCCGTGATCGTGCACCTTCATGTCTTTTGCCGTACGGTGGCAAATATAGACGCCGATGCAGATGCTGAACATCACCGCCAGCGAGTAAAGCTGCCACGGCAGCTGGATCAGCAGCAGCCAGAACGGGATCGCCGCCAGCGATCCCATGGTGCCCGGCATCACCGGCGACAAACCGCTGCCAAACCCGGTGGCCAGCAGGTGCCACGGATTGCTCATCCGCAGCCGACGCTTGGCTTCATCCATGGGTGCCCGGCTCCGCGTTGAAATGATCGAACCCAATCCAATCCAGCTCTACCGCTTCGTCGTCGCGATAATAGCGGATGCCTTCAGACAGCGGGCCAATTTGGCCGATGCAGGTGTAGTCAGCTCCGAGGTGACTCAGCGCCACTTCCAGCGCGCCGCGGTTGATCTCCGGCACGGTGAAGCACAGTTCATAATCTTCACCGCCCGCCAGCGCCCAACGCAGCGCCTGCTCGGCATCGGCGTGGCTGCTCAGCGCCTGCGACATCGGCAGCTCGTCCAGCACGATGCGCGCGCCACAGTCGCTGGCCTTCAGGATATGCTTCAGATCGGAAATCAGGCCGTCGGAGATGTCGATCGCCGAGCTGGCCAGATCGCGCAGCGCCTGCCCCTGCAGCACCCGCGGCTGCGGCCGCAGATGACGAGCGATCAGATAATCGCGCGCCGCCGCATCCGTCACCGCCAGGCGATCCTGCAGGATCGCCAGACCGGCGGCGCTGTCGCCCAGCGTGCCGGTCACATAGATCCAGTCGCCGATGCGCGCACCGCTGCGGGTCAGCGCCCGACCGGCCGGGATCAGCCCCTGAATGGTCAACGTCATGCTCAGCGGCCCGCGCGTGGTATCGCCGCCGATCAGCTGCATGCCATAATAGTTGAGCTGATCGAACAGGCTGTCGCTGAAGGCCTTCAACCACGGCTCGTCCACCTCCGGCAGGGTCAGTGCCAGCGAGAGCCAGGCCGGATCGGCGCCCATCGCCGCCAGATCGCTCAGATTGACCGCCAGCGCCTTATAACCGAGATCGGCCGGATCGATGTCCGGCAGGAAGTGAATGCCCGCGACCAACGTATCGGTACTGACGGCCACCAGCTGTTTTTCCGGCACTGCCAGCAGTGCGCAGTCATCTCCAATGCCCAACTGTACATCCCGGCGCACACGCTTAAACCGGTCAAAATAGCGGGCAATGAGGTCAAATTCGCCGCATGCCATATCGATATTCCACTAGAAGAAATTAAGGCCGGGAATGCCGGCCTTAATGTTTTACTTTTTCTTGCGAAGGGTTGGTGCCACTTTATCCAGCACCCCGTTCACAAACTTGTGGCTGTCTTCTGCGCCGAAGGTTTTCGCCAGTTCGATCGCTTCGTTGATCGCCACCTTGTAAGGGACATCCTCGCGCATTTTCAGTTCAAACAGCGCGACGCGCAGCACCGCGCGTTCTACCTGGCCCAGCTCTTCGAGCTGACGCGACAGGTAAGGCGCCATCAGTTCGTCCAGCATACCTGCATTCACTGCCGCGCCGGACAGCAACTCGCGAAAATAGGCGACGTCAACATCTTTGACATCCTGCTCCGTCAGGAACTGGTGTTCAACATCGGCAAGGTCGTTTTTAGACAACTGCCAAGAGTAAAGCGCTTGAACAGCGCACTCACGAGCGCGGCGACGAGCAGCAGGTTTCACGGAATTCCCCTTAACTAAATTCAGGCTTTAATAGCTTTGATAACATTAATCATTTCAAGTGCGGTCAGCGCGGCTTCAGCGCCCTTGTTACCCGCTTTGGTGCCGGCGCGTTCGATCGCCTGCTCGATGCTTTCGGTGGTCAGCACGCCAAAGGCAACCGGGATTTCGGCATTCATCGCAACGTTGCCGATGCCGGAGCTGGCTTCACCCGCCACATATTCGAAGTGCGCGGTGCCCCCACGGATAACGGTGCCCAGCGCGATAACCGCGTCGTATTTGCCGGTTTTGGCCAATACGCTCGCCGTCAGCGGCAGCTCGTAAGCGCCCGGGACCCAGACAACGGTGATGTTGTCGTCAGCAACCTGACCAATGCGTTTCAGCGCGTCGATGGCACCTTCCAGCAGGCTGTCGTTGATGAAATTGTTAAAACGTGCAATTGCGATCGCCACACGGGCATTTGGAGTAGCAACAACACCTTCGATAACTTTCATGGGCTTTCCTTAAAAATGGGTTCAATACCCCGCAGGGGGGCGGATTCTATCATATTCTTTCATCGCCTGCGCGGCGCTTTTGTAAAACCGGCGCGCGGGCGCGAGATTCAGTGTTTCGCCCGCAGGCGCAAACGCAGATCGGGGCCGACCTGACGCACGTCGCTAAAGACGAATTCCGGCGCGTCGGCCAATCGCTCCAGGCCCGGCAGGTGGCACAGGCCACGGCCATTATCGCCCAACAGTTTCGGCGCGATGTACAAAATGAGCTCATCCACCAGGCCGGCCTGCAGCAGCGCACCGGCCAGCGATGCGCCCGCCTCCACCCAGATTGAATTCACCTGGCGCTTGGCCAACAGCATCATCATCACCACCAGATCGACGCCGCCGCCGTGCGCCGGGCAGATAAACTGCTCAACGTCTTGCGGCCAGGCCTGTTCATCCGCCTGCAGGCGCGCCAGCCAGGTGGCGCCGGGCTGCTGCACCACGCGGTGCTGCGGGGTAATGCGGTTTTGGCTGTCGAGCAGGATGCGCAGCGGCTGGCGTAGATTGTCGCGCGGATAGAGGCGCTGCGTCTCGGCGTCCAGTTCATCCCAACGCACCGTCAGCGACGGATCGTCCGCCAGCACGGTGGCGCTGGTGCTGAGGATGGCGGCGCTCTGCGCGCGCAGGCGCTGCACGTCCTGACGCGCTTCGGGTGAGGTGATCCACTGGCTCTCGCCGGAGGCCATCGCCGTGCGGCCGTCCAGCGACGCGCCCAGCTTCAGCTGCACGTAAGGGAAGCCGGTGCGCATGCGCTTGAGGAAGCCCAGATTGACCGCTTCGGCCTCGGCCAGCATCAGGCCGTGCCGCACCTTGACGCCGGCCTGCTGCAGCTTGTACAGCCCGCGCCCCGCCACCTGCGGGTTAGGATCTTGCATCGCCGCGACCACCCGCGTCACCCCGGCGGCCACCAGCGCATCGGCGCAGGGCGGCGTGCGGCCGTGGTGGCTACACGGCTCGAGCGTGACATAGGCGGTGGCGCCGCGCGCCTTGTCGCCCGCCATGCGCAACGCATGCACTTCCGCGTGCGGCTCGCCGGCGCGCAGATGATAGCCTTCACCGACAATTTCGCCGTCGCGCACGATAACGCAGCCGACGTTCGGATTGGGCGCGGTGGTGAAACGCCCCAGCCGCGCCAGTTCGAAGGCGCGCGCCATGTAAAATTCGTCGTGATGCATGAAAGATCCTTTAGTCTTGCAGGCGGGCAATCTCTTCGCCGAACTCGCGCACGTCTTCGAAGCTGCGGTACACCGACGCGAAGCGGATATAGGCGACCTTATCCAGCTTTTTCAGCGCATCCATCACCAGATTGCCCACCAGTTTGGTCGGCACTTCGCGTTCGCCGGTGGCGCGCAGTTGGGATTTGATGTGATTAAGGGCGTTTTCCACATCATCCGAGCTGACCGGGCGCTTTTCCAGCGCTTTCAGCATGCCGCGGCGCAGTTTGTCTTCGTTGAACGGCTCGCGCACCTCATCGCTTTTAATCACTCGCGGCATCACCAGCTCGGCCACCTCGAAGGTGGTGAAACGTTCATTGCACACCAGACACTGGCGGCGGCGGCGCACTTGCGAACCGTCCCCCACCAGGCGGGAATCAATGACTTTGGTATCAACGGCGGCGCAGAAAGGGCAATGCATAACACGTCCTGATAAACGTTTTTTATAGATAAAAGCAGTTTACCCCGAAGTGCAGCCACAACAAAGGGCGGCGGCCATTTGTTGCGACAGGCGGCGGAAAGGCGGCAACGATATGACTTTCACCGCCATGCGGACTAAGCTTGATAGCAGGAGACTCAGCATAGGAAATCGCCGTCATGACAACCTGTTACCCTAAAATCGCCCTGCTCGCCGCCGCTATTTTGCTGGCGGGCTGCGCGCACAACGCCGCCGTGCCCCAGCTGCGCCATCAGGTCGCCGCGCTGAACCAGAAAGTGAGCGTGCTGACCGATCAGACCACTGCGCTGGAGCGGCAAAATCTGCTCAATCAGCACTCCGACAACGGCGTCTACCTGCTGCCGGCAGCCCGAAGCGCCGCCCGTTTGCAGAGCGGCATCGGCGAGCTGAGCGTTTCGCTGAGCCACATCAAGAACGAAGCCAACGGCACGCAGGCGCAGCTGCATGTGCGCATCCTCTCACAGGCCACGCTGCCGCCGTTCAAAGCCGTGGTGGAATGGGGCCAGTTGGACGAGGCCACCGGCCGGCCGCTGACCGCCGAGGCGCTGTCGCAACCGATCGCCAGCGCCGACTCGCTGCTGCCGAAGCCCGGCCAGGACTTCGAGCTGCGTTTCAGCGGCCTGACGCCGGAACAATTGGGCTATATCCGTCTGCACAGTCTGGTTTCGATCGCCCAACCGGCGGTGGTGCAGCAACACTGAAACCCGAGGCAAAAAAAAGGAGCGCCATCGGCGCTCCTTCTCATTTCGCTGAATACTGCGGCGGTTAAGGCAGAATCGAAGGCTGATCTGCGCCCTCTTTTTCCACTTTTTGCTGCAGCATGTGTTCGCGTTTCATCCCCAGCTTCAACGCCAGCGCGGACGCGACGTAAATGGAGGAAACGGTACCGATCGACACGCCGATCAGCATCGCCAGCGAGAAGCCTTGCAGCATCGCGCCACCGAAGATGTACAGCATCAGCACTACCATCAGGGTGGTCCCGGAGGTCATCAGCGTACGGCTCAGCGTTTGGGTCAGCGACACGTTCATGATCTCGTAAGGCGTACCGCGGCGGATCTTGCGGAAGTTCTCACGAATACGGTCGGAGACCACGATGCTGTCGTTCAGCGAGTAGCCGATAACCGACATCAGGGACGCGACGATGGTCAGGTCAATCTCGATGTGGAACAGCGACAGCACGCCCAGCGTGATGATCACGTCGTGCGCCAGCGCGATAACCGCCCCCAGCGCCAGGCGCCATTCGAAGCGGAAACCGACGTAGATCAGGATACAGATCAACGCCACCAGCAGCGCCATGCCGCCGGTTTGCGCCAGTTCGCTGCCCACGCTCGGGCCGACGAACTCGATGCGCTTCACGGTGGCGTTTTTATCCACCGAGTCGTTGATCACGCCGATCACCTTGTTGCCCAGTTCCTGACCTGCGGTGCCGGTCGCCGGTGGCATGCGCACCATCACGTCGCGGCTGCTGCCGAAGTTCTGGATGATCGGATCCTGGAACCCGGCCTTCTCCAGCGTATCGCGCATCAGGTCGAGGTTAGCCGGTTTCTCCAGGTTGATTTCAATCACCGTACCGCCGGTGAAATCCAGACCCCAGTTAAACCCGCGCACCGACATGGTGACGATCGACGCGACCAACAGCAGCAACGAGATGCCGAAGGCCAAATAGTCCCAGCGCATAAAGTCGTAGACTTTACGGCCGTAGTTGAGTTGCTCAACAGTATAATCCTGTGCCACAACGCACTCCTCAGATAGACAGCTTGTTAATGCGTTTGCCGCCGTAAAGCAGGTTGACGATGGCACGGGTACCGACAATCGCGGTGAACATGGACGTCGCCACACCGATAGCGGTGGTGATCGCAAAGCCTTTGATCGAACCGGTGCCCACTGCGTACAGGATGACCGCGGTGATCAGCGTGGTGATGTTGGCGTCGACGATACTGGAGAACGCGCCTTTATAGCCCTCATGGATCGCCTGCTGAACGGACCTGCCGTTCTTCAGCTCTTCCTTGATACGTTCGTTAATCAGTACGTTGGCGTCGACCGCCACCGCCAGCGTCAACACGATCCCGGCAATGCCCGGCATGGTCAGCGTCGCCCCCGGTAACAGGGACATCACGCCGACGATCAGCACCAGGTTGGCGACCAGCGCCGTGGTGGCGATCACGCCGAACTTACGGTACCAGACCACCATGAAGACGATGGACGCCACCAGGCCCCACAGACAGGCTTCCAGACCTTGGGTGATGTTCTGCTGACCCAGGGTTGGACCGATGGTGCGCTCTTCGACGATCTGAATCGGCGCGATCAGCGCGCCCGCACGCAGCAGCAGCGAAAGCTGACGCGCTTCGTTCGGGTTGCCGATACCGGTGATGCGGAAGCTGTTGCCCAGACGCGACTGAATGTTCGCCACGTTGATCACTTCTTCCTGTTTCACCAGCACCGCACGGCCGTTGGCGTCTTTCTTGCCGCTGTCCTTATACTCCACGAACAGGGTCGCCATCGGCTTGCCGATGTTGTCCTTGGTGAAGTTGGACATCGACGTGCCGCCGGCGCTGTCCAGCGAGATGTTAACCTGCGGCTGGTTGTATTCGTCGGTGCTCGAGGTGGAGTCGGTGATGTGGTCACCGGTCAGGATCACGCGCTTGTACAGCACGATCGGCTGGCCGTCACGGGTGTATTTCACCTCGGAGTCGCCCGGCACGCGGCCGTTGGCCGCCGCAGTGGCGTCCGCATTGGTGTTCACCAAACGGAACTCCAGGGTCGCGGTGGCGCCCAGAATTTCTTTGGCGCGCGCAGTGTCCTGAATGCCCGGCAGCTCGACCACGATGCGGTCGGCGCCCTGGCGCTGCACCAGCGGTTCGGCAACGCCGAGCTGGTTGACGCGGTTACGCAGGATAGTGATGTTCTGCTGGACGGCGTATTCGCGCGCTTCGCTCAGACGGGCGTCCGTCAGGCTGGCTTTCATGGTGTTGGCGCCGTTGGCGGACAGCACCAGATCGCGCTGACGCGGGCCGATGTAGCTGATGGCCTGGTCGCGAGCCGCATCGTCACGGAAGCGAACTTCCACACCGTTGTTGTCCAGCTTGCGGATAGACGCGTAAGGAATGCCCTTCTCACGCAGCTCGCTGCGCAGGGTATCCATGGTCTGTTCCTGCAGCTTGCTCAGCGCGGTGTCCATGTCCACTTCCATCAGGAAGTGCACGCCGCCGCGCAGGTCCAGGCCGAGTTTCATCGGCTCTGCGCCCAGCATGGCCAGCCAGGTCGGCGTGGCCGGCGCCAGGTTCAGCGCCACGACGAATTTGTCACCCAGCTCGGTCACCAGCGCTTCGCGGGCGCGCAGCTGAACGTCAGGATCTTTAAAGCGAGCCAGGATGGCGCCATTTTCCAGCGCAATCGACTTGCTCGCGATGTTGTCTTTTTCTAATACGGTACGGACCTGGTCCAGCGTAGTTTCACTGGCGGCGACGCCGCGCGCGCCAGTGATTTGTACGGCCGGATCCTCACCGTAGATGTTGGGAAGCGCATAAAGCAGACCGACGAGGATCACGACGATCAACATCAGATACTTCCACAAAGGATAACGGTTTAGCACGGCAATTCCCTTCGGGAAAAAAGATTACAGGGCCTTCATGGTACCTTTCGGCAGAACGGCCGCCACGAAGTCACGCTTGATCATCACTTCCGTGGTGTCGTTCAGCGCGATGGCGATGATGCCGGTGTCGGCCACTTTGGTCACGCGACCGATCAGGCCGCCGGTGGTCAGCACTTCGTCGCCTTTACCGATGGAGTCCATCAGCTTCTTGTGATCTTTAGCGCGCTTCTGCTGTGGGCGCAGGATCATGAAGTAGAAGATCAGGCCGAACACCACCAGCATAATGATCAGAGAGTACGGGCTTCCCTGAGCCGGAGCCCCTGCGGATGCGACGGCGTCAGAAATGAAAAAGCTCATTGAAATTCCCTCATTAAGTTATCAATTATTAGATCAAGCGTTTAAAGGCGGAATCGGCTTACCGATCCGACCATAGAAATCCGCAACAAACTGCTCTAATTTACCCTCTTCGATAGCCTGGCGTAAACCCGCCATGAGGCGCTGGTAGTGACGCAGGTTATGAATCGTGTTCAGTCGAGCACCCAATATTTCGTTGCAACGGTCGAGATGGTGCAAGTAGGCGCGGCTGTAATGGCGACACGTGTAGCAATCACAGTCCTTATCCAGCGGAGAAGTATCATCCTTGTGCTTGGCATTACGGATTTTTACCACACCGTCAGTCACGAACAGATGGCCGTTGCGGGCGTTGCGGGTCGGCATGACGCAGTCGAACATGTCGATGCCGCGACGCACGCCTTCCACCAAATCTTCCGGCTTGCCGACGCCCATCAAATAGCGTGGCTTATCTTCCGGAATTTGCGGGCAAACGTGTTCAAGAATGCGATGCATATCCTCTTTCGGCTCGCCTACAGCCAAGCCGCCCACAGCGTACCCGTCAAAGCCGATATCCACCAGCCCTTTGACGGAAACATCACGTAAATCTTCGTAAACACCGCCCTGAATGATGCCGAACAGCGCATTTTTATTTTCCAGCTCGTCGAAACGCTTGCGGCTGCGCTCCGCCCAGCGCAGCGACATTTCCATTGAACGCTTGGCGTAGTCCCAGTCGGCCGGGTACGGCGTACATTCGTCGAAGATCATCACGATGTCGGAACCCAGGTCATACTGGATTTCCATCGATTTTTCCGGGCTCAGGAATACCTTGTCGCCGTTGATCGGGTTGCGGAAGTACACGCCTTCCTCTTTGATCTTGCGCATCGCCCCCAGGCTGAATACCTGGAAACCGCCGGAGTCGGTGAGGATCGGCCCATGCCACTGCATGAAGTCGTGCAGATCGCCGTGCAGTTTCATGATCTCCTGGCCCGGGCGCAGCCACAGGTGGAAGGTGTTGCCCAGCAGGATCTGTGCGCCGGTCTCTTTCACTTCTTCCGGCGTCATGCCCTTGACCGTACCGTAGGTACCGACCGGCATAAAGGCCGGGGTTTCCACCACGCCGCGGTCGAAGATCAGGCGGCCGCGACGCGCGCGGCCATCGGTAGTTTGTAGTTCGTACTTCACAAAGCCTCCAGCATCAGAGAAACAGTCTGATGTCGTTGAAACGGGGCCGCGCCGTGGGCGCAGCCCGGGAAATTAACCGCCGACGGACTCGTTTTCCGCCTGCGGGTTACGGCTGATGAACATCGCATCGCCGTAGCTGAAAAAGCGATACTGCTCGGCCACCGCCTGCTGATAGGCATTCATGGTATTTTTATAGCCGGCGAAGGCCGACACCAGCATGATCAGGGTCGATTCCGGCAGGTGGAAATTGGTCACCAGCGCGTCGATCACCTGGTAGTGATAACCCGGATAGATAAAGATGCTGGTATCGCCGAAGAACGGCGCAATCAGCGCCTCTTTGCTGGCCGCCGCGGCGCTTTCCAGCGAGCGCACCGAGGTGGTGCCCACCGCCACCACGCGTTTGCCGCGCGCCTTGCAGGCCAGCACCGCATCGACCACGTCCTGCGGCACTTCGGCGTATTCGGCGTGCATCACGTGATCTTCGATGGTCTCCACCCGCACCGGCTGGAAGGTGCCGGCGCCGACGTGCAGCGTCACGAACGCCATTTCCACGCCCTTGGCGCGCAGCGCCGCCAATAGCGGCTCGTCGAAGTGCAGGCCGGCGGTCGGCGCGGCGACCGCGCCGGGCTTCTCGCTGTAGACCGTCTGATACAGCTCGCGGTCGGCGTCTTCATCCGGGCGGGCGATATAAGGCGGCAGCGGCATGTGACCGGCGGCGTTGAGGATAGTGAACACGTCGCGCTCGTCGTTGAAGCGCAGCTCGAACAGCGTCTCGTGGCGCGCCACCATGGTCGCGGCGATGCTCTCGTCATCCCCCAACAGCAGCTCGGCGCCCGGCTTCGGCGCTTTCGACGCGCGCACGTGCGCCAGCACGCGATGGTCGTCCAGCACGCGCTCCACCAGTACTTCAATCTTGCCGCCGCTGACCTTGCGGCCGAACATCCGCGCCGGGATCACGCGGGTATTGTTGAACACCAGCAGATCGCCGGCTTCCAGCTTATCCAGCAGATCGGTGAATACGCCGTGCGTCAGCGCCCCGCTCGGCCCATCCAGCTGCAGCAGGCGGCATGCGCTGCGTTCGGCCTGGGGATAGTGGGCAATCAGGGATTCGGGAAGTTCAAACGAAAAATCAGCGACGCGCATGGGTATTCACTTCTTCAATTTAGGGCTGGTTGGTAAAAAACAGGCGGCCTAGTCTAAAGCCGGGGGCGGTCAGCGGCAAGAAATAAGGAGGATTTGCCTGACTTCGGGTATAGTTGTGGGATGAATTTTCTCGCTCATCTTCATTTGGCCATGTTGGCGGACAGCTCGCTGCTGGGCAACCTGCTGGCCGATTTCGTGCGCGGCAACCCCGCCGCCGACTACCAGCCCGACGTGGTGGCCGGCATCATGATGCACCGCCGCGTCGACGTGCTGACCGACAGCCTGCCGCAGGTGAAAGCCTGCCGCGACTATTTCAGCGCCCCCTACCGCCGCGTGGCACCGATCACCCTCGACGTGGTGTGGGACCATTTTCTGGCGCGCCACTGGCAGCAGTTGGAGCCTTCGCGCGATCTGCACCAGTTTACCCAGGAAGCCCGCAGCCAGATCGAGCCTTATCTGCCGCTCACGCCGCCGCGTTTTCAGAACCTGAACGGCTACCTGTGGCCGGAGCGCTGGCTGGAGCGCTACGCCGAATTGCCGTTCATCGCCCGGGTGCTGCAGGGCATGGCCAGCCGCCGCCCGCGCCTCGAAGCGCTGGCCGGTTCGTTCGCCGACGTCGAGCAACATTATCATCAGCTTGAAACACAGTTCTGGCAGTTTTACCCGCAAATGATGCGGCAGGCGAAGGACAAAGCGCTCTGAGGTCAAGCCCAAGCCATTGAAATTGCAACGCCTTGCAAGAATTTACGTTTTGCCGCTTGCCCTTTTGTGGGAAAAGGTTATTTTTAAAGCTCGCTAAATTATATCAACGACTTTGATAGGTGAAAGCTATCTCATCGATTGGTCTTTTACCCTTTATTCACCAAGTCGCGGCCCCTATACTGGCCCTTGTTTTTACATCCACCCTTTAACACCTATTACAGGAGTAATTATGGTCCTGGTAACTCGTCAAGCCCCTGACTTCACTGCAGCTGCCGTACTGGGTAGCGGCGAAATCGTTGAAAACTTCAACCTGAAGAAGCACCTGAACGGCAAACCGGCCGTGCTGTTCTTCTGGCCAATGGACTTCACCTTCGTATGCCCTTCCGAGCTGATCGCTTTCGATCACCGCTATGAAGAGTTCCAGAAGCGTGGCGTTGAAGTGGTTGGCGTTTCCTTCGACTCAGAGTTCGTTCACAACGCATGGCGTAAAACCCCTGTCGACAAAGGCGGCATCGGTGAAGTGAAATATGCAATGGTTGCTGACATCAAGCGTGAAATCCAGAAAGCTTACGGCATCGAACACCCGGAAGCCGGCGTTGCGCTGCGCGGCTCCTTCCTGATCGACAAAGACGGCATCGTGCGTGCTCAGGTTGTTAACGACCTGCCAATCGGCCGTAACATCGACGAAATGATCCGTACCGTTGATGCGCTGCAATTCCACGAAGAGCACGGTGAAGTGTGCCCGGCTCAGTGGGAAAAAGGCAAAGCAGGTATGGGCGCTTCTCCAGACGGCGTTGCAAAATACCTGTCTGAAAACGCTGCCAAGCTGTAATTTCAGCCTGATAGTGAATCAACCGGCCCACGCGGCCGGTTTTTTTATGCCCCTTTATGGGGCAGACCGCCCACCTTCAGTGCTTTATTTCCCTGTTTCCGCTCACATTTCCCACCCTGCTCGCCGCGCGCACGCCCATCTGCGGCTACTATCAATAACGCTGGCTCGCGCTTTGCAAGTGAACAGCGGCAAGCAAACACAACACAATAAAAAACTGACAGGGTAGGAATAACTATGTTTTTACAGAAATGGAGCAAACCCCTGACCATGGCGGCGCTGCTGGTCAGCGGCAGCCTGTATGCGGCATCCAACCCAGCGGTGGAAGCCAAAAACGGCATGGTGGTCACCTCGCAACACCTGGCCTCGCAGGTCGGCGTGGATATCCTGAAGATGGGCGGCAACGCCATCGACGCCGCCGTGGCGGTCGGCTATGCGCAGGCGGTGGTTAACCCCTGCTGCGGCAACATCGGCGGCGGCGGCTTTATGACCGTCCACCTGGCGGACGGCACCGACACCTTCATCAACTTCCGTGAAACCGCGCCGGCGGCGGCCAGCGCCAACATGTATCTGGATGCCGACGGCAAGGTAAAGAAAGACGCCAGCCTGTACGGCTATCTGGCGGCGGGCGTGCCGGGCACCGTGCTGGGGATGGAAACCGCGCGTGAGAAGTACGGCAAGCTGAGCCGCGAACAGGTGCTGGCGCCGGCTATCAAGCTGGCGCGCGAAGGCTTTGTGCTGACCCGCGCCGATACCGATATTCTCGACACCACCATCGCGCGCTTCAAACAGGATCCCGAGTCGGCCAAAATCTTCCTGCGCCCGGACGGCAGCCCGCTGCAGCCGGGGGACAAACTGGTGCAAACCGATCTGGCCAATACGCTGGAAGCCATCGCCAAAGGGGGAACCGATGCCTTCTATAAAGGCAAGATCCCGCAGGCGGTGGAGGCGGCGGCCAAACAGGGCGGCGGCATCTTGACCGCCGCCGACTTCGCCAATTACAAGGTCACCGAAACCCCGCCGATTACCTGCAGCTATCGCGGCTACAAGTTCGTGTCGGCGCCGCCTCCCAGCTCCGGCGGCGTGACGCTGTGCGAAATCCTCAACGTGGTGGAAGGCTATGACCTGAAAAGCATGGGCTTCAACTCGGCGGCGGCCATTCACACCATGACCGAAGCGATGCGCCATGCCTACATGGACCGCAACACCTACCTCGGCGACCCGGAATTCATCAAGAACCCGATCGACCGGCTGGTGAGCAAGAGCTACGCCGAGCAGATCCGCAAGAAAATCGTCGCGGACAAGGCCACGCCGTCGGAAAACGTGCAGCCCGGCATGGAACCGCATGAAAAACCGGAAACCACCCACTATTCGATCGTCGATCACGACGGCAACGCCGTCTCCACCACCTATACCGTCAACGGCCGTTTCGGCGCCGTGGTGATCGCACCGGGCACCGGCTTCTTCCTCAACGACGAGATGGACGACTTTACGGTCAAAGTGGGCGAGAAAAACCTGTACGGGCTGGTGCAGGGCACCGCCAACAGCATTGCCCCCGGTAAGCGCCCACTATCGTCGATGAGCCCGACGCTGGTGACCAGGGACAACAAGATCTTTATGGTACTGGGCTCGCCGGGCGGTTCGCGCATCATCACCATTACCCTGCAGACCGCGTTGAACGTGATCGACCACGGCATGGCACCGCAGGAAGCGGTGGACGCGCCGCGCATCCATCACCAATGGTTGCCGGATGAGGTGTACTACGAACAGCGCGGCGTTTCCGCCGATACGTTGAAGCTGCTGAGCGGCATGGGCTATAAGATGGTCGAGCAAACGCCGTGGGGCGCCGCCGAACTGATTCTGGTCGGTTTGCCGGGCGCGGCGGGCGTCAGCCCGGCCAACTCCGGCAACGACTCGGCGGTTTCCGGCAAGGTGCGCGAAGGCTATCTGTACGGCGCCAACGACGTGCGTCGCCCGGCAGGTTCTGCGGTCGGTTACTGATGTAAACGCCTACTCACCTTGATCGCGGGGGCCCTATGGCCCCCGCAGTTGCTTTAGCCTTCGCAGCGCCACACGCTGGCCGACGCTTCCGTCAGCTGCAGGCGCAGCCCGCCCGCCGTTTCGCTCAGCTCTCCCCGCCCTTCCACACGCTGCCACGGGCCGCGCGCCAACAGCGGGTTATGCGGCAACTGCGCCTGGCCACTGCCGTCGCGCTGCAGCGCCACCAGCACCTGCTCCTGTTGATACAGGCGCACGAACACCAGCGTTTCTCCGTTGGCATACAGCACCTGACAGCCGCCGCGGCGCAATGCCACGCTCTGTTTACGCAGCGCCGCCATGCGCTGGAACAGCGCCAACAGCGGCCGGTCCCAGTCGCCGACGTCCCACGGGAACGGCTTGCGGCAGAACGGATCGTTGCCGCCGTCCAGACCAATCTCATCGCCGTAATAGAGACAAGGCACGCCAATCCAGCTCAGCAACCACACCGCCGCCATCTGCATGCGCGCCGCGTTCCCCTGCAGCAGCGTGAGGAAACGCGCGGTATCGTGGCTGTCCAGCTGGTTGAACTGGATCAGCTGGCGGCCGTGCGGCAGCCCGGCGCGGTAACCGTCCATCCACTGTGCGCACCCGGCGGCGTCCAGCCGCACCGGGTGATAGGCCACGTCCAGCCCCGCCAAGAACGCCCGCACCGGCAGCGCGAACCCCATGTAGTTCATCGCCGCGTCCTCCACGCCGGCGTGCAGCCAGCGGCGCGCGTCGCCGAAGTGCTCGCCCAAGACGTAGGCCTGCGGGTTCTCCTGCTTCACCGCCTGATAGATGCCAGCCAGGTGGTTCAGGTTACCGGTGGCGCCGCCGTTCTCTCCCAGCATGTGCACCACGTCCAGCCGCCAACCGTCGATGCTGTACGGCGGGCGCAGCCAGTGGCGCACCACGCTGCCTTCTCCGCGATAGATCGCTTCCGCAACCTGCGGCTCGGCGAAATTAAGCTTCGGCAGGCTGGCGTTGCCCTTCCAGTCGAGCGCGCGGCCGTCCGGGTAAAAGTTGAACCAGCCGCGATACGGTGAATCGGGGTGGTGACAGGCGCCGTTTTCGCCCTGGCGATGGCGGTCGAACCACGGATGCGAGTCGCCGGTGTGGTTGAATACCCCGTCCAGCACCAGTTTCATGCCCACCTTGTGAGTGCTCACTCGCAAACGCTGCAGCGCCGCGTTGCCGCCGAAGTGCGGATCGACCTGGTAATAGTCCTCGGTATCGTACTTATGCACGCTCGGCGCGGTAAAAATCGGGTTCAGATACAGCGCCGTCACGCCCAGCTGCTGCAAATACGGCAGTTTGGCGCTGATGCCGTCCAGATCGCCGCCGTAAAAGGTCGAGGCAGCGTGGCGATCCTCCAGCGGATGCTGCCAGTCGCGCCGAATCACCTCGGCACCGGCCGCGTGATGGCGGTAGCTGCCGCTCTGGATGCCGTGTTCGCCGCCGCTGCTGGCGAACCGATCGGGGAAAATCTGGTAGAACAGCTGATCCGCCACCCACTCGGGGCCATTGTCAGGATCGTCGACGGCGAACTGCGCCAGCTGGCCCGGCGGCGTTGATGACCAGCCCTGCGGGCCGAACCACTGCTGGCGATCGGCCCACAGCAGCTTGAAGCAGTAACGCCGCGTCGGCTCGCCCTCATTCAGCGTCAGGCTGGCCTGGTAGCGCCGCATCCCCTCGTGGCGCTGCGCTTTCATCACCAGCAGCCACTCTTCGTTGTCCGGTTCGGCGCGCAAAAACACCCGCTCCGGCAGTTCATCCCCCTGTAACCACAGCGTGATATCCAAACGTTGCCCTTGCTTCACCACAAAAGGCGGGACCGGTTGATGCCAGGCGTTAAGCATACTGTTTCTCCTGCTGTACCAAACGAAATCGACGGCGTTCTTCAAGAAGCGAACAATGCCACGTTAAGTGCAACTCCCCCTCCTCTCTGGCCGCAAAACCCGGGGATGAGCCGGGGGGCGGAGACCGAAAAATAACGCTAACCCGATGTAAAAAAAGGTAAACAGGCACAAATCCTGCACGTTACCCCTTAGGCTAACGCGTTTTAAGTTTACAGGATATTTTTTGCGCATTTTTTAAGGAGCGGTAATGCAACAACAGATAACGCGCTGGCTGGAACAGTTTGGTTTGGAATTCGGCGGAGTGATGTCGCTGTTGATGGTATTGGGGTTGATTGTCCTGATCTCGGTGGTGATCCACCTGGTGCTGCACCGGGTGGTGTTGGCCGCCCTTCAGCGCCGCGGCCAGCAATCGCAGCGCGTCTGGCAACAGGCCATCACCCAATACAAACTGTTCCAGCGCGTGGCGCTGCTGCTGCAAGGGGTGATCATCAGCATCCAGGCGACGCTGTGGTTACAGAGCGGCAGCCAGACCCAGGCGGTGATCGTCACCGCCGCACAGGTGTGGATCCTCGCCTTCACCCTGCTGTCGCTGTTCTCGCTGCTGGATACGCTGCTGGCGCTGCTGCGCCAAAGCCCGATTTCCAATCAGCTGCCGCTGCGCGGCATTTTCCAGGGCCTGAAACTGGTGGCGGCGATCCTGATCGGTATCATGATCGTCTCGCTGCTGATGGGCAAATCGCCGCTGCTGCTGCTCAGCGGCCTGGGCGCCATGACCGCGGTCCTGATGTTGGTGTTCAAGGATCCGATCCTCGGGCTGGTGGCCGGCATTCAGCTCTCCGCCAACGATATGCTGAAGATCGGCGACTGGCTGGAAATGCCGAAATATGGCGCCGACGGCGCGGTCACCGACATCGGCCTGACCACGGTCAAAGTGCGCAACTGGGACAATACCGTCACCACCATTCCCACCTACGCGCTGATCTCCGACTCGTTCAAAAACTGGCGTTCGATGTCGGAATCCGGTGGGCGTCGCATCAAGCGCAGCCTGAATATCGACACCGGCAGCGTGCACTTCCTGTCGCAAGAGGAACAGCACCGCCTGCAGCGCAACCCGCTGCTGCACAGCTACCTGAACGTCAAGACCCAAGAGCTGAGCCAGCACAACCAGGAGATCGCCATCGATCTGGCCTCGCCGCTCAACGGCCGCCGCCTGACCAACCTCGGCACGCTGCGCGCCTATCTGGAAGCCTATCTGCGCGCTCACCCGCGCATTCACCAGAACATGACGCTGATGGTGCGCCAGCTGGCGCCGACGCCGGAAGGCCTGCCGCTGGAAATCTACGCCTTCACCAACACCACGGTCTGGGCGGAGTATGAAAGCATTCAGGCGGATATTTTCGACCATATTCTGGCGGTGATCGACGAGTTCGGCCTGCGCGTGCATCAGACGCCAACCGGCAATGACCTGCGCGGCATGCTGCTACAAAACGCGAACGCTTCCTGACGTCGGCTGACGTAACTGTGTCTGCTGGTAATGATGTTCTTTCAATTGCCAGCAGATATCTCCATCCCCTTCTTTTCCCCGATAAAAACGGCGTTAATGCGCCATCACCTTCACCACCGAGAGGGAAAGCCCTTGCTGAAACGGTTACGTCATCGGCTGTTTACCCTGATGGCCACCCTGCTGTTTATCGGCTGCCTGCACAGCGCTTCGCTGGAGGAAAGCCGCATGCCCCGCAACCTGCAACCTTCGCTGAGCGCGCTCAGCAGCAATATGCAGGACATTCGCGAAGTGTTGGCGCGCTGCGCCGGCGAGGAAGAGGAGGAACGCCTTAACGGCGGCGACGTGCGCATCGAAGCGCGCGCCGCCGGGGAGGATGAAGTGGAAGACAAACGCTTGGCATAGTAGGTTAAAAAACGCCCCATCTTGTTGCGTCACACGCAACACCTGGCTATGATGCGTATAGCGCAACACTCATGGAGCCGTCAGGATGATAAGAAGCTTCAAGCATAAGGGACTCAAAAAGTTTTTCGAAACCGGTTCAACGGCGGGTATCGACGCCAAGCAGGCGAAGAAAATCGCGCTGCGGCTGAGCGTACTGGATCTGGCGAAAGTGATTGATGACGTAGATCTGCCCGACTTCTTCTTGCACCCGCTAACGGGCGCTCGCAGCGGGCAATGGTCCGTCACCGTAACCGGCAACTGGCGTATCACGTTTGAACTGGTCGAGGGTGATGTTTATATCGTGAATTATGAGGACTATCACTAATGAACCGCATGCATAATCCCCCTCATCCTGGCGAGTTGATCAAAGAAACCATGGAAACGCTGAATCTCAGCGCGCGCGCGCTGGCTAAAGCGCTGGACGTCGCGCCCTCCACGGTTCAACGCCTGATCAGCGGAAAGTCCGATATCTCGCCGGAAATGGCCATCCGCCTGTCTATCGTGATAGGCAGTTCCGAACAGGTTTGGATGGGTATGCAGGATGCTTACGATCTGTGGCAGGCCAGGCAGTCCATCGACGTTTCGAAACTGCGCAAGCTGGACTTCGCTTGACGCCTGCCCCTAAAAAAACACCGGCCTTAGCCGGTGTTTTTCCATTTAGTCTTGCTGCGCCGCCAGCGGCGCGCGTTTTTTCTGATGGTTGACCTTGAACCAGTATCCCGCCAGCAGCAATACCACCCAAACCAGGCCGGCGTACAGCGAGACGCGCGTGGTCGGGAAGTAGCCGATCAGGCCGATGATGAACACCAGGAACACGATTGCCACCACCGAGGTGAACACTCCGCCGCGCAGCGGGAACGCCAGCTGCTTCACCTGCTCTTTGCTCAGGCTGCGGCGGAAGGCGATTTGGGAGAACAGGATCATGATCCACACCCACACGGTGGCGAAGGTCGCCAGGGACGCGATCACCAGGAACACGCTCTCCGGCATGATGTAGTTTAGGTATACCGCCAGCAGCAGCGCCAGCATCATCACCACCACCGTCACCCAGGGAATGCCGCGCTTCGATACCTTGCTGAACATCTTCGGCGCATGGCCCTGCTCGGCCATACCGTGCAGCATGCGACCGACGCCGAACACGTCGCTGTTGATCGCCGACAGCGAAGCGGTGATCACCACGAAGTTGAGGATACCCGCCGCCACGGTGATGCCCATATGCTGGAAGGTCAGCACGAACGGACTGCCGTTGGTGCCCACCTGGTTCCACGGGTAGATAGACATAATGACGAACAGCGTGCCGACGTAGAACACCAGAATGCGCCAAGGCACCGAGTTGATGGCTTTAGGAATCGATTTTTTCGGATCTTTGGCTTCGCCGGCGGTGATGCCGATGATTTCAATGCCGCCGTAAGCGAACATCACCAGCTGCAGCGACAGGATCATGCCGATAAAGCCGTTGCTGAAGAAGCCGCCGTTCGACCACAGGTTATGAATGCCGGTCGGTTGCCCGCCGTTGCCGATGCCCCAGATGATGATGCCGATGCCGGCCGCGATCATGATGATGATGGTGGCGACCTTGAAGAACGAGAACCAGAACTCCAACTCGCCGAATACCTTGACGCTCATCAGGTTGATGGCGCCGATGATCAGCACCACGCTCAGCACCCAGATCCAGTGCGGCACTTCCGGGAACCAGACCCCCATATAGATGCCGAAGGCGGTCACGTCGGCGATGGCGACGATCAGGATTTCAAAGCAGTAAGTCCAACCGGTGATGTAACCCGCCATCGGGCCGAGGTAGTCCTGCGCGTAGCGGGAAAACGAGCTGGCCTGCGGGTTGTTGACCGACATCTCCCCCAGTGCGCGCATGATGATAAAGGCCACGATGCCGCCGATCAGGTAAGCCAGCAGCACGCTCGGGCCGGCCATTTTGATGGCGTCCGCCGAGCCGTAGAACAACCCGGTGCCGATGGCCGATCCCAGCGCCATAAAGCGGATATGACGCGTACTGAGGCCGCGTTTCAGCTTATTGTCGGGGGCCGTGGTGGGTGACTGTTGTTGCATGAAGATGACCCATAGTTTTAAACGTAAAAAAGCCACGGACATGTCCGTGGCCCTGGATTAAGCCGGGGGATTATCAGTGCGCGGTCACTTGGGAACGCGTGCACACCCGATCATAAATCGCGACCAGCGCCAGCATCAGCAGCGAAGGCGGCAACCATGCCAACCCCTGCTCCGCCAGCGGCAGGTGAGTGGTCCAGGCCGGCAGCAGCTGCTGGAAACTGGAGGCTTTCACCGCGTCAAGGATACCAAACAACAGGCTGACAAGCATCACCGGCGCGATGATGCGCGGCGCACTGTGCCACCAACGCAGGGTGAAGCTCAGCACCACCAGCACGATGCACGGCGGGTAAATCGCAGTCAGCACCGGAATGGAGATCTGGATCAGGTGGCTCAGGCCGAGGTTGGACACCACCATCGAGAACAGGCCCAGGATAAATACCAGCGTCTTGTACGAGAACGGCAGGTATTGCGCGAAGAACTCGGCGCAGGCGCAGGTCAGGCCGACCGCGGTCACCATACAGGCGATGAAGATCAGCGCCGCCAGGAAGAAGCTGCCCAGGCCGCCGAAGGTGTTCTGAACGTAAGCGTGCAGGATCACCGCGCCGTTGGTGGCGTCAGGCACCAGCGCGCCGCTGCCGGAGCCCAGCTTGAACAGGCTCAGGTAAACCAGCGTCAGGCCCACGCCGGCGATCAAACCGGCCAAGATGGTGTAACGGGTCAACAGACCGGCGTCTTTCACGCCGCGCGAGCGCGCCGCATTGACGATAACGATGCCGAATACCAGCGCACCCAGCGTATCCATGGTCAGATAGCCGTTAACGAAGCCGGAGGAGAAAGGCACGCTCTGGTAAGCCGCCGTCGCCGGGATCGGCGCGCCGGCAGGCCACAGCAGCGCGGCGATGCCCAATACGGCCAGCGCCACAATCTTCAGCGGTGCCAGCACGTGGCCGACGGTGTCGAGCAGGCGGCCCGGATACAGGGAGATGCCGATCACCAGCGCGAAGTACACCAGGCTGTAGATGAACAGCGGCATGGCACCGTCGCCGGTCAGCGGGGCGATACCCACTTCAAAGGACACGGTGGCGGTGCGCGGCGTGGCGAACAGCGGGCCGACGGCCAGGTAGCAGACGGTCGCCAGCAGCAGGCCGGCGCCGCGGCCGATCGGTGAGCTGAGGGCGTCGATGCCGCCGCCGACGCGCGCCAGCGCGATGACGGTAATGACCGGCAGACCGACCGCGGTGATCAGAAAGCCCAGCGCCGCGGTCCAGACGTGTTCACCGGACTGCAAGCCGACCATCGGCGGGAAGATGATGTTCCCGGCCCCAACGAATAAGGCAAAGGTCATGAAGCCCAGTGCCAGGATATCTTTTGACGTTAAACGATGACTCATACGATGTCGTGTTGCCTGTTCAAATGAAAAAATATGGTCCGATAGCGTGGTGGCGTGACGCCCCACCCGGTTGCCGGCATGCCCGATCGTTGCAGCACCAAATAAGCACCCTAAACGCAGTCGATCCGGCGTTTATGTCCCTATTCGAAAGTGGCCACTCATGAAGATGGGCAAAATTTTAGGAGTTATAAAAATGGAGGTTTAATCCGACAACGAGGGCTAAGGTAAACGTTTATAGCGCTTCAAGGCAAGACGCACGGCGAAAAGCAGAGCTATCGACCATATAAACTTTAGCCACCAGTCGATCATATTGGCTATCAATAAATATACACTACATGATTTGTATCATTTTTGAACAACAGATTCACAAAACGTGAAGCATATACCACTTTACCGCGCGAAAACGCCAATAAATGCCCGATTTTCGCGTGGCATAAGCTCCGTTCAGCCGTTAAAAAAGGCGAAAATTACGCCACATTTTGTCGCTTATTGCACCGTGGCCGACGCGAGCGGCTGCAAGCCGAGCGCCTGGCGGGTCTTCTG
This sequence comes from Serratia sp. Nf2, assembly GCF_003028435.1. NCBI lineage: Bacteria > Pseudomonadati > Pseudomonadota > Gammaproteobacteria > Enterobacterales > Yersiniaceae > Serratia > Serratia sp. Nf2. The sequence continues at coordinate 74,673 of NZ_PYTW01000005.1, read as the reverse complement.
CAGGGCGGCCGGCGGCAGCGGCAGATAGCCGTCGTGATTGACCAGGTTCTGCCCTGCGGCCGACAGCACGCGGTCGAGGAACGCGGCGGTCAGCGGCTCGAGCGGTTGATTGGGGGCTTTGTTGATATAGATATAGAGATAGCGCGACAGCGGGTAGCGATCGTTGCGCACGTTGGCGGCGGTAGGCGCGACATAGTCCTCACCCGACTCTGCCAACGGCAGTAGCCGCACGCCGCTGGCGCGAAAGCCGATGCTGGCATAGCCGATGCCGTTGAGCGAACCGGCCACCGCCTGCACCACCGAGGCCGAACCGGGCAGCTCATTGACGCGCGGCATAAAATCGCCGCCGCACAGCGCGCGCAGTTTGAAATACCCGTAGGTGCCGGAAGCCGAATTGCGGCCGAAGCGCTGCAGCGAGCGCGTCGCCCAGTCGCCGCTGAGCCCCAGCTCGCCCCAACGCGTCAGCGGTTTGCTTTCTCCGCAGCGCCGGGTGGCGGAGAAAATGCGATCGAGCTGCTGCAGATTGAGGCCGCGCAGCGGATTGTCCTGATGCACCAACACCACCAGCGCATCCACCGCCACCGGCACCGCCAGCGGCGCATAGCCGTAACGGTGTTCGAACGCCGAGACCTCGGCCGCCTTCATCGGCCGGCTCATCGGGCCCAACTGCGCGGCGCCCGCCGCCAAGGCGGTCGGCGCGGTCGACGAGCCGGCGGCCTGGATCTGCAGGTTAACGTTGGGGTAATGCCGGCTGAAATCCTGCGCCCACAGCGCCATCAGATTCGCCAGGGTGTCGGAACCGACGCTGGACAGGTTGCCCGCCAGCATGCCGTCGGGCTGCGCCAGCGCGCCGCGTCCGGCCAGCAGCGCCAGGCAAAGCAACAGCCCTCGGGTTATTCGGGTCATACCGGTGTCTCGCGTTAATTTTTCACCGCATTCTCTGATAAAGCGGCGGGAACAATCAACCGGTTGGGTAAGGTAAAGATAAAGCGGGTGCCGATCCCCGGCTCGCTGAGGATCTCCAGCCGCGCGTCGTGATGGCTGAGCGCGTGTTTGACGATCGCCAGCCCCAACCCGCTGCCGCCGGTTTGGCGCGAACGGGCCTTATCGACGCGGTAAAAACGCTCGGTCAGGCGCGGCAGGTGTTCGGCGGCGATGCCCGGCCCGTTGTCGCTGACCTGGAACTGCGCACCATGCGCCGTCTGCTGCCAGCTCACTTCGATGTGGGTGCCCTTCGGCGTGTGATTGACCGCGTTGTACACCAGGTTAGACACCGCGCTGCGCAACTGATCTTCATTGCCGAACACGTTGAGCTGTTCGTTTACCCGGAAGCTGATCTCGTGATTGCCACCGCTCAACGATTGCGCCTCGCGCTGCAACACTCGCAGCATCAGCGGGATATCCACCCGCTCGTTCATGTCGACATTGGGCGCCGCCTCGATGCGCGACAGCGTCAGCAGCTGCTTGACCAGCCCGTCCATTCGACGGGTCTGTTCTTGCATGGTGCCGAGCGCCTTGCTGCGCAGCGAGCCGTCCTGCTCTTCGTCGCCCATCATCTCCAGGTAACCCTGCAACACCGTCAGCGGCGTGCGCAGTTCATGGCTGACGTTGGCGAAGAAGTTGCGCCGCGCGCCCTCCAGCTGGCGCATCTGGGTGACGTCGCGCGCCACCATCAGCAGTTGCCCTTCGGAATAAGGCATCACGCGGAATTCGACGTAGTGTTCGTTGTTCAGCTGCAGCGTCAGCGGGCGCGAGAACTCCTGCTGTTGCAGGTAGTGGCTGAATTCCGGATAACGCAACAGGTTGAGGATGTGCTGGCCGTTGTCTTCCGGCCAGCGAAAGCCGAGCAGATGCTGCGCCAGCCCATTACACCAGAAGATGTTGCCTTCGACGGTGGTCATCACCACCGCATCAGGCAGCGATTCGGCCCCGCTGCGAAAGCGCTTGATCAGCAGCGCCAGCTCGCGCCGGCGGCGGCGATTGCGCTGCTGCATCTGATACAGGCCATAGAACAGCGGCTCCCAGCTCCAGCGGCCGGGCGGCGGCGTCATGCTGCGGTCAATCCACAGCCAATGGGAGAGTTTGAGCTGGTTGTAGAAATTCCACACCAGCGCAGCCAGCGCGGAGGCCAGCAGGAACCAGGGCAGATAACCGAAAATCAGCCCCAGCAGTAAGGCGGGCAGGCAAAAAAGAGCCAGCTCCAGAGCCAGCCTCTTCCACGACAGACGTTCTAACACGGCATATTCTCCAGCGCAGCGCGATCAGTAGCGCGTTGAGAACCGGTAGCCGGTGCCCCGAACGGTTTGAACCATTTTATCATGCCCACTGGTTTCTAACGCCTTGCGGAGCCGACGGATATGCACGTCAACGGTACGGTCTTCCACATAAACGTTAGTGCCCCAGACGTGATTAAGCAACTGCTCACGGCTATAAACCCGCTCCGGGTGGGTCATAAAGAAGTGCAGCAGCTTGAACTCGGTCGGCCCCATGTCCAGCGCCTGATCGTTAGCCATCACGCGGTGGGAGGACGGATCCAGACTCAGCCCTTGCATTTCAATCACTTCTTCCACCGCCATCGGTGAAATGCGGCGCATGACCGCCTTGATGCGCGCCACCAGCTCCTTGGGCGAGAACGGCTTAGTGATGTAATCATCCGCCCCCACTTCCAGGCCGCGCACGCGGTCTTCCTCTTCGCCGCGCGCGGTCAGCATCATGACCGGAATATCGCGGGTCAGCGCTTCGCGCTTCATATGTTTGATAAACTGAATGCCGGAACCGCCGGGCAACATCCAGTCGAGCAACACCAAATCAGGGAACGGCTCAGACAGGCGCGTCACGGCGCTGTCATAATCCTCGGCTTCCAACGGTTGGTAACCATTCTGTTCCAACACAAAGCACACCATCTCACGGATCGGCGCTTCGTCTTCCACCACCAGTATGCGTCTTGCCATCGTCAATCCTGCCAATGTGTTAGCGACTTTGCGGGCGCCATTATGCGTCAGTTTTGTGACACTTTTATGAAAAAAAGCGGCTGTTATAGGCAGTAAGCATAGCGATTATTTCCCGGCGCAAAGAAAAATCATTCCGTGGTCATCGCCATTGCGCCGGGACAGCCGCCGCCGCGGCCTTTATAATCATCGCCATTACCTTTGCATCCGGGAGTGTCATGCGCCTGATCCACACCTCTGACTGGCATCTTGGCCAGTACTTTTTCACCAAAAGCCGTGCCGCCGAACATCAGGCTTTTCTGAACTGGCTGATCGAACAGATCGAGCAGCAGCAGGTGGATGCGCTGATCGTCGCCGGGGATCTGTTCGATACCGGCTCGCCGCCCAGCTACGCCCGCGAGCTGTACAACCGCTTCGTGGTGGAACTGCAGCGCACCGGCTGCCAGCTGGTGGTGTTGGGCGGCAACCACGACTCGGTAGCGACGCTGAACGAATCGCGGGAACTGCTCTCTTGCCTGAACACCACGGTGATCGCGAGTGCGCAGGGCTCCCTTGAGCAGCAGATCGTGGTGCTGAATCGGCGCGACGGCCAGCCGGGCGCGGTGCTGTGCGCCATTCCTTTTCTGCGGCCGCGCGATCTGCTCACCAGCCGCGCCGGCGAATCCGGCGCGCAGAAACAGCAGGCGCTGCAGGAAGCCATCGCCGAACATTACCAAGCGCTGTATCAGGCGGCCTGCGAACGCCGCGATCGGCTGGGCCTGCCGCTGCCGATCGTCGCCACCGGCCACCTGACCACCGTCGGCGTCACCACCTCCGACTCGGTGCGCGACATCTATATCGGCACCCTGGACGCCTTCCCGGCGCAGGCCTTCCCCCCTGCCGATTACATCGCGCTGGGCCACATTCACCGCGCGCAGAACGTCGCCAAGTCGGAACATATTCGCTATAGCGGCTCACCGATTCCGCTCAGCTTCGATGAACTGGGCAAAGCCAAAAGCGTCTTCCTGGTCGATTTCGCCGACGGCGCCCTGCAGCAGGTAGAGGCGTTAACGATCCCGCAGTTCCAGCCCATGCAACTGATCAAAGGCGATCTGGCCGAGATCGAACGGCAGCTGCAGCAATTTGCCGACTATGCCGGCGAGCTGCTGGTTTGGCTGGATATCGAAGTGGCGACGCAGGACTACCTCAGCGATATCCAGCGCCGCATCCAGCTGATGGCGGATGAGCTGCCGGTGGAAGTGGTGCTGCTGCGGCGCAGCAAAGAGCAACGCCGCCAGGCGATCGCGCAGCAGGACAAGGAAACGCTGAACGAGCTGAGCGTCAACGAGGTGTTCGAACGGCGCCTGGCGCAAGAGGCCGACATGCCCGAAGCGCGCCAACGGCGGATGCATCAACTGTTCCGCCAGGTAGTCGATGCGGTGCAGCACAATCTTGAGGAGCCCCACCCATGAAGATCCTCAGCCTGCGGTTAAAAAACCTCAACTCGCTGCAGGGCGAGTGGAAAATTGACTTCACCGCCGAGCCGTTCGCCAGCAACGGCCTGTTCGCCATTACCGGCCCGACCGGCGCGGGCAAAACCACCCTGCTGGACGCCATCTGCCTGGCGCTGTACCACCAGACGCCGCGTCTCAACGTCACGCCGAGCCAGAATGAACTGATGACCCGCCACACCGCCGAATCGCTGGCGGAGGTCGAATTTGAGGTTAAGGGCATCGGCTATCGCGCCTTCTGGAGCCAGCGTCGCGCCAAAAACGCGCCGGACGGCAATCTGCAGGCGCCGAAGGTCGAACTGGCGCGCCGCGAGGACGGTAAGATCCTGGCGGATAAGGTGCGCGATAAGCTGGAGATCACCGCCGCCATCACCGGGCTGGACTTCGGCCGCTTCACCAAATCGATGATGCTGTCTCAGGGGCAGTTCGCCGCGTTCCTCAACGCCGACGCCAACGATCGCGCCGAGCTGTTGGAAGAACTGACCGGCACCGAAATCTACGGGCGGCTGTCCGAACAGGTGTTCGAATCCCACAAGCAGGCCAAAACTGACCTGGATGCGTTGCACCAGCGCGCCAGCGGCATCGAGCTGCTGAACGATGAACAGCGCTACTCCCTGACTGAACGGCTAGCGGCGCTGAGCGCGCAGGAAAGCGCTCTCGGCAAGCAAACTCAGCAACAGCAACAGGCGCTGAGCTGGCTGCAGCAATGGCAGCGCCTCCAGCAACAGCAAAACGAGGGGCAACGGCGGCTGGAAACCGCCCAGCGCGAGCAGGCCGAGGCCGCCCCGCAGCTGCAGCGGCTGGCGCTCAGCGAACCGGCCGAGAAATTGCGGCCGCTGCGCAGCGAACGCGATCGCTGCCGCGCCGAGCTGCAGACGATACAACAGCAGGCTGCCCAGCTGACGCAGCAACAGGAGCAGCACTCGGCGCAGCTGGCGCCGCTGCAGCAGGCGGTGGAAAAGGCCCGTCTGGCGCAGCAAGCCCATGCCGAGCATATGCGTCAGCAGCAACAGCTGATCGATGACCAGGTCGCTCCGCTCGACCATCAGATCGCCCAACTGCAGTCGATGCAGGCCGAGCGGCGACAGGCCGGCGATGCCGCCGCGCAGCAGTGCGCCCAACAGCAGACCGCACTGGAGCAGCTCACCGCCCAGCGCAGCCAGCTGACGGCGCAGGCCGCACAGCATCAACAGCAGTTGAACGCACTGACCGAAGCGCTGGCCGCTCAACAGCAACAACGGCAGGCGTTGGAGGCGCAAACGCCGCTGGCCCCGCTGCGCCAGCGCCTGAGCGCTCTGGCGGATCTGCGCCCGACGCGCCAGCAGTTATTTACGCTCGCTTCCCTTAACCGTCAGACCCGCGAGCGTCTGGCCCGGCAACAGGCGGAGCACGCCGAACGGCAAACGCAGCTCGCCGGGCTGCAACACCAGCTGGAGAACGCGCGTCAGCAATTCAAACAGCACAAGGCACAGCTGCAGGAAGTGGAGCGGATCCACGAGCTGGAAAAACGCATCGTCAGCCTGGAAGCGGAGCGCGCCCTGTTGCAGAGCGGCGCCCCCTGCCCGCTGTGCGGCTCCACCAGCCACCCGGCGGTGGAGCAATATCAGGCGGTGCAGCCTTCGGCGACGGAACAACGCTTGGTTGAGATGCGCACCCTCGCCGAGAAACTGCAAACCCAGGGCACCGAGCTGCGCACCCGCTGTGAAGGCCTGCAAGAGCAGCAGCAACGCCAGCAGCAGGCTATCGCGCAGGATGAGCAGCAGCTGGCTGCCCAACAGCAGCAGTGGCAGCAGCTCAGCGCGCCGCTGGCATTCGACTTTACCCTGGCGGAGGGCGAGCAACTCAGCGCCTGGCTGAGCGGCTGCGACGACGAAGAGCGACACGGGCAGCACGCGCTGCAGCAGCATGAACAGGCGGCGCAGGCGGTGCAGCAGGCAAAAGACGCGCTCGCCGCTCTGCAAACGCAGCAGCAGCAGGCGCAGCAACAGCTGGCGCTGCTCGAAGAGCGCTTTACGCTGCTGCAAAAGACCCATGCCGACAGCCTGCAACAGCAGCAAGACCTGCAACAACGCTGGCAAGAAGGCGAGAAAACTCTTGCAGAACGGCGCGCGCAGCGGCTGGCGCTGTTCGGCGAACAGCGGATCGCCGAGGTGCGCGAACAGCTGCGCGCCAAACAAACCGCCTGTGAACAGGCCAGCTTGCAGGCCGCCGAGCAATGGCAAAAGGCGCAGGAACTGCGCGAGCGCCTGGCCGGCCAGCAGGCCGGGTTACAACAGCAGCACGCCCAAATGCAGGAACGGCTACAGCAGGCGCAGCAGCAATGGCAGCAGGCGCTGGCCGACAGCGAATTTACCGATGAAACCGCCTTCGCCGCCGCGCTGCTGGACGATGCCCTGCGCCGCGAATTGCAGCAGCGCAAAGAGCAGCTGCAACAGCGGCAGGTAGAGGCTGCGGCCCTGCTGGCTCAGGCGACGCAAACGCTGGAGCAGCATCGGCAGAACCGCCCGGAAGGGGTGGATGAGGCCAACGCGGATCTCGACGCGCTCACCCAATCGCTGGCCGATCTGGCACAGCAGTTGAAGGCGCTGCAGCTGAGCCAGGGCGAACTGCGCAACCAGTTGGAAAGCGACGCCGCCCGCCGTCTCAATCAACAGGCGCTGTTCGAGCAAATCGCCCGCAGCCAGCAAGACTACGACGACTGGAGCTACCTCAACCAGCTGATCGGCTCGAAAGAAGGCGACAAGTTCCGCCGCTTCGCTCAGGGGCTGACGCTCGATCATCTGGTTTATCTGGCCAACCTTCAGCTCGGCCGGCTGCACGGGCGCTACCTGCTGCAGCGCAAAACCAGCGACGCGCTGGAGCTGCAGGTGGTGGACACCTGGCAGGCCGACGCGCTGCGCGATACCCGCACCCTGTCCGGCGGCGAGAGCTTCCTGGTCAGCCTGGCGCTGGCGCTGGCGTTGTCCGATCTGGTCAGCCACAAAACCAGCATCGATTCGCTGTTCCTCGACGAAGGCTTCGGCACGCTGGACGCAGAAACCCTCGATACCGCACTGGACGCGCTGGACAGCCTGAATGCCTCCGGTAAAACCATTGGCGTGATCAGCCACGTCGAGGCGATGAAAGAGCGTATTCCGGTGCAGATCAAAGTGAAAAAGGTCAACGGGCTCGGCGTCAGCCGGCTGGAGGCGCACTTCAGGCTGGAATGATCCCGCGGCGCGCGGCGCAGAAGTGTGACCGCGGCGGCACTCCGCGGTGAAAAGCGTTGAGCCGCGGCGAGCACGGGTTATTATGCAGGCATAACAGGATTGTTACTGTATCCCCTCCGCCGCTCAGGCCGCAGGACAGAAACATAAAATACAGGCAAAACCTGACGCCCGGGATCGCTTCCGGGCGTCAGGTTTTTTCGTTTTCAGGATGCTGAAACACCGGGAAAGACCATGAAAATCGCTAAAATACTCAATAATAACGTGGTGATTACGCTGGACGACCGTCAGGAAGAGACGGTGGTCATGGGAAAAGGAATCGGCTTTAAAAAGAAGCCCGGCGACACGCTGGACGAAAGTCTGATCGAAAAGGTGTTCACCCATAACGGCGGCGAAATCGCCGAGCGCTATAAAGAGCTGCTCTCCGAGATCCCGCTGGCCTGCGTCACCACCGCCGACAGGATTATTACCCTCGCCCGCGAACGGCTGCCGGGCAAGTTGCATAACATCGTCTACATCACGCTGACCGACCACATCCATTTCGCTCTGCAGCGCCACGCGGAAGGGCTGGATATCAAAAATGCGTTGCTGTGGGAGATTAAAAAGCTCTATCCGGCCGAGTTCGCCGTCGGCCTGGAGGCGCTGGCCCTGATCGCTCAGCGGCTGGATACCGCGTTGCCGGAAGACGAAGCCGGATTTATCGCCCTGCACCTGGTCAACGCCCAGCTTAACGACGAGATGCACAATACGCTGCACATCACCCGCGTGATGCAAGAGATCCTCAACCTGGTCAAATACCACTTCCGCTTTGATTACAACGAGGAAGCCCTGAGCTACCACCGTTTCGTCACCCATTTGAAATTCTTCGCCCAGCGCCTGCTGGGGAAAAACTACGTCGACAGCGACGACGACTCGCTGTATCAGGTAGTGAAAGAGAAATACCGTGAGTCATTCGCCTGCGCCGGCAAGATCAACCGCCACATCGAAAAGCACTATCAGCATCAGCTCACCACGGAAGAGATGATGTTCCTGACCATTCATATCGAACGGGTGCGCAGCGAAAGCGAGGAAAAACCGGCTTAACGGCGGGCGTCCGCCACCCGCACGCCGTACTGCGGAAACACCGCGTCGGCGGAGATCAGCGTCAGCCCTTCGGCCTGCGCCTGTGCGATCAGCATGCGATCGAAAGGATCCTGATGATAGGGCGGCAGTTGCCCGGCCTGTTGGCAGTGAAAGGCGTCCATCGGCAGCGCCAGAAAATCTTCGGCCTCGATGATCGCAAAGATGTCTTCCGGCAGCGCCAGCTTGCCCAGCGCCTGTTTGATCGAGATCTCCCAAATGCTGGCCGCGCTGACGTACACCGCATTGCCCGGATCGGCGATCTGCCTTTTGGCGTTCGCGCCCAGGCAGGCGTCATCAATCAGCCACCACAGCAATGTGTGGGTATCCAGCAGCAGACGCTTCATTCATCGCCCTCAAACAGCGCCGCAATGGCCGCATCCCCCGCGTTGAAATCCGCCGGCACGGTGAACTTGCCTTTGGCCGCGCCGGGGCGGCGCGCTTCGCCCTGGATCGCGACCAGCTGTACGTACGGCTTCCCTGCTTTTGCAATAATCACGGTTTCTCCCTCCGCGGCTCTGTCTGCCAGCTGGCTCAGATTGGATTTGGCTTCGTGCATATTGGCCTGAATCGGCATACGCGTCCTCCTTAGCTAAGTTAGCTAAAGCATAAAGCGCCGTCCAGTTTTTGTACAGGGGAGGGTTTAAAGCGCGAGCAGCCTCGCGCTTTGTTGCAACGCTTAGCGCTGCTGTTGCGGCCACAGCCAGGCCGCGCCGCGTACGCCGCTGGAGTCGCCGTGGATCGCCTTGCGGATCGGCGTTTCACACTCGCCGCCGAACACCCAATCTTTCACCCGCTGCGGCACGGTGCGATACAGGCGATCCACGTTGCTCATGCCGCCGCCGAGCACCACCACGTCCGGATCCAGAATGTTGATCACGTGCGCCAACGATTTTGCCAGCCGCATTTCGTAGCGAACGATCGCCTGCTCCGCCAGCGCATCGCCCCGCTCGCTCAGCGCCATGATCTCATGCCCTTGCAGCGCGTTGCCGCTCAGGCGCGCATAGTCGGTGGCGAAACCGGTACCGGAAATAAAGGTTTCGATGCAGCCCGGTTTGCCGCAGTAGCACGGCACTTCGCGGGCGTAGCGCAGCTCATCCTCATCTTGCCACGGCAGCGGATTGTGGCCCCACTCGCCGGCGATGCCGTTGCCGCCGGAATGCGCCTGGCCGTTCAGCGCCACGCCGGCACCGCAGCCGGTGCCGATAATGACCGCAAACACGGTTTGCGCGCCGGCGCCTGCACCGTCGGTAGCTTCCGACACCGCCAGGCAGTTGGCGTCGTTGGCGATACGCACCTCGCGCGCCAGCAGTGCCGACAAATCTTTGTCCAGCGGTTGGCCGTTGAGCCATACCGAGTTGGCGTTTTTCACCCGCCCGGTAAACGGCGACAGCGTGCCGGGAATGCCGACCCCGACCGATCCCCGCTCGCCGGTATGATCTTCCGCCAGTTTCACCAGCCCAGCGATCGCCGCCAGGGTTTGCCCGTAGTCATGGCGCGGCGTGGCGATACGATGGCGAAACAGCTCTCGCCCGTCGTCCGCCAACGCAATCACTTCAATTTTCGTCCCACCCAAGTCGATGCCAATGCGCACGTTTTTTCTCCTCGATGCAGCGCAGCGTTGCCACAGCCTAATGTAAGCGCGCGGATGAATCACCTGTTTCCCTCTCCCCGGCCAGGGCTTTTCCGCTGCGTACGGCGACGCAATTCGGAGAGAATGGGGCGATTTTTCAGCGTCAATTCGTTATCATGCCGCCCTGCTTTTGACGAATCAGCGTGCCGAACGCACGCCCAGCCAGGGATAACATTATGCTGTGGTTTAAGAATTTGATGGTTTACCGTTTGAGCCGCGAAGTGGCGTTAAACGCGGATGAAATGGAAAAACAACTCAGCGCGTTCGCCTTCACGCCGTGCGGCAGCCAAGACATGGCGAAGACCGGCTGGGTCTCCCCGATGGGCTCGCACAGCGATGCGCTGACGCACGCGGTCAACGGCCAAATCGTCATCTGCGCGCGTAAGGAAGAGAAAATCCTGCCGTCGCCGGTCATCAAACAAGAGCTGCAGGCCAAGATTGAGCGCCTGGAGGCGGAACAACACCGCAAACTGAAGAAAACAGAGAAAGACGCGCTGAAGGACGAAGTGCTGCACAGCCTGCTGCCGCGCGCGTTCAGCCGCTTCAATCAGACCTTCATGTGGATCGACACCGTCAACGATCTGATCATGGTCGATGCCGCCAGTGCAAAACGCGCCGAAGATACGCTGGCGCTGCTGCGCAAAAGCCTCGGCTCGCTGCCGGTGGTGCCGCTGACGATGGAAAGCCCGATCGAACTGACGCTGACCGAATGGGTGCGTTCCGGCGAGATGCCGGCCGGCTTCGCCATTCAGGATGAAGCGGAATTGAAAGCGATTCTGGAAGAAGGCGGCGTGATCCGCTGCAAGAAACAGAATCTGATCAGCGACGAAATCGCGGTGCATATCGAAGCCGGCAAGCTGGTGACCAAGCTGGCGGTGGATTGGCAGGAACGCATTCAGCTGATGCTGTCGGACGACGGCTCGCTCAAGCGCCTGAAGTTCGCCGACACGCTGCGCGAGCAGAACGACGATATCGATCGCGATGACTTCGCCCAGCGCTTTGACGCCGACTTTATCCTGATGACCAGCGAGCTGGCGGCGTTGATCAAAAACACCATCGAAGCGCTCGGTGGCGAAGCCCAGCGTTAATCCCGCCGCAGAAACGACCAGGGCCCAGCATCCGCTGAGCCCTGCGTTCCCCTAACAAGCAACGTTATTTGCTCAGGTAGCGGCACAGATAGGCGGTCGCGTCGGCCACCTGCAGGTTGAACTCGCTGTGCCCCGGCACGAAGAACTTCTCGCCCGGCGTAAACACCTGCCAGTCCGGCGCCCCCGGCAGCAGCACTTTCAGCGCCCCGGTGATCACCGTCATTTCTTCCGGCTGCGCGGTGGAGAAGGTGTATTCGCCCTCTTCCATCACGCCCACGCTGGTAAGACCGATGCTGCTACTGTCAAAACCGATAGACTTCACTTTTCCGGCAAAATACTCATTCACTTTCAGCATAGACTGGCACCCGCGTAATCATCTTGATGGAAAATCCATATTGGGGGATTGCGGTTGATCTGTCACTGGTTTTTCGCGCGAAATGCGATCACGGCGCAGAGGCAAAGGTTACCGTGCGCAACGCCCAGACCATCGGCATGAAACAGCCGCGTCAAAAACCCGCGCCGCGCAAACTGAAATCGATCGGCAGCGTCAATTCCACCGTGCCATTGACGTAAGCGTCCGCCGGCGGCGTGGGCAGCGGCGAAGCGCGTTTGACCAGCGCCTGGATTTCGCGATCCAGCGATGGCAGCCCGGCGCTGCTGACCAGCGTCACCGCCAGCACATGGCCCTGCCTGTCCAACGTGAAACGCACCTGCCCGACGCCCTGGCGCTTTAGCCGCAATGCGTCTTTGGGGTAACGTTTAAAACGATTCAGGCGGCCGCTGATGCGGCTGCGCCAGTTGTCCACCCCCGCTTGAGCATAGGGCGTCAGGCGAGTTTGCGGCGCGGCCGTTTTATCCGCCCGGCCCGGCGGCGGCGCGCCGACGCTTTGCTCCTGAACCTTCGGCGGCGCGCCGACGCTTTGCTCCTGAACCTTCGGCGGCGCGATCGTTTTCTCCTGCGGCGGTGTGCGCGGCAGGGGGGGATTCTTCACCGGCTTGGGCGGTTTTTTCTGCTTCGGCGGTACGGCGATGTTCGGCCGTATGGCTTCAGGCACCTTCACCGTCGGCAACGGCTCCGGCGGCGCCGGCGGTTCAACCTGAGGCGGCGTTCTTTGCCCCGGCGGTTGCTTTACTTCGGCTGGAGCCTGCGGTGCGGCAGCCATCACCACCATAACCGCCGGCGGCGGCACCCACGGCGGCTCAACCTTGTCCTGCCAGGGCCAGAACAACGCCGCGGCCAGCAGATGCAGCGCCAGCACCAATACCAGACAACGGCGCCAGGGCATGGCGGCGCCGGGCGCGGCGAAAGGCAGCGGCGAAACCGACATGCTCACTCTTCCGTCAGCGCCAAGTGAAGGCGATCGGTCAGCGGTTTGAACAGATAGTTCATCATCGAACGCTCGCCGGTGCGGATGAACCCTTCGACCGGCATCCCTGGGCGGATCTCCAACCCGTTCAAACGTTGCAATCCTTCTTCGCTGACCTTGGCGCGCACGCTGTAATAAGGCGCACCGCTTTTCTCGTCGGTCAGGCGATCGGCCCCGACCAGCGTCACTTCGCCCTCAACGCGCGGCGTGGTGCTTTGGTTAAACGCCGAGAACAACAGCTCGACCGGCAACCCCACCTGCACCTTGTCGATCAGCTCGACCGGGATACGCGCCTCCACCTGCAGCCCCCGATCGCTGGGCACGATCTCCATCAGTTGCTGGCCGGCGCCGATCACGCCGCCTTCGGTGAACACGCTCAGCCCCACCACGGTGCCCGCCACCGGCGCTTTCACCTGCGTATGGCCCAGATCGGCCTCCGCCTTGGCCAGGCGGTTATCCAGTTCGTCCAGCTTCATCCGCACCTCGGCCAGTTGGCTGCTAACCTCTTTCTGATACTCTTCCCGCCGCTGGATCGCCCGCAGCTTCAGCTCCAGGATCTGGCGCCCCAGGCGGCCGATATTGCCCGTGTCCTCGGATGCCTGGCCGTCGATCTGCGCATACTGCCCTTCCAGATCCAGCAGCCGATTGCGCGCCACATATCCCTGCGCCGCCAGCTTGCGCATGCCGCCCAGCTGCTCTTGCAACATGGCCTTTTGTCGCTGTTTGCTGGCGTAAGACTGCCGGATCCCCTCCAGCATCGCCTGCGATCCGGCGATGCTCTCCGCGATCGCCGCCAGCTCGCTCTGCAACGCCGCGCGGCGGCTGGTGAACAGCTGCTGTTGCAGCAGCATCAACGACATCACCTCCGGCTCCCCCCGCCGCGCCTGCAGCAATGCAGGGAAAGCGATCGCCTGCAGGCCGTCGCGCTCGGCCTGCAGCCGCGCCCGCTGCGCGGCGTTGCTCAACTGCTGGCTGCGCAGCGCATCGCGCTGGGTGCGGCTGTCGACGGTATCCATCAGCAACAGCACCTGCCCGGCGCGGACCCGGTCGCCTTCATGCACCTGAATTTGCGACACCACGCCGCCGCTCGGGTGCTGCACCGCCTTGCGGTTGCCGGCCACCACCACGCTGCCGGAAACCGGCACGCCCTTATCCAACGGTGCCAACAGCCCCCACAGCAGGAAGCCGCCAAATCCCAGCAGCACCAGCCAGCCGCCGAGCCGCAGATGGCGCCCTTCGTCGAACTGCCGGGAAAGGGCGTCGATATCGCCGAGGATCACACTCTGATTGCTCATACTTTTCGTTCACCGCTGGCCGTTTTGGAAAAGTTGGCGTAGTTGACGTTGAAGCCGCCGCTGCTGCGGCCGGCGTTGGCCGGTACGGCCGCGGGTGCAAAACCAGGCAGTTTTTTCAGGATGGCGTCACTGGGGCCGAAGTGCTGCACCTGGCCGGCGGCCAGCACCAGCAATTTGTCGGTCGTCGCCAGGATCGCCGGTTTGTGGGTGACCAACACGATGGTGGTACCGCGCGCCTTCAGCGCTTCGATCGCCCGCTGCAGCGCCTCTTCCCCTTCACGGTCGAGGTTGGCATTCGGTTCGTCCAACACCACCAACGCCGGAGAGCCATACAGCGCGCGCGCCAGCGCCACCCGCTGACGCTGGCCGCCGGACAGGCCGCTGCCGCCCTCGCCCAGCTCGGTTTCATACCCTTTGGGCAAATGCAGGATCAATTGGTGCACGCCGGCCAGCGCGGCGGCGGCCACTACCTTCTCGGCGTCAACCTGGCCAAAACGGGCGATGTTTTCCGTCAGCGTACCGGCGAACAGCTGGATATCCTGCGGCAGATAGCCGATATGCGGCCCCAGTTGCTGTTTGTCCCACCGCCGGAGATCCGCACCGTCCAGCCGCACGTCGCCGCTGAGCGGCGTCAGCGCGCCGACCAGTTGGCGCATCAGCAGCGTTTTGCCGGAGCCGGACGCGCCAATGACGCCCAGCACCTCTGCGGCCTCCAGACGAAAACTGACGCCGTGCAACACCGGCGCGCTCCCGCCGGGCGCGCTGGCGGTCAGCTGATTCACGGCCAATGTGCCGCTGGGCGCCGGCAGCGGCAGGCTCGCCGCCTGCGGCGGGTTGGCGGCCAGCATCACCTCCAGCCGCTGCAGGGACTGGCGTGCCGACGACCACTGCTTCCAGGCGCCGATCAGCTGATCGATCGGCCCCAGCACCCTGCCGATCAGGATCGATCCGGCGATCATCATGCCCGGCGTAATGTCGCCGTTAACCGCCAGCAGCGCGCCGCAGCCCAACATCAGCGACTGCAGCGCCAGCCGCACGGTTTTCGACCAGGCGGTGACGGCGGCGATTTTCTCGCTGGCGCGGTTCTGCAACAGCAGGAACTGCTGGTGCTGCCGCAGCCAGCGCAGGCGCAAATCGGTCAGCATCCCCATGGCGGCGATGGCTTCGGCATTGCGCAGGTTGCCGTTGGCCTGCTGCGTGGCGCTCAGCGCGACCCGGCCGGCCTCCGCGAGCGGCGCCTGCGACACCCGCTGGTTGAGCCAGGCCAGCAGCACCAGCACGATCACCCCGGCGCTGGCCAACGCGCCAAGCCAGGGATGGAGCAGAAAAACCACCAGCAGATAAACCGGGAACCAGGGGGCATCGAAAAAGGCGAACAGCGCATTGCCGGTGGCGAACTGGCGCAGGTTGGTCAGATCGTTCAGCGCCTGTCCCGCCAGCGGGTTGCCGGTTTTCAGGTTGGTTTCGAAGGCGGCGTCGTAGACCCGCTGATTCAGGCGCATATCCATCTGGGCGCCGAGGCGGATCACCACCTGACTGCGCACCCACTCCAGCAGCCCCATAAACAGATAAAGGCCGACCACCATCAGGGTCAGCATCGCCAGCGTCATGCGGTTGCCCGACGGCAACACGCGATCGTAGACCTGCAGCATGTACAGCGCCGGGGCCAGCATCAACAGGTTGATCACCGCGGTAAACAGCGCGATGCCCCAAAACCCGCGCCGGTATGCGGCCAGCACGCTCATCACTTCTCCGCGCCTGACGGCGTTTTTCATGGCGTTTTCCATCGGCTAAAAACGAGAAAATGCCCGCCGGGGCGCGCGGCGCCGGCGGGCAAACGGCCGCAATCAGGCCGCCAGCAGTTCCGGGCTGTCGGCATGCTGCACGCCCACCGCCGTCGCCGCCGCCACCTGATCGAAGGTGGAGTTGACGCTCAGGCCGTAGTCGTCGAGGATGCCGTTCAGCGCGGTCTCCAGCGCGCCGGTATCGCCGGACATCAGGCCGTACACCACCTGGTGCACCACGCCATCGTGGCCCTGCGCCTGCAGGCTGCTGAGGTTCAGGCCGCCGAAGCTGACGTCAGGCACCTGAATGCTGTACGGTGATGTATCGCCACCGCTCAAACCGTCGCCGAACGACAGGGAATCCAGCTGGCCGTACAGGGTATGCGCCGGTTCATTGAACAGTGTGTAGGTCAGGTTGCCACCCGCCACGACCGACGTGACATGGTTATCCGTACTGGTCACGGCGTATTGGCTACCGGACAACCGGCCGCCGTAGAAGCCACCGCTGTTTGAGCCTTCGACGACATTGCCGTTGGTATGGTTGATATCACCGAATGTCGAAGCCCATTGGCCCAGATAGTCATGAATGCTGTAACCGCCAAAGCTGCTGTCATAGTTAACTGAAAATGCCATTTCTCTATCTCCATTGATGAACGGCGCCCCTTGCGGGGCTGCCCTTGTGCTCAAGGATGAGCAACGCCCTTTTACTGCTTAAAAACGGTATTCCACCCCGCCCTGCACGGTGCGGCCGCGCCCGAGGGTATTGGCCAGCGTCTCGCCGTAGCTGACGACATAGGCGCGGTTGGTCAGGTTCTCCACCGAGCCGCGCAGCGTCAGGCTGTCGGTCAGCTTGTAGCTGGCGTACAAATCGAACAGGGTGTACTTCGGCCAGTCGGCCAGGTACGGGTAGTTGGATGGCACCGAGCTGTCCTGATAGCCCGGCGCAAAGCGCACGGTCACCCCGGCGTCCAGCTTGCGATCGAAGGCGCGACCGCCCAGCGTCACCGAGCCGCGATCGCCTGGCAGGTAGGCGGCGGAGCCGAACTGCGTTCCCCCGTCACACGTGACGAAGTCATTGGAAGCGGCATCCGGCTCAACATAGAAGTTGCCGCGGCGCGATCCGTCGCCGTAGCGCAGACGCCCTCCCAACCAGGCCTTGTTCGAGCAGAACTCGTTTTTACCGATCATGTGGGTATAGGTCAGGTCGGCGTAGAATACCCCTGCGTCATAGTTGAGCTGGTACTCCAGCCCACGGAAGCGGGTTTTAGACAGGTTGTTGACGTAAGCGGCATTGCCGATGCTCGGCTGCACCAGCCCCGGCTTATTGCGGTCTATCGCCAGGTTGATGTAGTTATCCACTTTGGTGTCAAAGTAGGCCACCTTGGCCACCAACCGATCGCCCTCAAACCACAGATCCGGCTGCTGCACGTTGAACCCGACTTCCCAGGCACGCGAACGCTCGGGCTGCAGGAAGGGGTTGGGGTATTGCGTGGAAGAACTGTGCGCGCTGCCGTTGGTCAGCGTTTCGGTGATCGCCGGCGGCCGCCAGGATTTGCCGTAGGTAGTATACAGCTCAAGCCACTCCACGCCGGGGCGCACCGCCACCGCCAGCGTCGGCGACAGCTTGCCCTGATCGCGATCCACGTTCCAATCTTCACGGGTCGTGGTTGAACAGCCGGTCAGACGCAACTCTTTGCAAGGATTGTCAATCGTGTAGCGCTGCCCATCTTTGGCCAAATCCGGATAGCTCAGGCCGGTCTGGCCGCGCAGGCGATAGCGGTCGTAACGCAGCCCCCCCTCCAACGTCAGCCAGCCGTCGTAGTCGTAGGTCAGGTTGGCGAACAGGCTGGCTACCGAACGGTTGCCGGCCGGCGTCACCCCTTCCATGCCTTGGCGGGAAGAGTCGCTGGTTGCCTTGTCGTAATAGAACTCCAGCCCGTAGTTGGCGCGGAAGTCATGCCCCGGCGCCAGGCTGAAGCGCGAGGTATTTTGCGCCTGCGCGCCGTAGGTACGCAGCCGGGTACGCGTCGCGTAGCCGTTGTCCAGCAGCGAGCTGGTGCTGTAGGTGTCGCTGTCGTCCTGAGTATCGACGTAATACAGCTTGGCCTGAAAATCGAGCCAGTCGACGTCTTCCGGCGCCAGGCTGTAGTCGAACGCCGCGTTGCGCGCCATCACGTCGCTGTAACCGGTGCGCTTCCAGCCCAGTTCATAGGGCGGGCGGGTGCCCAGGTTGGTCAACGTGCCGGCGATCGGCGACGCGGTCTGGGTCTGCAGATAGCTCAGCTGCAGGCGCTGGTTGGCGGGCAGATTCCAGCCCACCTTGGCCAGCCGCGAGTGCATGCGGTAATTTGTGTCGGGGATTTTGTTGTTCTTGATGCTCTCGGCGTAGCGATCGTAATTGCCGGTGTCGTTATTGATGCGAATGTTGCCGATGTCGCCCTGGTTGCCGGGCCAATAGTCGCCGAGGTGGCGTTCGCTGGCAGCCAGCAGGATATCGCCGGTTTCGTTGCCCAATGCCAATATGCTGCTGCCGATGAAGTGGGTGCCGTTGTCGCCGGTGCTGGCGTGCAGCTTGCCGCCCAGCTCTTTGCCTGGCGCCAGGAAATCGCTCGCGCTGACGGTATTGAAGGTGGCGATGCCGCCGAGCGTGCCGGCGCTGCCCATACCGCCGGTGGTGCCCTTGTCGATGGTCACGCCGGACAGCAGTTCGGAATCGATGTACATGGTGCCGTTACGCTGGCCATGGCCGCTCTTTTGAAAATTCTGTCGCATGCCGTCGATGTTCATGTTCACCCGGCCATAGTCTTGTATGCCGCGGATGTTGACCGACAGCGCCGGATCTTGCTGGCTGACGCTGGAATAGGCTCCCGTCGTCTGCTCCAAAATATCGGCCGCGTGTCGCGCCGGGCGGTTGTCCATCTGCTCACGGCTGATGACGCTGACCGAGCGCGGTTCGTCGTAAACCCAATCGTTGGCGTTGATGCCGCCGGCGCCCAGCACCGTCAGGCTATCCAGCGCCAGCGCGCCGCCGTCGCCGTTCGCCGTCGGCAGCCGGCTCAATACGATCTGCCCCTGCGGCTGCAGGCGGAAAGCCACCGGATTGCCGCCGATCAAGCGCCGCAGGCCCTGTTCAACGCTCATGCTGCCGTTCAGCGCCGCCGCCTGCATGCCGTCGAGCTTCACCTCGTCGAAAAACACCTGCATGCCGGCCTGCTCGGCGAAGCGCAACATAGCGCTCTGCAGCGGCTGCGCCGCAATGTTGAAATGCTTTTGCTGTGCGGCCTGCGCGCCGCTCGCTTCAGCCTGGGCGGCGAGCGCCACCGCCGGCTGAGTCAACATCATCGCCGCCAGCGCGGCGCGTACCGCCGTGGCCAATCGGCCGGCCGGCGTGGTTCCCTTGTGAATAAGCATGCGTGTGTGTTCCACCCGAAAGAATGTCAAACCAAGTGATAATGGAAATCAATCTCGTTTAAACATAAGGACGTTCCGGGAGGCAAAAACCCGTAAAGATTTTTTACAGAAAGTGAAAATAGCGGCGAAACGGGCATCCCGGCCCGCCTTTGCCGCTCAGTAAAGCAGCGTGATGCCGGGGAGATTCAGCTGGCGGGCGGAGAGTTCCTGACGAATGGCGCCGACGCCGTCGTCGAGTTTATTGAGCGCGAACACGCCGCTCACCGTGCGCGCTCTTAGCGCGGGATTGACCGCCACGATGCGGGTCTCGCGATAGCGGTTGAGCTGCGCGAGCGCCTGCGTCAGCGGTTGGCGGTCGATCACCAGCCAGCCGCGTCGCCAGGCGTCATCACCGGCCGTTTGCCGCGTCAGCTGCAGCTGCCCATTGCGGTAATGCGCCGCCTGGCGTTGCGCGACCACCAGCGAGCGCTCACCGCGATCAAGCGTTACCCGCACGCTGTGCTGATGTACGCTGACGTCGACGCCCCGTTCGGTGCGCGCCACGCTGAACTCAGTGCCCAACGCCTGGGTGACGCCGTTTTCCGCCTCCACCCTGAACGGGCGGCTTTCCGCCCCGCCCAACGGCGCGACGATAAAATAGGCGCCGCCGCTCAGCAGCCGCACCTTGCGTTCGCCTGCGGAATACGCCAGCGCGATCGCGCTGCCGCTGTCCAGCGCCACCCGGCTGCCGTCCGGCAGCGCGACTTCGCGCACTTCGCCGCGAACGGTTTGATAATCCGCCTGCAGGCCAATCCACAGATCCGGCCCGCGATAAACGCCGAAGGAAACGGCGATCGCCACCGCCGCCGCCACCGCCCAGCGGGGCCACCTGCGATGGGATGACGTTTTCAGCGCCGCCACCTGTGGTTGTAACGCCCGCCGCTGCTCTGGCGGCAGTTGCCCCAGCGTCGTCCACAGCAGGCGAGCCTGACGCAGCGCCGCCGGATGCTGCGGATCGGCGGCCAGCCAGGCGTCCAACGCTCGCCGCCGATCGGCCGGCAACGCCCCTTCGGCCAGGCTCACGGCCCAGGCGGCCGCCTGCTGTCGCGCCTGTGCGGTTAGCGGTTTCATAATGGCATAGACCTCTGTTTTTTCTGGTTATAGGTTAAGACGTCTGAGCGCGGATAAACCCGTAAAAAAATTGCCATTATTGTTCTTCCATCCGTGCCATCAGCCGCTCGAGCGCGCTGGCCAGGTGTTTTTCTACCGTGCTGAGCGACACGCCCAGCTGCGCCGCCACCTGCGCCTGGGTCAGGCCATCGAGCCGGTTAAGGCGGAAAATCTGCTGCGTGCGCGGCGGCATGTCCGCCAGCGCCTGCTGCAACAGCTGCAGCAATTGGCTGTCGATCGCCAGTTGTTCAAGCGCCGGTTCACCGGAGGGATACTGCGCCAGAATGTCGTCTTCGACCGCTTCGGTCTGCCGCCGCTGCTGCTGGCGCACATGGTCGAGCATCAGATTTTTGGCGGTTTTATACAGGTAGGCCTCGATATCGAGAATGTTACCCTGCGGATACTGCTCGGTAAGACGGGTAAAACTTTCCTGCGCCAAATCCGCGGCCAGCTGAGGGTCGCGCAGTTTGGCGTTCAAATAGGCTTGCAGCGGCCGCATATGGCGCAGAAACAGCGCCTGCAACTCGGAATTGGACATCTCTTTTCCCAGAAGTGAAACACCCAATAGGGGCGATAAAAATCACATAAATGATTATCATTATCAATATTGTTCTGGGAAATATGTGCTAAGGCGGGGGATAAACAGGAAACCGGCCTGGCGCCGGTTTCCGCTGGGCAGCAGGTCAGAGCTCTAGCGCCTCGTCCTCATAGCGGTGCTTGGCGTCGAGCGCTTCCTGCTCGGTTTCATGTTCACTGAGCAGCGTATTCGGCTCAATGTCGTCGGTGCGCACTTCAAAACGGCGCAGATGCAGGTTCGGGTCGCCCCGAAACACCTCTACGACGCGGGCGCTCCGTGGATAAGCAGGTTGATCATTTTCGCGCATGCCGTTCTCCCGTGTGTTTCACACAGTAGCAAGTATAGCAGCCGCCCTCATTCCGACACGCGCGAGCCAAGATCGCGATCGCCGGGGGCGCCCGCCAACAGCTCGGTCAGTTCGTCGCAGGCGCAAATGCGGCCTTCACGCACGGTGAAGTGCGCCAGCACCCGCACGCGGCTGCAGGAGCCGTCGCGCTTTTCCAGCTCGACCAAATGGTGGGTCAGCACCGCCTCGCCCTGCTCCGCCGCCGCGATCACGCTCAGCGTCATGCGGCGAGTTTGCCGCTTCAGCAGCGCCATGTGTTGCTCAAACTGCTCGAAGTTCAGCACCTTGCCATCCACCTGCTGGCGGTAGCCTGCACTGAAACGGGCGGCGAGCTGCGTCGGCCGATGTTCCGGGCTGGCGACGACCTGCTGCAGCGTATCGAGTACCAGATCCAGTGGGGTAAGTTGAGTCATCACGTTTCTCCGAAATAGGGTGAACGGCGATCCTATCCCGGTCCGGCGGTGGCATAATAACCACATTAAGACTTTTAATCACGTTAAACGGCCAATATGACGCAGATCCGCAGCCAACGCCTTCAGCATGAAAAAAAACACCTAACGCCCTGGCACCGGCACGAAGGCGGCCAGATCTATCTCTTGACGCGCGGCATGCTGGCAATGGAGCTCCCGGGCCGGCAATGGGCAATCACCGGCGGTACGCTGGGCTGGCTGCCGCCGGGATGCGCCCATCAGGCGCTGGCCTGCGGCGACGTGGCGGGCTGGAGTCTGTATCTGCCGGTGGAAAGCGTGCCGGAGATGCCGCCGCTGCCGCAGCTGTTCACGGCCTCTGCGCTGTTGCAGGCCCTGGTGGAGCGCATCGCGCAGTTCCCCGCCGGCCCGCTGAATGCGCCGCAACGGCGGCTGCTGCAGGTGCTGCTGGACGAAATGCACGCGGCAAGCCGCGCCCCTTTGCAATTGCCGCTGCCGCAGGACGCCCGGTTGCTGAACATCGCCCGGGCGCTGCTGAACGATCCCGCCAGCCTGCGCAGCCAGCGCGACTGGGCCGCCTGGGCCGGGCTCAGCCCGCGCACCCTGAGCCGCCTTTTTCTGCAGGAAACCGGCATCAGCTTCGCGCTGTGGCGCCAGCAGGCGCGGGTATTGCGTTCACTGGAGGGATTATCACGTGGCGAAGCGGTCGGCGAGGTGGCCGACGCCTGTGGCTATGACAACGTCAGCGCCTACATCGCCGCCTTTCGCCGCCGCTTCGGCGTCACGCCCGGGGCATACTTTGCGCCGGCTCGGCAAACGGAATAAGAAAACGGGCGCCCAGCGCCCGAAGAGAAGAAAGGGTTACTTCACCGCCTCACGCGGCAACACCGCGAGGATTTGTTCCACCACCCGCTGCGGATCGGCGGCGCCGTCTATCACGTAATGCGCGGCGTCCTGATACAGCGCTTCGCGCGCCGCCAGCACCTCGAGCATCTCCTCGGCGATCGGCCTGCCGGTGAGCGTCGGGCGCTGCGCATCTTCCGGGTACTCTTCCAACCGCTGCGCCAACACGCTGGCCGGCGCGCGCAGGTAGATAACGGTGCCGTGCTGACGCATAAACTGACGGTTCTCCTCCGCCAGGATCGCCCCGCCGCCGGTGGCAACTATAGTTGACGGCTTGGTCACGGTTTGCAACGCGATGGTCTCGCGCCGGCGGAACCCCAGCCAGCCCTCGCGCTCGACCATTTCCGCCACGCTCATCTGCGCCGCCTGCTGCATAAACAGATCGGTATCGACGAACTGATAGCCCAACGCCAACGCCAATGCGCTGCCTACCGTGGTCTTGCCGGCTCCGCGAGCGCCTATCATGAACAGGGTTTGTGTCATTACGGGTTGTCCCTTATGCGGTGACTTGAGTGCATTGCATACCAAAATACCGAGCGGGTGCGATGGCGTGGTGGCTGCATCATACCCTGCCCGCTCTGTATTTCAATATTTACGATAGTGTAAATTCCATGGCACAGCGACTGCCGACGGCAAAGCCGTGCGCCAGATCCTCATCCAGGTGCCGCCGCAGGGCAGCCGTGAGCCGCGCGTCGTCGAGCGGCCGGAATCCCAGCCGCCGGTAGTAAGGCGCATTCCACGGCACCTCAATGAAGGTGGTGAGCGTCAGGCGACAGGCGCCCTGCCGTTTGGCCTCTTCCGCCACCGCGCCGATCAGGCGATGGCCGACGCCCTGCCGCTGCCAGGTGCCGGCGACCGACAATTCGGCGATGTGCCAATCTTCCCCCTGATCCTGCACGGCGATAAAACCGGCGCACTCGCCGCTGTCGCTTTCCGCCAGCCATTCACGGCGCTCGGCGATAAACGCGGCATGCTGCTGCGGGGCCATCACCTCACCTTCGGCGATAAAGCGCCATTCCGGCTGCTGGCGAAACAGCTGCGCCGCCGAACGTTCAACCGCCATCAAATGCACGATATCGCGTTGCTGCGCCAAACGAATCTGCAGGCTCATGGGTTCTCCTTAACGTTAGGGCGGTTATTTAAGCAAATTTCACCGCCCGCGGCTTAAAAATCGATACTGCCGCGCAACACCACCTCACGCGGTTCCCCCACCGCCACGCGCAAGTTGCCCCCGCTGGACGGGTAGTAGGTTTTATCGAACAGGTTCTTCACGTTCAGCTGCCATTTCACCCGATAGCCGTTGATCGGCATAGTGTAAGCGGCGAACGCATCGGCAACGGTGTAATTATCCAGGTAGAAGCTGTTGGCGGCGTCACCCGGGCGGCGGCCCACATAGCGCGCGCCGGCGCCGATGCGCACTTCATCGCCGCTGTACAGGCCCAGGCTGCCCAGATTCTGGGTCAGGAACAGCGAAGCGGTATGGCGTGCCACGTTGGTCATCTCTTTACCCTTGTTGTCCGGATCGTCCACCACCCGCGCGTCGGTATACGCATAGGAACCGATCAGGCTCAGCGAATCGGTGAGATTACCGGCTACGTCCAGCTCCACGCCCTGCGAACGCACGCGCCCGGCGGTGCGCGTCACGGTTTCGCCCTCCACCAGCTCATTGACCATCACGTTGCGCTTGGTGATGTCGAACAGCGCCAGCGTGCCGGTAACGCCGTTCGGCAACGCCAGCTTGCCGCCGACTTCCCACGACTTGCCCTGCTCCGGCGGCAGCGAATCAATTTGGGTGGCGATGGAAGAGTTCGGCTTGAACGACTCGGTATAGCTGCTGTACAGCGACACGTAAGGCGTCAGCTTATAGACCACCCCGGCGCGCGGTACCACCTTACTGTCCGAGCTGTCGGTATTGGTCTGGAACGGCCGCCCCTTGCCGGCATAGACGTCGAAAGCGTCGTAACGCAGCCCGCCCATCACCAGCCATTTATCGGTCAGTTGGATGGAGTCCTGCATAAACCAACCGTAGCTGGTGAGGTTTTCCCGCTGGTCGCTGTCTTTGGCGCTGACCGCCGTCGACGGCGGCATCAGGCCGTATACCGGATGGTAGATATTGAAATCGCTGTTCTTTTTGCCGCGGATCATGTCGCCGCGGAAGGTACGGTTATCTTCAAAATCGAAGCCGAACAGCATCTGGTGGTTGATGCTGCCCCAGTCCACGTCGCCATTGAGCGTCAGCTGCACCGCGTTGGCGTGGCTGACGGCGTTGGCGGTCGAGTCGGCCTGGCGGCTCAACACGCCGGTCTCCGGGTTCAACGCCGTGGCGCGCGCCTGGTTGTCGCTGTAGCTGTTGCGGCTGTAGGCGTAGGTCAGCGAGCTTTTCCAGCGCTCATTGAGCGTTTGATCGATCTGCAGGGTAATGCTGTCCTGATCGCCACGGGTGGCGTTATAGGCTTCGTCGAAACGGCGATCGCGCGGCGTATTCACCGGTTTGCCGGTGCGCGAATCGATAATGGTGCCGCGATCGAACGGCACCAGATATTCCATATGTTCGTAGGCCAACCGCACGGTAGTGTTCTCGCCGTACCACATCAACGAGGGCGCGATCACCGTCTGGCGGTTGCGGCCAAAGTTGCGCCAGTAATCGGTTTCATCGTGATCGACGATCATCCGATAGGCAAACCCCGACGTGCCGAGCGGCCCGGTAACGTCGAGCTGGCCGCCGCCGCCGTTGAAGCTGCTGCCCCAGCCTTCCACATGGGTATGTTGCTGCAGCTGGGGCTTTTTGGTGATCATGTTGATCATCCCGCCCGGCTCACCCATGCCGTACAGCATCGAGGCCGGCCCCTTGAGCACTTCCACCCGCTCGGTGGTCGGCGTAAAGTTGCGCGCCTGCACCGAGCG
The DNA here is from genome assembly GCF_003028435.1 of Serratia sp. Nf2. NCBI lineage: Bacteria > Pseudomonadati > Pseudomonadota > Gammaproteobacteria > Enterobacterales > Yersiniaceae > Serratia > Serratia sp. Nf2. Next base: position 49,025 of record NZ_PYTW01000005.1, on the reverse strand, counting down.
CACGCCGTCGCGCAGAATGGAGCCGTCGCGGTTGTCGCCGAAGCCGCGTTTCATGACCGCGTCCTGGGTGCCGCCCAGCGTGTTGGCCTGGGTAATACCGCTGACGTTGTACAGTGCTTCGTCCAGGCTGCTGACCGCCTGATCGGCAATCACCTGTTGCGGCACCACGTCGATCGCCTGCGGCACGTTCAGCAGGTTGGTTTCGCTGCGGGTGCCGGTGACGCTGGTCAACGGCTGATAGCTCTGCACGCCGTCGGCGTTTTTGCGGCCAATCACCACCAGGCTTTCTTCTTTCGATGCGGCTTTTTCCGCCGCCCACGTCGGCGATGTCGCGCAAGCCGCCAAGGGCAATGCGCACCACCAGCCACGCTTGTTGTTATTCATTATCTAACTGACTCCAATAGGTCCCTGAAAAAGGTAACGGCAAAAACTGCTGATAAAGCTGTTGGAAGGTCTGCTGCGGGTTAATGTCGGCGAACAGATCCGGGTAAAACGCTTTGGCGAACATCTCGACCAGCACCACGTGGTACGGGCTGAGGTAAAAATTGTGCCAGACGCTCCAGGCGCGATGGTTTTTCACCGCCTGCAGGCTGGCCAGCATCGGCTGTGTGGCGATCAGCCGCCGGAAGCTGTCGGCAGCGTCATGCTGGCTGACCTGCGGCCCGAGGCGCAGATCGGACAGCCGTTTGCCCTGTGGGCCGGCCATGCCGGTGGCAAGGTACACGTCAGGATTGGCGCTGAGAATGGTTTCCGGGTTCAGTTCGCCATACACCCCTTTCACGCTGGCGTTGGCGATGTTGTCACCGCCGGCGAAGGTCAGCAGATCGCCAAGGTTGCCGTGTGCGGCGGTGGTGCAACAGGTATCGCGCCGCCCCAGATGCAGGTGCAGCATCACTTTGGGCTTCGCCCCCTGATAGCCCGCCAGCCGTTGCTGAACCACCGCCATATGCTGCTGATAAAACGCGATGAACTGCTCGGCGCGCGGCTGGCGATTGAGCACTTCACCCAGCAGCCGCACGCTCGGCACGGTGTTGTTCAGCAGATCGATACGCAGATCGACGTAGATCACCGCCACGCCGGCCTTGTTCAGCGCGGAAACCAGCAGATCGTTGTCGCCGTCTTCACGCGCGTAGCGCGCCAGGATCACCAGATCCGGCTTCAGCTGCAGCAGGCTTTCGATGTTGACCTGGCGGAAATTATTGCCGCTGATAATGGGGATCGCGGCGATCTGCGGGAACTTCTGCGTATAAAGTTGCCAGCTTTGCGCATCGAAACGCGCCAGATCCGCCGGCCAGCCGACGATACGCTGCGCCGGATTGCCCGGCTCGAGCAGCGCCAGCGTATACAGCATACGGCTCTCTCCCACCACGATGCGCTGCGGGTTATCCGGCACCACGACCTGGCGGCCGGTGATATCGGTCACCGTCTTCGCCTGGGCGGAGAACAGGCCGAACCACAGGGAAAGCAGCAGTAAAATGAGGGAATTGCGCATGATTGAGCCGAAACGGGGGAAATAGTGTGCGCATGATAATCACTCTCATTAACACTTGCAATCCCACGCCGCGATTGCCAAAAGAAATCCGGGAAACGGCGCCGGGCACGCGGTGAAACACCGTGAAACCGCTGAAATAGCGGCTTTAAAAAGTTAAAAAAATGGCGGAAAAATCGGTTAAATAGGAGGGGAAAACAGCAAAAAAACCGGGAGACCTCCATGACTCAACGCATCATTCCGCTGTCGGAGTGCCCGCAGTTTGCCGATGTATGCGCCGCCTGGGCCTTCGGCCAATGGGGCTCACAGCGCGGCGGTTCGCTGGAGCGCACCCAGCTGCGCTTCGCCCAATGCAGCCGGCCAAGCGACGATCACCTGACGCTGATGATGATCGACGGCGATCGTCCGGTGGGCATGGCCAGCCTGTGGCCCAGCGACGACCATCAACGCCAGGATCTCACTCCGTGGCTGGCCGGCGTTTTTGTGCATCCCGATCACCGCCGCAAAGGCATTGCCCACCGCCTGGAGATGGCGATCGTCGAAGCGGCGCGACAGCGCCATCACTCGGTTTTGCATCTCATCACCGACAAATCTGAAGCGCTGTACGCCGGCTGGGGTTGGCAGCCTCTGGAACGCCGGCGGCAGCATGACGAAGACGTGGTGGTGATGGCGAAAACGCTGTAGTTAGCGCGGCGTACAGACATACACCAGCGCCGGCGGGAAGTTGCGTACCACCCGCAGGCGCTTCCAGTGAAAATAGCGGGACAGCAATTTTTCCGACAGGTGGCTGTATTGAAACAACACCAGCGTGCCGTTGCGCGCCAGCAGCCGCTGCCGGGCCTGCTGAAGAATGCGCACGCTGATCCTGACTGGGATCGACAGCAGCGGCAGGCAGGAAAACACCACGTCGTAATCCGTGGCCATCCGGGTCGCCGAATGGCCCATCACCTGCAGCCGCCGATCGTCTATCCCGCGCAGCCGATGCACGAAATGGGGTTGGATCTCGAAAGCCTCCAGCGCCGCATCGGCGCGCATCCGCCCCAAAATGCGTTTGGTCAGTACACCGTCCGCCGCCCCCAGTTCCGCGATCGACAGCGCCCGAGTCCATTCAACCTGGTTCAGCATCGCCTGGCACAGCCACGGGGAAGAAGGCGCCAGCGTACCGACGGTACGCGGTGAAGCCATAAATTGCTGCAGGTAAGCGAAGTGATTCATCAGTTGCAGTCGGGTCGCATTTAACATTGAGGCCTCCTTGGGTTAAGCCCTCAATGTGAGCCGAATATCTTAAGTAATCATTAACATGATTCCGAAAGCGGCGGACACAGTTGTAATAAAATGCAACCTCATCAGCGGCAGGCAAAGAAAAACGGCCGTAATAATGACCTGAGAATAAGCCGTTTATGCACCGCCTGTTCAGATAATTATTGCGACCGTTTATTTTATTGGCCGCGTTGCCGCGGCCAGAGCGTAAAAAAGCGAACGCTTAGCGATAAATTTCCGCATTGCCGCGCCAGTTGCTGGAGTCCCCGGGGGTGTCCAGACCGATAATGCGGTAATGGCTGGCGCCATCCGCCGCGGCTTTTTCTTTCAGGGCGGTGACGGCATCATGCGGTGAGCCGCTAATGCCGGAAACAGACACCACGCCGAGGCTTTGCAGATTGGCGGCCTGTTCACTGTTGACCTGTTTCACCGACGACAGCGGCGCGGCGAAAGTGGAGAAGGAAGCGGCGGCGATCAATACGGCTGCGATGCTTGGGATAAGTTTCATGATTGACTCCAGGTGTTCTTGTTTATTAGCTCGTTGTCAGTGATGTTAATTATCCGCTAGCCAATGAAAGCGGACGTCATGCAACGTAAAGAACATCAATCATTGTGAGGAGAATAAGGAGGATGTGAGAGCGAGTGTGTATTTTCAGGCAGGAATGACTTTATAAAGCTCACCTTACCGCTATTTGATGAACAATTAAAGAAGGGGGGCGAAAGAAAGAACGCGCGCCGCCGCTATTTAAGATTTTTTACCCGCCGAGGCGCGCTGAGCTACGCTGATTTTGTGGCTTACCCTTTTAAGGAAGAACGCTTATGTCGCAAAACCTGCTGCGCGTGCGTGACGGTCAGGGCGCTTCGGTCTCATTTTCCGAGCTGCTGTTCGATCTGATCTACGTTTTCGCCGTAACCCAACTTTCCCACTATCTGTTGCATCACCTGACGCTGACCGGCGCGCTGGAAACCCTGCTGCTGTGGTTCGCCGTCTGGCTGGCCTGGCAATACACCGCCTGGGTCACCAACTGGTTCAATCCGGATACCCGTCAGATCCGCCTACTGCTGTTCGCTATCATGCTGCTGGGGCTGTTCGCCGCCGCCGCACTGCCGCAGGCATTTGGCGAGCGCGGCCTGATCTTCGCGCTGTTCTATGTCGCCATTCAGGTCGGGCGCTCCGTCACGGTGCTGCGCCTGCTGGCACCCGGTCATCCGTTAAAACAAAACTTTCGCCGCATTCTCGGCTGGCTGTGCATCTCCGCCGTCTTCTGGATCGCCGGTGGGCTGGCGGAAGGCAACGCCCGCCTGGCGCTGTGGGCGATCGCCGTCTTGTGTGAATACGTCTCGCCGATGTTCGGCTTCCGGCTGCCGGTGCTGGGGCGCTCGGACAGCAGCAGCGAATGGACCATCGAGGGTCACCATCTGGCGGAGCGCTGCCAGCTGTTCGTGATCGTGGCGCTGGGGGAAACCATTCTAATCACCGGCGCCACCCTGAGTGAGATAGAAAGCTGGAGCCTGCCGGTGCTCATCGCCTCGTTGGTGGCCTTTCTCGGCAGCCTGGCGATGTGGTGGGTTTACTTCGACACCAGCAGCAAAGCCGGCAGCCACGCCATCAGCCAGGCGGAAAACCCCGGCCAGCTGGGCGCTTATTTCCATTACGTCCACGTCGCGCTGGTGGGCGCCATCATCGTCTGCGCCGTGGCCAACGAGCTGGTGATCGCCCATCCCGACGGCCGTATCCAACACGCCACGGCGGTGGTGCTGCTGCTCGGTCCGGCGCTCTACCTGTTCGCCAACGCGCTGTATAAACGGCTGGTGTATCATCGCTTCCCGCTGTCGCACCTGGTGGGGCTGCTGGCGCTGGCGGCATTGGCCCCCATCGCCTATTTAACCGATCTGCTGATGGTCAATGGCCTGACGACGCTGATCATGGTGGTGGTGGCGGTGTGGGAGAGCATCTCGCGCGGCAGAGCGCCGCAGCGGCACGCGGAAGCCTGAAGCAAACGGGGGCGTCACCGCCCCCGCTGTGAGATTGATGACAAACCTCATGCCATTGCCGGGTTTGCAGAGAGCAGCGGATAAAAAAACAAGGAAAATCAATTTATTGATTTTCGGCTAATGGCCACAAAGGAGGAAAAACCACGTTTTTTCCTCCTTTGTCAACGGCCTGACGGGGGCGCTATCGCCCCCGCTGTTTGTCACTTCAAAGGCTGCGGCAAGGTGAGCACCCAGAGCTCGCTCAGCGATTCCGGCTGCTCCAGCGGGCGCAATTCGATGCGGGCGTCGGTCTTGTCGCCGTCGAGGCTCAACCGCCCTTCTTTCTCCAGCTGATAGTCACCGATTTTCTTGCTCTTTGGCGACGCATCCACCAGCTTCGCCTGCAAGCCGAAATCGTTGTCGTTGATCACCGCCAGCGTGCGATCGTCGATCAGCGCCAATCCTTCCGCTTTCTCCTGGCGCCAGCCCAACTGGCGCAGGTCCGCCACTTCCCGTTTCTGCGCCAGCTTCACGCCGCGTTTGGCGAGATCTTTCGCATCGTCGAACTCCAGCGCTTTCCCCTGGCCGTCAAACGCGCTCAGATCGCTGGCCTGCGCGAGATCCACCAGATAGATCTTGTTGATCATCGTCTTGTCTTTACCGGTTCCTTGCTCAATCAACAGGATGCGCTGATTGTCCAACGCCACGACATCGCCAATCTTGGCGTCTTTGGCTTTTTTATAGCTATCGATATCGATGGGATAGCCGTACATGGCGGTTTTGCCACTGCGCGGATCGAAGCTCACCAGCCGGGTAAACTGCGCCTTGTTTTTGCTTTTGCCATCGACATCCAGCGTGCTCTGCACCGCCGCCAGAATGCGCCCATCCGGCATTCGGGTCAGCCCCTCAAAACCGCGGTTGGGCTGGCGCCACTTCAGGATGTTCGGCAAACCGCTCGCCACCGCCTGCTCGCCGGCCTGCGGCGTTGGGCCGTATTTGGCGAGAATTTTACCTTTACCGTCGACATGGATCAGAAACGGGCCGTACTCGTCACACAGCCAATAGCCGCCGTTGCCGTCACCGATGATGCCTTCGGTATCCAACCCGCGGCGATCGCCGGACAGTGGTTGCAACGCATCATTCAACGCCACTTCATTCGTGGAACCAATCAGCTCGCCTGGCAGCGGCAGCCCGCTGATCGGCCCTTTTTCGTCATGCAAGGGCCGCGCATTCTCGGCCACGGCCTTGCCGCCGCCAATACGAATGTCCATCAACAGGGGCACGAATTGCGGATTGGCGAAAATCTTGGCTTCTTGCTTGCCCACCGCAGGGGCATCGGCATTCGGGCCGCGATCGGTCAACGTCGTCAGCACCAGATCGTCGCCCTGCTTGCGATTGAACGTCAGCCCTGAGCCGATCCCCACCGGCAGTCCCTGCGGGAAATTCTTGGCGAACGCCCCCTGATAGGCGACGCGTTCCCCACCGGGGAAGCCGACCACATAACGCGCCACCTCAATGTCGGCAGCGTGAGCCAATACAGGAAACAGTGAAGCCAACAGCAGGGAGAGCGATTTTATTTTCATGGTTTTTACCCGAGGTTGAATGAAGCGTTATCAGGCAGAAGAAGATATTAATTTAGCATGACACTTAGATGACAACAGGCCATTCGTCAAATGCACAATCGGTAATAAGGTTGGCTGGCAAATAGAAATTAGCAATTAACCTGAGCGTATTGAATGGAGAAAACCGCTGGAAAAAATCGCCCGAAAATAGCCCATCATTACGCTTAGGGTAAATTCTTATGGCAAAGATAAAAAAAACGGCAAACACGCGCCGGCACGGCAAAAAACGGTGTTTTTCTCATAGACAAAATAAAATACCGGGGATTTAATACCGCCGTTATTCAAGGTGCATTAAGAAAATTCTATAGAATATCTGCATGAACTGAAAAAGCTGTTCTATAGTTTTTAGTGCTAACGCCCGTTAGTCAATTCCGCAGGATGGAATCTATGTCAAAGCGACTTTTTGCCGAATTTTTTGGCACATTTTGGTTGGTGTTTGGTGGTTGTGGTAGCGCAGTATTAGCAGCGGCATTCCCACAACTGGGTATTGGTTTCCTCGGCGTCGCGCTCGCTTTCGGTTTGACCGTGGTGACGATGGCCTATGCCGTCGGCCATATTTCCGGCGGGCACTTTAACCCGGCGATCACCGTCGGCTTATTCGCCGGTGGCCGTTTCGCGGCGAAAGACGTGATCCCTTACGTTATCGCTCAGGTGATCGGCGGTATCGCCGCAGCGGCGGTGCTGTATTTGATCGCCAGCGGCAAAGCCGGTTTCGACGCCACCGCAGGCGGTTTCGCCTCCAACGGTTACGGCGAACACTCTCCAGGCGGTTACTCTCTGCAATCAGCAATCGTGATTGAGCTGGTGCTGACGGCCTTCTTCCTGATCGTTATTCATGGCGTGACCGACAAGCGCGCGCCGGCAGGCTTTGCCCCGTTGGCGATCGGCCTGACGCTGACCCTGATCCACCTGATCAGCATCCCGGTGACCAACACCTCCGTCAACCCGGCGCGCAGCACCGGCGTAGCGATCTTCCAGGGCACCTGGGCGCTGCAGCAGCTGTGGGTATTCTGGCTGGTGCCCCTGGTCGGCGGCATTATCGGCGGCCTGATCTACCGCTGCCTGCTGGAAGACAAAAAATAAGCGCATCACAGCCGAAGCGTTTCACGGGGCAGCCTTCATCGGCTGCCCCGTTGTTTTCAGCCCTTCGTCACTTCAAACATCATGATATCGCTGGTAAAGGAGCCATCCGGCTGAATGGCGAAGTGCGCCGCCACCTCCTGCGACACGCTTTGCTGCAGCGCACGGATCGCGGTCACGAAATGCGCCGGCGTGCGCATGCGCGCCACCCAACTGCCAAACTCCAGCATCAATCGATCCGACGTCACCTCGCGCACCACCAGCCCGGCCTCGGTCAATAACGCCAGCCACTCGCCCGGCGCATAGTTGCGCACGTGTGAGGTGTCGCGCAGCACTTCCACGGTTTGCAGGTAGATATCCAACAGCGGATGCCCCGGCGAGACCACGTCCATAAAGATCGCTCTGCCGCCCGGCTTGAGTACCCGCCTGACCTCACGCAGCGCCTGGCCGACGTCGTGCCAGTGGTGCGCCGAATAGCGGCTGATGACCAGATCGAAGCCGGCGTCTTCAAACGGCAAAGACTCCGCCACGCCCTGCTGCAGCTGAATGTTGTTCAGGCCTTTTTCCGCCGCCGCCTGCTCCACCACCGCCAGCATCTGCGCCGACAGATCATAGGCCACCACCTGCGCCACCCTGGCCGCCGCCGTGAAGCTGGCATGCCCGGCGCCGCAGCCCAGATCGAGCAGGCGCGCGCTGGCGTGCGGTTCCAGTAACTGTGCAAGGCGTTGCAAATCCTTGCCCTGCGCGTGTACCGCGCTGGTTAAGTAGGCGTTGGCCTGCTCGCCGAACTGCCGGTCTACTGCGTTTTTATGGCTGTTGCTGATGCTCATGTTTGCTCCCGTTATTATCCGGCTTGCGCCTGTGCCTGAAGGCTTTCGGCTACTATAATCAGGCTACTATACGGGTACAATATGAGCAGTTATCCTGGTATAAATAGGTACCACGCTATGTCATCAGAAGCCTTATCCGGGCCAAAGGCCCTCGGCGCTTTCCTGCGCGCGCACCGCGAACGCATCACGCCGGAAATGCTCGGCCTGCCCAGTTCCTCACGCCGTCGCACCAGCGGCCTGCGGCGCGAAGAGCTGGCGCAAATCAGCGGCATCAGCGCCACCTGGTATACCTGGATCGAACAGGGCCGCGAGGTGTCCATTTCCCCCTATACGTTGGCACGCATCGCCAAGGCGCTGCGGCTCGGCCCCGCCGAACGCCACTACCTGTTTACCCTGGCGCGCGTCGCCGACCCCGAGCAGGAAACGCACCGAGAAACCGCCAACGACGCGGTGCTGCAAAGCGTGCACCAGATGACGGTGCCCTGCTACCTGCTGGACGTGACCTGGAACGTCGTCGCCTGGAACCCACAGGCGGCGGCGCTGTTCAGCGGCTGGCTGGATGTGGCCAACAGCCCCAACCTGCTGCACTTCATGTTCTTCCACCCGCTGGCGAAAACGCTGGTCAGCGATTGGGAAGAGCGCGCTCGCCGCGTGGTGGCCGAATTCCGCGCCGAAACCAGCCATCATCAAAACACTGAAGAGATGCGCGCCTTCGTGCGCAACATGACGCACAACAGCGCGGACTTTAATCACTGGTGGAAACAGCATGACGTGATGGCGCGCGAAGGCGGCGAGCGCGCGTTCGAGCACCCTCAGCAAGGTGCGCTGCGCTATCGCCAACTCACCTTCCATCCGGCCGAGCACGGCGGTCTGAAGCTGGTGATGCTGATCCCGCTGCCGTAATTGGTAACAAATTCATAGACAGGTTTACCCGCCATTTATTTATTGGTTCATGTAAACGCGCTAGGGTGATTGTTACCTATGACAACGATCATCCAGCACCGTTTTTTATCTCCCGAGGTACGCCTATGCAATCCGAAGAACAACGCCTTATCGATGGTCTGTTTGGCCGCCTGAAAGAAGCCGAGACCAAGACGGGCCCACGGGATCTCCAGGCAGAACAGCAAATTAATCAGCATATTCGCGAGCAGCCTTCCGCCCCTTATTACATGGCGCAGGCGATGATCATTCAGGAAGCGGCGCTCAAACAGATGGACCAGCGAGTCAAAGAGCTGGAAGCCCAGGTCGCGCAGCTGCAGCAAACCGCCAACGGCCAACAGAGCAGCGGCGGCTTCCTGGCCGGCCTGTTCGGCGGCGGCAGCCGCAGTACGCCAAGCCCGCGTGAACAGTATCAGGCGCAGCAGCAAAATACGGCGGCCTGGAACAACGTGCAGCAGGGGGGCTACTCGCAGCCGCAGCAGCCTGCCTATGCCCAACCGCAGCAGGCGGCGCCTTCGCGCGCCGGCGGCTTCCTGGGTGGAGCATTGCAAACCGCGGCGGGCGTCGCCGGGGGCGTGGTATTGGCCGACATGCTGACCGGCATGTTCCGCCATTCGCAGCCGCAGGAAATCGTGAATATTATCGAAGAAACCCCGGCGCCGCTGGACGACAGCGCGATGCGCAATTTCGACGCCTCCAACAACCTTGATACCTTCAACAACGGCGACGGCGGCAGCTTCCTGAATCAGGACAACGCCTTCCAGAATGCCAACGACCAGGATGACACGGACTACGCCGACGACGATTACAACGACGACGACGATTCCTTCCTGTAATGCCCCTATCCCCCTCTCACTCGCAGAGGGGGATTTCCCGTTTCGCCGATCTGGACTACAGTGAACGCTGTCCATTTATCCGGCCAGGAGAAACGATGCAGAGCTTTAATCCTACCGCCCCTTTTTTTAGCGAACGCCTGCAGATGCGGCCGCCGGTGATGGCGGACCTCGAACGTTTCTACGCCATCTTTGGCGATCCGCAAACCCAACGCTTCAACCCCGCCGGCCCGCTTACCAGCGAAGCGCAGGCCGCTTCGGCGCTGCAGGACCGGCTCGCCGGCTGGCGGCAACACGGCTACGGCTCCTGGGCGCTCGCCCTGCGCGAACGGCCGAATTGGGTTATCGGGTTTGGCGGGTTGTCCTGGAAACCGCTCGGCGCGCAGCGCACCGTCAACCTCGGCTATCGCTTCGACACCCGCGTGTGGGGCATGGGGCTGGCCACCGAGATGGCGCGGGCTTCATTGCAATACGGTTTTATCGGGCTGGAGGTGGGCGAGATTTCCGCCATTGTGCGCGCAGAGAATCAGGCTTCGTGGCGAGTGCTGGAAAAAATTGGCATGCAGCGTGTGGATACGCTGGATGACGTGCCCGGCGCGGCGCCGAGCCTGGTGTATACGCTAAAGCGCGGCGACTATCAGGGCTGATCGTCGCTGATTTTGGCCAACGCCATGCGGTAAGATTTGACCTTCTGACGCTTTTTCAGCCAGGTGGTGGTAGAAACGATGAACACCGCGCCCGACATCGCCAACACCCCTGTCGGGTGGCCGTAAAACACCATCAAGGCAAAGTACACGGCGGAAACGATCGCCACCCATTTTGCCGTATTGCCCATGTCGTTCTTCTCCTGGGTCAAACGGCGGATGTGCTCTTCTTCACTGATTCCCATACGCGCTCCTTGTTGGCTGATCGTTCCATTATATGGAGCTGGGGTGTTGATATTTCAAGCGGTTGGATGGTAAAGATGCGTAAAGCTCAGGCCGGCGGTTCCCGCCGCCGGGGCAGATAGCGCCCGGGCTGGTCGGTGCCCGGCAAATCGGTGCCGTCGTTACGGCCAAACAGCCGGTAGCGATTGCCGGCGACCGCATCGTAGACCTTGTCCGCCAGCCGCGGCGGCAGGTAACGCGCCAACGCCAGTACGCGGTACGGCCACCCCAATTGACGCAGCGCCTGGAACAGCGCCGCCGAACGCAGCCAATAATGCCCCTGCTCAACATAGACCACGGAATCGTAACGATCGGTCGGCAACCCCAACGCCTGCAGGATCGCCTGCCCTTCGACGGATTGCACCGTCGCCAACAGAATGCGCCGCTGTCGATCGGCGCGAATAAGATACCTCACCAGCCCGTGACACAGATTGCATGCGCCGTCGAACAACAGCGCGCGATCGCCGGGCTGGAGATAGGGCAATGGTGATAAAGGGGTCATCCCGCCTCCCGTTAAACGCACGCCTTAGCCTAACGCGCCTTGAGCGTGCGAACCAGAGCGGGATGACGGTCCGTTAACGCGCAGGCGGGGCGTCAGGCACGGCCACCACCGCGACGCGCACTTCGTAATGTTTGGCGCTGCCCGCCGGGATTACCGCCGTCAGTTTGTTGATGGTTTCCACCGGATTGTCGCTGGCCGAGGTGGCGCAGAACAATTCACCGCCGTGGCAGAACCCCGGCTTGGGCGGGTGCCCGCCCGGGAAAGGCGGCATGCGCATCGGTTCATCCGCCGCAGGCGGCAACGCTTTGGCCGCAGGCGCCTCGGGGGCCGACATCGCGCTCGCGCTGAACAACAGCGCCATGCCCATGCAGGGCAGCGCCAGGATCTTGATTGCTTGTTTCATTGAATTTGCCTCATTTGCCGGGTTCGGGATTACGCTACCCTGCCCCCGGCCCATGAGAAAGCCGCTTTTCACTACCTTTTCGCCCCGCTACGTTTTGCTTACATCCCGCGTCTAACGTGATGAAAGGCGAAAGGTGGGGTAAAGGACCGTCGTGTTACTTACCGTTAGTCAGCGTGTTGTAGCTGGTCATCAGATTGCGGTAGTCCGGGATATGGTTGGAGAACAGCGTGCCCAGACCTTCGATGTCGTTGCGCCAGTCGCGATGCAGCTCGCAGGCGACGCCGAACCAGGTCATCAACTGCGCGCCGGCAGCTTCCATACGGCTCCAGGCCGACTGACGGGTCAGCTCATTGAAGGTGCCGGAGGCGTCGGTCACCACAAAGACCTCGAAACCCTCATTGAGCGCAGACAGCGCCGGGAATGCCACGCACACTTCGGTCACCACGCCGGCGATGATCAGCTGCTTGCGGCCGGTGGCTTTCACTGCGTTGACAAAATCGTCGTTGTCCCAGGCGTTGATTTGGCCGGGGCGGGGAATGAACGGGGCATCGGGGAATTGGGCCTTCAATTCCGGCACCAGCGGGCCGTTGGGGCCGTTTTCAAAACTGGTGGTCAGAATGGTCGGCAGATTGAAGTACTTCGCTAAATCACCCAGCGCCAGCACGTTATTTTTAAACCGATCGGGATCGATATCGCGCACCAGCGAAAGCAGCCCTGCCTGATGATCCACCAGCAATACGGCGGCCTGGTCCTTGTCGAGGCGCTTGTAATTTGCAGTCATGGTTTTACTCCTGTGGGGGTTGATGTTGCGGATGAAACGCCCCGCCGCTGGGACGGGGCGTTGAGGTTTAAGTGTAGCGCCTGAGCCGGGGAACACGACCCGGCCCAGACGCCAAGGATCAACCGGCGGTCGCTTCGGCGTTCATGCTACCGAACTTGCCGCTGTTGAAATCGCGGAACGCCTGCTGGATTTCCGCGTCGCTGTTCATGACGAACGGCCCGTAGCCGACGATAGGCTCATCGATCGGTTCGCCGCTCAGCACCAGCAGCGCGACGTCGTTGTTGGCTTCGATAGTGATCGAATCCCCCGCCCGGTCGAAACGCACCATTTGGGTTTCGCGCACCACCTCTTCGCCATTGACCAGGATCGCGCCGTGCAGCATCACCAACGCCAGCGTATGGCCTTCTTTCACCGTCAGCGTGGTGGTGTGGCCGGCATTCAGCTTCATATCCCACACGTTGAGCGGGCTGAAAGTGCGTGCCGGGCCGGCGTGGCCGCCAAAGTCACCGGCGATCACCCGCACCTGCCCTGCGCCGTCCGCCAGCGGAACCACCGGAATATCGGCGTTCAGCAGCGTCTGGTAACCCGGCTTGGCCATTTTGTCTTTGGCCGGCAAGTTGACCCACAGCTGCACCATTTCCATAGTGCCGCCCTTGCGCGAGAAGTCCCGCGAATGGAACTCTTCGTGCAGAATGCCAGAGGCGGCGGTCATCCACTGGACGTCGCCGGGGCCAATCACCCCGCCGCTGCCGGTCGAGTCGCGGTGTTCCACTTCGCCCTGATAAACGATGGTCACCGTTTCAAACCCGCGATGCGGATGCTGACCCACGCCGCGGGTGCCGGAGGCAGAGCGGAATTTGGTTGGCGCCGCGTGATCCAGCAGCAGGAACGGGCTCATTTCCGCCCCCAAATCGTTATAAGAGAACAGCGAATTCACCAGGAAACCGTTACCGACCCAATGCGCTTCCGGGCTGTTGTGAATACCGAGGATTTTTTTCATCTTGAACTCCCGTTTCAGACCTCACGGCCTTAAGTTGATGGCAGAAGTTTAATCTGTCGTAGTTTGCTGCAGTAGTAGGCAAGATGTACACTCAGCGTTCTACTGGTAGAACGATAAGGGATACGATGCTGACCGATCTGAACGATCTGTTTTTTTTCGCCAGCGTGGTCGATCACCAGGGATTTGCCCCCGCCGGCCGGGCGCTGGGCATTCCCAAATCCAAGCTCAGCCGCCGCGTGGCGCTGCTGGAAGAGCGGCTGGGCGTGCGCCTGATCCAGCGCTCGACGCGGCGTTTCTCGGTGACCGAGGTCGGCCAAACCTATTACGCGCACTGCAAGGCGATGCTGGTGGAAGCGGAAGCGGCGCAGCAGGCGATCGAACAGACGCGCGCCGAGCCCTGCGGCACGGTGCGCATGTCGTGCCCGGTGGCGATCCTGCATACCCGCGTCGGCAGCATGGTGGCGGCCTTTATGGCCGACTATCCGAAGGTGACGGTGCATCTGGAGGCCACCAACCGCCGGGTGGACGTGGTGGGCGAAGGGTTGGATCTGGCGATCCGCGTGCGGCCACCGCCGCTGGAAGACAGCGATCTGGTGCTGAAGATCCTGGCGCAGCGCACCTGGTGCGTCGCCGCCAGCCCGGCGCTGGTGCGCACCCTCGGGCCGGCGCGCACGCCGGAAGACCTGCGTAAATACCCGACGCTCGATCTCGGCCCGGCGCGCGGTCAGCACCAATGGCGGCTGACCGGCCCGCTGGGTGAGCGGGTCGAGTGGGAACACACGCCGCGGCTGGTCACCGACGACATGCTGATGCTGCGCACCGCCGCCATCGCCGGCGCCGGCATCGTTCAGCTGCCGGCGATGATGATGCGCGACGACATGCTGCGCGGCGAACTGGTTCAGTTGCTGCCCGGCTGGCAACCGCAGGGCGGCGTGGTGCATGCGGTCTACCCATCGCGCCGCGGTTTATTGCCGGCGGTGCGGCTGCTGCTCGACTACTTGGGCGAGCAGTTCGCCAGCATTGAAGAAGAGTGATCAGGCGGTGATTTCGATCGCGTTGCCGTCCGGATCGCGGATGACGGCCTCATAGAAGCCGTCGCCGGTCCAGCGCGGCGCGGACTGCAGGATACCCTCCTGCTGTGCGCGCTGCGCCAATCTATCGACCTGCCGTTCATCCCCCAGCGACAGCGCGATGTGCGCCCAGCCCACCCGTTCTTCCTGGGCCTGCGCCGGCAACAGCGTCGGCACGCGCATGATCTCCAGCGTCGGCCCGGCCGCCAGGCTGACGAAACGGGAAACAAACCCCGGCCGGTTGCGGCTGACGTACTCCTCACCCGCCTCACCGTTGAAATAGCGCTGCCAAAACGCCAGCTGCGCGTCGATATCACGGGTCCACAGGGCAACATGGGCTATTTTCATCATCATTCTCCGGTCGGTAAATCGCTGTGCCAAACCTGGCCGCCGCCCTGCGCCACCTGCAGCTCAAGCTGCGGGTGCGCGCCGCGCGCCGTCACCAGATGATCCACCCGCCCGGCGGGCAGGAAGGGGTAAGGGGCGTAGGTATTGAGCTTGTCGCGGGTACACAGCACCGCCACGCTGCCGGCGCGCGTCAGCAGCCGCTTTTTGAAGGTGGCGTCCTGGTAGCTCAGCGCGGAGAAGCCGCCGTCCGGGGCGTAGGCGCAGATGCCGGTGAACACCAGATCGAAGTGGAAACCGTCTATCTCTTCCGCCGCTTTGGCGTCCACGCAGCCGCCGACCTGCGCATCCAGCTCACCGCCGATCAGGATGGTGCGGATCCCCGGCCGTTCCAGCATTTTGCCGGCGATGCTCAATGCATTGGTCACCACCGTCAAACGCCGATCGCGCGGCAACAGATCCGCCAGATACAGGTGGGTGCTGCCGGCGTCGAGGAAGATCAGCTGTTCTTCACCGATCAACTCCAGCGCGGTCTGCGCCAGCGCCAGCTTCTCATTGCCGCTGAGCGCCATGCGTGCCGCAACGGGGCCCTCGGCCGGCGTCGGCGCCAGCGCACCGCCATAGATGCGTTTGCACAGGTTCTGCGCCGCCAGCTGGCGCAGATCGCGGCGGATGGTCGCTTCAGTGGTATTCAACCGCTGCGCCATCTCCGGGGCCAGCACCCGCCCCTGTTGGCGAAGCACATCGAGAATGGCCTGATGGCGCTCATTCGGTAACAGTTTGGACATCGCGTGGCTCCGGTGACGCTAAATTGATCACGAATGTACACAAACAAACAAAAACGTACAATACAGGGCGAAAGAAAAATCGCCGGGCAGGATTTTCGCCTGCGGGATGTTGGCTATACTGAGGCAAGCGAAGTTACCGCAGACGTAACGGCTTGGACGCTAAGGGAAAACGATGTTATTGACGATCGCAAGGTGGCTGTTTCAACTCCCCGGGAAGCTGTTCGGGCTGATTTTCAAAAATCGCCTGAGGATATTTTTGTTCTTCATGCTGATCGCCGTTGGGGTGCTCGGCGCCAAGCGCTATTTGCGCGCCCACCAATCTGACGACGAGTTCAGCCTCGCCGCCCCCACCGATTATAACCGCGCAATAAAGCGCGAAATGCCGCTGCGCGAGGCGCGTGAACAGTGCGGCGGTCCGCTGCATGACAATGCCGGGCAGCCGTGGCCCGCCTCAGCCGGTTATCTGCATCAGCCGACGCGGCTGCCCGCGACCGGTCTGCATCGGCTGACGCTGGATAACCAGGGCAACGATTTCGCGGTGCTGGTCAAGCTGGAAACGCCGACGGCGCCGCAACAGCTGGCGGAAGTCTTTATTCCACCCGCCGGCAGCTTCGAGATGAAAATCAATGCGGACGCGGAACACGTCATGAAAATCAAGAACATCAAGACCGGCTGCATGTTCCGCTCCCGGCCGTTCAACCTGGATAAACAGAGCGATTGGCGCATGCCGCTGACGCTACAGAAGGACGGCAGCCTGCAGCTGCAGCCGATAGGGGATCGCCAATTCTGATCGGGCGCCGGGCGGAAAAGCCGGCGCCGCGAGGGTTACTTTTTCACCGGGTGATCGCGGCGGAACAGTTCCCAGCTTTCAATTTCCTGTCCACTCGGCAAGGTGCAGGTGGAATACTGGCCTGCCGCATTCTCTTTGGCATTCAGCTTGCCGCCGATTTGGGTGCAGTACACGTCGGCCGGGTTCGCCATGCCGATCGGTTTCACCTGCGGCGGTGGCGGCGCATCGTTGGATTTCACGGAACACCCCTGCAACATCGTCATCCCTGCCAACAGGGAAAGCATCAACGTTTTTTTCATTTTTCCAGCTTATGCAAAAAGAACGGCGGAGCGCTCCGCCGTTCGCTCATCATGAAATAAAGGATTTGCCCTGTTTCAGCACCAGATCGCAGGCTTTTTGCTTCACCTTCTCGGTGATCTGCGAGGTGCCCAGGCTGTTCAGATCCAGGCTCTTGCCTTCGCCGGTCTGCAGCAAGCCGCCCAGGCCCTGCTGATAATCCTGACTCTTGGCGTTTTCGGTGCTGGTGATGCCCAGCTTGCTGAGCAGCTGATCTTTCACCCCTTCGGCGCCGTTAGCCGACAGCACGTTGTTTTTCACGCAGTACTGCAGGATACCGGCGGCATTGGTCATGCTGCTGGAGCTCAATGCCTTGTCGCCACCGTTCAGCAGGCCGGTCAACGAGGAAAGCGACATGCCGCCGCTGCTGTCGCCGCCCGACTTGCTCAGTTCGCCCGCCGCACTGCTGAGGGAATCCATCAGCCCGGCGGCCTGGGTGGCGCCGCTGGCCAGGGTAGCGGACAGCGCCAAAGCCAGCAGTAAACGATGTTTGGTGATCATAGTGGTGAAACTCCTGTAATAACGGCATGCGATCGGCGCAGCGCGCCGGGATACCCTTCCGACGCCAGCGGCGGCGACAAGTTCCTTTTATCTCTCCACCGCGCCGTTTTTCGGAATTCAGGAAGTTTAGAACTGCCAGCGCAGCCAGGCGAAGAACACGTTGCCGTTGTTATAGGTGCCGGGAATGTAGGTCGCCTGGAACGTCAGCCGCTGATAGCCGATAGAGGCCAGCGGCAGCGGCGCCGGGATGGGAATGTATTTCCAGTTGTCACGCGCGGTGACGCTGGCGGTGAAGCCCAGCCCCAGGCGGAAATCCTTGTCATCCAGCGGGCGCCAGATCTTCTCGTAGGCGTAGCCGCCGATCGGCTCCCACTTGTTGAAGGAGTCCTTGAACGCCATGATGTAGATGCCGTGCCAGTCACCGTCACTGTCGTAGCGGGAGATGCCGTAACCGGCGCCCCACGGGCGCTCGTTGTACTTATCGATATGTTCATCATCGTAAGTCCAACGGTTGTGCCAGGTGATGGCCGGGATATAGAGATCGTGGTTAGGCGAGTTGTTCCAGGTCTCCGCCACGTTATGGGTAAAACGCTGCCATAGACCCGGTTTTTCAGCCTGCGCGGTATTGCCACTTTCTGTACCAACCTCAGCGTAAGAAGGCAGTGCAGGAAATATCAACGCCAGAGAACATGCCAAAAGAGTCCGTTTGAGAAACATCGTAAAGCTCCTGTAAAAATACGGCCGCAGATTTTTACCGATAGCCCAGGCAAGATCAAGCTGTATCTAATTTATCCAACGCCCGTTGTGCTTTGGTTAAGTTTAGCACCGGAAAATTCCCAATAATTCATAACAAACTGTACCGATATCCGCATGCTATCGCCTTTAGGACGGCTAAACCGTGGGAAAAGTCCGCTTTGTCGCACGCGACTCGCGGGCAAGATGCTTGACCAACACATCGACATCGAGACGGTTCACAAACTCCAGAGAATATGAGGAATAGAGACCGAACACGCGGTTTTGGTGCCCGACCACCACCAGATCGATGCCGGCCTGATGAATGAAATCGCTGACGTCCTTAAAGCGCCGGATGGTGACGATTTGCTTGACCGCAATCGGCGCATCGACGGCGCTCACCAACCGGCTCAGCATCGCCTTGGCGGCGATCACCTCCTGCGCCTGGCGATCTTTGACCAGCGCATCGCTGCCGTACTCCAGCTCCGCATAGTCGGCGTTAAGGTGGCCGACGGTGATGGCAATCGGCAGCCCGCGCACCATCGCCACCGTTTGACGCAGCAACGGCAGCCCATCGCGCTCATCGTGAATCAGTACCAGAATATGTCGATAGCTTTTCATCGCTCTTTCCCCCGTTGGCCAGTGCCACTGGGGCACGACCCTCTCTGGTAGGTATACGCCATCTGCGCGCACGTAGAGAAAAGTTTACGTATCACTTCCCACGGAATGTGATGGCCACCACGTTATATTAACGCCCGCAACGGCGTATTTTAACGCCGGCCCGACGTGGCGCGCACTGCGGCCCCCGTAAAGCAAAGCTGACGAAAACGGGCGAACAAAAAACGCCTGTTGTTAATTTTTTGTTTTTTATTGGTTACTGGATGGTTTCATGAAATAAGCGTGCGGCGGATCACCAAAATCCCCCTTTACGTCAGCTTCGGTTTTTCTTTTCCAGACCCACAGCCGGGTGCTACCAGGCAGGATTTAACGCAGCGTCAAAAGTACCGGATGATTCGCCCTGCATCATGATAAATGCCAATGCGCCGCCGCTTTTCTGTCGATATACCGCCAATGAAAAATACCGTCTCTTCCCAATATTCAATAACCCTACTTTTTATGCATTACTCAATCGCGTAAAGCGCCGAATACAAACCGCCTATTTACCGCCTGCCAGCCGTCTCTTGAACAAGCCAACGCTTTAAATAACTGTTAATGCTAACGACACAACATCGCCAGCAATTTATTTTTGCTGATTTTCGCCTGACAAAATAAAGATAAATAATCCGGAGCAATCAATGAAAATAACTATCGGGTCATTCATTCTGCAACAGCTGCACGCCCTGAAGGTCGATCGTATTTACGGCGTGCCCGGCGACTATAACCTCAGTCTGCTGGAGCTGCTGGAAAGCGACGAACGGCTGGCGTTTGTCGGCAACTGCAATGAATTGAACGCCGCCTACGCCGCCGACGGCTATGCCCGGATGAAGGGCGCCGGCGCGCTGATCGTCACCTACGGCGTCGGCGATCTGGCCGCGCTGTCCGGCATCGCCGGAGCCTATGCCGAATCCTCACCGGTGGTCTGCATCGCCGGCACGCCGCCGCTGCACGCGATGAAGAATCATCAGCTATTGCACCATACCCTGGGCGACGGCAATTTCGACAACGTCATGAACTGTTTTAAACAATTCACCGTTGCTCAAGCCTTGATTACGCCGGAAAATGCCGCCCAGGAAATCCCTCGCGTTATTTCCCGCGCCTGGATAGAGAAGAAACCGGTCTATTTACAGCTGCCTTCCGATATTTGCGACGTCGAAATTGACGTCGCCGAAGCCGCAGCGGCGCCGCAGTTGCCGGCCAGCGATAAATATAATGTGCAATTAGCGGCAATGGCGCTGTTAACCAAAATAAAACGCGCGCAGCGCCCGATCATGTTGGTCGACCAAATGGTGGATCGCTATCAGCTGCAGCAGCAGGTTATCGAAGTCGCTCATCGCTTTGCCATTCCGCTGACCAATATGCCGACCGCCAAATGCATTATCCCGGAAGATACCGCCGGTTGGATGGGCGGCTACAGCGGCAACCTGTCGCGCCCCGAACTGTATGAACGCATGGCCCACTCGGACTGCGTGCTGAGCTTCGGCGTGCGTCTGGTGGACTCCACCACCGGCTATTTCTCGCAGCAAATTCCCGCCGCCGCTCAGGTGGATATCCAACCGTTCTCGCTGAAGCTGGACAACACCTCCTACCCGGCGGTGGCAACGACGGAACTGCTGCAGGCGCTGCTGGATCTGAGCGAAGACGCGCCGGTACAGCCCCTGGCGCCGCTGCCCGATCCCCGTGAAAAGCTGGCGACGCCGAGCGACGCCCCCATCGATCAGGCCTATCTGTGGCAACGGATCCAGCGATTTATCCGGGCGGATGACGTGGTGGTGGTGGAAAACGGCACCTCGGGCGCCGCCATCGGCGGCATGCGCATGCCGGGCGGCGTCAAGGTAGTCAACCAACCGATCTGGGGCTCGATCGGCTATACCCTGCCGGCGCTGCTCGGCACCCTGATGGCAGCCCCTGAGCGCCGTCACCTGTTGTTCATCGGCGACGGCTCCTTCCAGCTTACCGCACAGGAAGTGTCTACCCTGCTGCGCTGCGAGCAAAAGCCGATCATCTTCCTGATCAACAACGACGGTTACACCATCGAGCGTTATATCCTCGGCGAAAACTCGTCCTACAACGACATCGGCCCGTGGGACTACGCCAAACTGCCGACGGTGCTGAATACCCAGGCGCAGCCGTTCAGCGTGGCGGTAGAGACCACGCAGCAGCTGGAAATGGCCCTGGAACATGCCTCGCGGCAGGATCGGCTGGCGTTTATCGAGGTGAAAGTGCCGATGATGGACACGCCGCCGGTGATGAAAGAGTTCTGCAACCGCTGCAACAGCTTTAACTTCGGCCTGACCAACCCGCGCCGCAGCGCCTGAGGCGCGATCGCGCCGCCGGTGGTTCAGGCCACCGGCGGCGTTTTCTTTTAGGTTACCCGCCGGCGCGCGCCATGCAGCGCTGGCGGCGTTCGTCCACCCGCTTGGCGAACCAGGCGGTGGTCAGCTTGCGGGTGATTTTCGGGCTTTCCAGCTGGATGCCCGGCAGCATTTCGCGCGGCAACTTGCCGCCCGCCAGCGCATAGACCTTCTTATACAGATCGGTATCGGCAAAGTCAGCCGTATCGCCTTTCTCGAGCGCCCGGCGAATGGCGCTGTCGCTCATGTTCAGGCGCTTGCCGAGCGTGCGTACCGCCAGCTCGGTCGAGCCGGGCTTGTCGCTGCCGAAGTCGATAAGATCGCCGTCCAGCGCCAGCGGAATAGCGCTCGCCCGGCTGACCGCGTTTTGGAACGCCGCGTTGCGGCTGGCGTACCAGCCGGCGTTGAAGTCGGCAAAGCGGTAAATCGGCCGGCTGTAATCGGCCGGGTACCCCAGCAAATGCATAATGCCGAAGTACATACCGCCGCGCCGGCTGAAAACTTCGCGGCGAATCGAGCCGTCGACCGGATAAGGGTACCCTTTGGCGTGCGCCTCGGCGAAGGCAATGCTCACCTGCATCGGGCCACCGGTATGTACCGGGTTTAAATGACCGAACAGCTTCTGCCCCATCGGCACACGGTCGATCATGTCATCGAAGATATCGCTCAGATCCTTCTCGGTGCGCACCTTATCGAGCCGCTCGCTGTAGCTCTGCCCGTTCGACGACGAAATCTTCAACGCGGTGTGCACCAAAAAGTTCGGGATGTGCATCTGATCGGCGCGGCGGTCAATCTCCTTCCAGGCGATCTTCGGCAACCCCGGCACCTGCGGGTTAGCTTGGAACGTTGACTCCTGTTCGGCCACCGCCAGCACCGAACACAGGTTCTCATCGCTCGGCTCAATGCCCTGCGCGGCGAAGGCGGCGGTAATATCGGTGGCCCAGCCCTGACGATCGCCGGCGTTGGCCGGGATCAGCGTCATCAGTCGCGCTTTGACGTCGGCGGGACGCGCCGTTGGCGCCGTGGTGGTGGTTTTGCTGGTACAGCCCGCCAGCGCCAGCAGCGCGGCCAGGCTCAGCCAACGGAAGGGCTGCGGGTGGAATAAACGAGGTATCGGCATCTTTTCCCTGAACGTGATGACATGAACAGCACTGAAATTAGCCCAGCCGCCGCGCACAATCCAGTATAAAGATATCGCCGCGCCTTTCCGTCAGGCCGCTATGTTCAAACGATCGATAAAGATGTATTTTATATGCATCATATAAATCACTTTGCTTGCCCAGCCAGAGGAGCCCCGTATGGAGCAGCAATTGCTTTGCTATAAAACCCTGCCGGAATGGAACAGCGACACGCTGCCGGAGGCCTTCCGCCAGCGCCATAACACCCAGAGCGGCACTTGGGCGAAGCTCACCGTACTGAGCGGCAGCCTGACGTTCGCCATGATGACCGAGGACGGTGCCACCACCGAGACCTGGCAATTCAGCCCCGAAAGCCAGCCGCCGTTTATCGCACCGCAGCAGTGGCACCGCATCGTTTCCTTCTCGGACGACATGACCTGCCGGCTGGCGTTTTACTGCACGCCGGAAGATTACTACCACAAGAAATACGAACTGACGCGCACCCACTCCGAAGTGATCGAGGCGGCAGTGCGCATCGCGCCGGGCAAGGCGCTGGATCTGGGCTGCGGCGGCGGCCGCAATTCGCTCTATCTCAATCTGAAAGGTTTCGACGTCACCGCCTGGGACAAGCACGCGCCGTCGATAGACCGCCTCAATCAAATCATCGACGCCGAGCAGCTGACCCGCCTAAGCGCGGGAGTGCAGGATCTCAATACCCACCGCTTCAGCGGCGAATACAACTTCATCCTGTCCACCGTGGTGATGATGTTTCTCGAACGCCAGCAAATTCCGCATATCGTGCAAAACATGCAGGACAGCACCGTGCGCGGCGGCCATAACCTGATCGTGGCGGCGATGGATACCGAGGATTATCCCTGCCCGCTGCCGTTTCCGTTCACCTTCAGCCCGGGTGAGCTGAAACGCTATTATCGCGACTGGGAGATCCTCAAATACAACGAGGACGTCGGCCAGTTGCACAAGACCGACGCCGCCGGCAACCGTATCTCGCTGCGCTTCGCCACCCTGCTGGCGCGCAAGCTATAGCGCGTCGTGAAAGATCACCCCCAGCGTGTGGCGTTGGCCGGCGTGTATCCGGCTGACGCCGTGGCGCAGATTGACCCGATAGTAGCCTTTCACTCCCGCCACCGGCCGATGATGCACGGCGAACACCACCGCGTCGCCCTGCTGCAGCGGCACCACTTCCGGCCGGCTCTGCATCCGCGGCCGTTGTTCGGTCAACACGAATTCGCCGCCGGTGAAATCCCGTTCGGGGGCGGAAAGTAAAAACGCCACCTGCAGCGGAAACACCCGCTCGCCGTACAGATCCTGATGCAGGCAGTTGTAATCTCCGGCTTCGTAACGCAACAGCAGCGGCGTCGGCCGCCGTTGGCCAGCCCGGTGGCATTCGGCCAGGTAGGCCTCGTGTTCGGCGGGATAGCGCGCCGCCAGGCCCAACAAAGTGTTCCAGCGGTTGGCCACCGGCGCCAGCCGTGCATACATCAGGCTGCGCACCTCGGCCACCGGAAGCGGCAGCGGATAGGCGAAATACCGGTACTCGCCGCGGCCAAAACCGTGCTTCGCCATCACGATGCGGCTGCGGAAATACGCATCGTGCGGGTAGAGCGCCGCCAGCTCGCGGCACAGGTCTTGGGTGAGCATGCCTGGCAACCGCGCGCAGCCCTGCGCATCGAGTTCGCGTTCAATCGCCGCCCAGTCCAATTCGGCCAGCCGCGCCGCCAGCGGGCCGCTCATCGCTGCGCCTCTTTTTCCAGCAAGGCTTGCTTGCGTTCGACGCCCCAGCGATAGCCGGACAAGGCGCCGTCGTTACGCACCACCCGGTGACAGGGGATCGCCACCGCCAGCACGTTGGCGGCGCAGGCGCCGGCCACCGCGCGCACCGCTTTGGGCGCGCCGATGCGCCGAGCGATATCGGCATAGCTGACGGTTTCGCCGACCGGTATCGTCTGCAGCGCCTGCCAGACCCGCTGCTGAAACGCGGTGCCGCGAATATCCAGCGGCAGCGCCAACCCGTTCTCCGGCGCTTCAATCAGCCCCACCACCTGCGCCATCAGCGCTTCATACTGCGCGTCGCCGCCGATCAGCTCGGCATTGGGAAACTTGTCCTGCAGATCCTGCACCAACCGCTGCGCATCGTCCCCCAGCAAAATGGCGCAGATGCCCACCTCGCTCTGTGCCGCCAGGATCTCGCCCAGCGAACAGCGCCCGACGGCGAAATGGATGCGCATACCTTTGCCGCCCGCCCGGTAGGCCTTCGGCGTCATGCCCAGCGCGGCGTTGGCTTGCTGGTAGAAGCGGCCGTTGGCGCCATAGCCGGCGTCGAAGATCGCGTCGGTCACCGTATCCTGCTGCGTAAGACCGGTGCGCAGCCGTTGGCCGCGCTGCGCGTCGGCATAGCCTTTCGGCGTCAGGCCGGTGATCGCTTTGAACAGCCGGTGGAAATGGTATTGGCTCAACCCGACGTGGCGCGCCAGCGTCTGCAGCGACGGCGCTTTCTCCGCCCGTTCGATATAGCGGCAAGCCTCGGCTATCTGCCGCGCATGCTGCTCCGTCAACGGCGTCAGCCCCTGGCGGCAGCGTTTGCAGGGCCGATAACCCGCCGCCTCCGCCTGCTCGGCGTCGTCGAACAGCTCCACGTTTTGCCGGTTCGGCTGGCGTGACGGGCAAGAAGGCGAGCAATACACACCGGTGGTTTTCACCGCGTAGATAAAGCGGCCGTCGGCGTGCTTGTCGCGGCTAACGATCGCCAGCCAGCGCGGATCGGCGCTGTCGATTACGTTTTTCATCATCCGTTCCTCACTGGGGTTTCGATGTTAACCAGCATAGTGACGGGCCGTTGGCGAAACACGCCGACTCTTGCTTTTTAATTCAGCGCCGACGTTTTCAACAATGTTTCGACAATTTTTAACCAACAACATGAAGTTTATTACGTTGCCAACCCGGTTGCACAGCGTTAGGATCGCGGCCGGCCACGGGCGTGGCCAGTGTTTTTGCCTGTTAGTTGCGCGCATGGAGAGGTTATTGTGTTAGAGAGTTTTGGCGTCCTGAATTTATGGACCTATTTGGCCGGGGTGGTCTTCATCATCATTCTGCCGGGGCCGAATACGCTGTACGTCCTGAAAACCGGCGTATCGCGCGGCGTGCGTGCCGGCTATACCGCAGCGCTGGGCGTGTTCATCGGCGATGCGATCCTGATCTTCTGCGCCTATATCGGCGTGGCTTCGCTGATCCGCACCACGCCGTTCCTGTTTACCCTGGTGCGTTTTCTCGGCGCGATTTACCTGCTGTTCCTCGGCGCAAAAATTCTCTTCGCCACCTTCGTGCAGAAGGCGCAGGCGCAACAGCAGCAGATTGAGGGCGGCCACAGCATTCTGCGCAAGTCGCTGACGCTGAGCCTGACCAACCCGAAAGCTATCCTGTTTTACGTGTCGTTCTTCGTGCAGTTCATCGACTTCAACTACGCGCACACCGGGCTGTCGTTCACCATTCTGGCGCTGATCCTCGAATCCGTCAGCTTTATCTACATGAGCACGCTGATCTTCTCTGGCGCAATGTTGGCGCATTTCTTCAATCACAAGAAAGGCCTGGCGAAGCTCGGCAACGGCCTGATCGGCCTGCTGTTCCTCGGTTTCGCCACCCGTCTGGCGACCCTGAGCTCGTGATCCCTCCCGGCCGGCACCCGCCGGCCGCGGTTTACCCTTCCGTCACGGCAAAATGACACGCAGGGCAAACCGAATGTCAGGCAGACCAAAGCCGCCGCTTTCCCGCTGATCTAGACTTGCAGGGTTAACGATAACCTGATGAGCCTGATCGGAGGATGTATGTCTGACAATACCGTAGCCGTGCTGGATAGCGTGTCGCGTTTTCTCGATCGTCAGCATGGGCTGTATATCGACGGCCAGTGGCGCGCGTCCGCCGCGGAAGGCCGCCTGGCGGTGTATAACCCCGCCAATGGGCAGCAGATCGCCACCACCGCCGATGCCAACGAACACGACGTCGCGCTGGCGGTGCAGTCCGCCCACAAAGCCTTCAGCGAAGGCGTCTGGGCGCAGCGTCTGCCGGTAGAACGAGAACGCATCCTGCTGCGCTTCGCCGATCTGGTGGAACAGCACGCCGAGGAGCTGGCGCAGCTGGAAACCCTGGAGCAGGGCAAATCCATCAACATCGCCCGCGCTTTCGAAGTCGGCAGCACCCTGAACTGGATGCGCTACACCGCCGGGCTGGCGACCAAAATCACCGGCCAGACGCTGGACGTCTCCATTCCGATGCCGCCGGGCGCTAAATATCAGGTTTATACCCGCAAAGAGCCGATCGGCGTGGTCGCCGGCATCGTGCCCTGGAACTTCCCGTTGATGATCGGCATGTGGAAAGTGATGCCGGCGCTGGCCGCGGGCTGCTCCATCGTCATCAAGCCGTCGGAAACCACCCCGCTCACCCTGTTGCGCATCGCCGAACTGGCGAGTGAAGCCGGCGTGCCGCCGGGCGTGTTCAACGTGGTCACCGGCCGCGGCACCGTGTGCGGCAAGGCGCTGACCGAACATCCGCTGATCGCCAAAGTCAGCTTTACCGGCTCCACGCCGGTGGGCAAAAGCATCGCGCGCGCAGCGGCGGATCGCCTGACCCGCGTGACGCTGGAGCTGGGCGGTAAAAACCCGGCCATCGTGCTGAAAGACGCCGATCCGCAGCAGGTGATCGAAGGCCTGATGCTCGGCAGCTTCCTCAACCAGGGGCAGGTGTGTGCCGCCAGCTCGCGAATTTATATCGAAGCGCCGATTTATGACCAACTGGTGGCCGGATTCGAACAGGCGGTGAAATCGCTGTCGGTCGGGCCGGGGATGGATACCGGCGCGCAAATCAACCCGCTGGTGTCGCTCGCGCACCGCGACAAGGTGGCGGCCTACCTTGACGACGCCCGGGCGAAAAACGCCGAGCTTATCGGCGGCGCGGCCGGGCCGGACGCCAACGGCTTCTACATTCCGCCAACGCTGGTGATCAACCCGGACGATCGGCTGAATCTGACGCGCGAGGAAGTGTTCGGCCCGGTGGTCAACCTGATTCGGGTGGCGAGCGCCGAGGAGGCGCTGAGCAAGGCCAACGACACCGACTTCGGGCTGACCGCCAGCCTGTGGACCACCAGCCTGCAGCAAGCGATGGCGCTGACGCCGCGCATTCAGGCCGGCACCGTGTGGGTCAACACCCATACGCTGATCGACCCGAACATGCCGTTCGGCGGGTTCAAACAGTCGGGCAGCGGCCGTGATTTCGGCCCGGATTGGCTGGACGCTTACACCGAGTCGAAATCGGTCTGCATCCGCTATTGAGTGAAGCGGCGCGGGCCTGGCCCGCGCCCTGACTTACTGATACTGCCGACGGTACTCGCTCGGCGACATGCCGAAACGCTGCTTGAAAGCGGTCGAGAAATGGCTGTGATCGGCAAAACCCCAGTCGAGGCCGACTCCGGCCAGCTTCTCCTGCCCGGCGGCGCTGCGCAGCGCCTGCGCGCACAGATCCAGCCTGCGGTTCCGGATGTACTGCGCCACCACCAGCCCCTGACGGGCAAACAGCCGATACAGGCTGCGCAGTGACACCCCCAACTCGGCCGCCACCCATTCCGGGCGCAGCTGTGCCGACTGAATATGCCTGTCGATCAACGCCAGTGCCTTGTCGAAAACCGGCTGTTGCCCCTCCGGGCGCGCCTGTTCGAGCGCCAGCGCCGGGCGCAGCAGCGCCGCCAGCGCATTCAGCACCGCCTCGCTTTCCGCCGCGGCGAGCTGAGGATCCTGCATGCTGCTCAGCACCAGCTGGCGGCTGAGGCGCACCGCGCTGAGCTCTGCTCCGAGACGCTGGGCACAAGGCGGCGGGACCGGCAGGCAACCGCGCGGCAACAACAGGGAGATTTGGCGCGAATCGCGCTGGAAGGTAAAGCTGCTGGGCCGTGAGGCGTCGATCAGCGTGACATCGCCGGGAGAGAGCACCGTCTGGCGATCGCCCTGCTCCATCAACGCGCTGCCGCGCAGCTGGAAGACGGTAAAAAAGTGCGCGCCGTCGCTGCGGGCGATCTCGCGCGGCGTGCGGTACAGCCGGGCCTGAGACACGTCGACCACGCTCAGGCGCAGGGCATGGGCGCGAAACTCCTGCATCGCCCCGCTGAAGCCCGGCCCCAGCGTTTTCGCGCAGAATCTGCCACAGGCGGTGTTGATTTTCCCCAGCCACTCTTCGAAGCCGACGTCCCGGAGTGTTGCCAATGCCGTCATGATCTCTCCCTTCAAACAGCAGCGGTGCTGCGCCGTTGAACAGAAAATCACCATAACAATCCGTTAACACACAATCAATGGCGAGCCGGGGATTTGGCGCCGCGATCACAGATCATCGGGCGCCGGGGAGGAATCGCCTTAAGGCTGCGTATCCAACAGGTAGCGTACCACCGCCGCGTACTCTTTGGCGTAGCCTTCGACGCTGGTGCTGGCCATGCCGGCATTGTCTATCTTGTATTTGCCAGCCACGTAGAACGACGGGGTGCCGCGCACCTCGAACGCCTTCACCGCTTCGTTCTGCTTGGCGATCACCCCTTTGACCAGCAGGCTGTGGCGCGCGTTTTCATAGGTGGCGGCATCGATGCCGGCCGCCGTGAACACCCGCTGAATATCTTCGGCGCTATTGACGGCGCGCTGTTTCTGCACCGCGTCGAACATCGCCCCTTCAATCTTGTCTTCTACGCCCAGCACCGTCGCCACCGCCCAGGCTTCGGTCAGCTCATTGCCCAGTTTGCCCATCAGGCTGACGTGATACTTCGTAACCTTTTCGCCGGCGGGCAGCGCCTGCGCCACGGTGCTGCCTACGCGGTAGGTTTCGGCGAACTGATAGCAAGGGCCACAGTAGAAGGAGAAAAACTCCACCACCGCCGGCGCGGTGGCCACCGGTTTATCCAGCCGGGTATATTGCTCGCCCGCACGGTAATCCGCGGCCTGGGCCGCGGGCAACGCCAACATCAATACGACGGCGGCGGCGAACGAACGCTTAACGTTTGCCAACATAAACACTCCTGGTTTCGATTATGAACATCATCCTTAGCGGCGGTTTTTATAATCAAATAACCGGCAGAAGGCCAGTGTTTATTACCTTCTGTTTATGTGGGATTCAGTCAACGGCCTTCGTACCCGTCCCAATAGGCGCCCACCGCTTCCTGCGACAGCACCTGGCGGCGTTTAGGATTGTCGGAACCGCTGTAGGCGCGATTGATGAAAATGGTTTTGTGTTCCATGTTCTGCTGGAATTCCGGGCTGGCCAGGTAATCGGCCTTTTTCTGCGCCTCGCTGCGCGCCACGCCCGCTACACGGTCCTTTTTCCCCTGCTGGTAGAACTGTTCGAACATCGGCACGGCGTTTTTAATGCTGCCGTTCACATCGGTGCGGAATTGCGGCTCGAAGTCGTCGCGGGTTTGATAAACGTAGTGTTTGGCATGCTGCTCGGCGCTGCTGAGGTGATGAGTGCAGGCGCTGAGCGCCAACAGCGGCAACAGCGGCAACAGCGGCAACAACAGCGCCGCGCTTTTCAGTCTTTTCATGTCGTCTGTCCCTGTCAGTGAGGAAGGTTCCTTTAGCGCCACGAGCATAGCGCCGGCCCCCGGTGAACGTCAAACGACAAATCGTGCATCACTTTGTTTTATATTAATATTATATACATTGATTGGTATTCATTGCCTGAAACACTATGCTTTAACAGACAGGGTAAACACTCACCGACAGCGAGGCGGCCAATGAAACCGATCGACAAAAACGTGGGGGAGTACGACCTCACGGCGGAAAAAAAAGCGGGCATGATCACCGGCACTATCCGCGGCGAACTGCCGGACAGCGACGCCAATCTGCCGCTGCTGCCCTTCTCCGGCACCTTCGCCGGCCCGAGCGTGGCCGAAGCCATCGCCGATATCCAGCAACAGTTCCCCGACATCGAACCGGCGATTATCGATGACTTGCGCGAGGAACTGCTGAAGGCCGGGTTCTAAACCGGATCGCGGTGCCGCACGAACGGGCTGTAGACCGGCGCGTCGGGCTTCAGCGCCAGATCGGCGTCAAAATCGTTATTGCGGTTGAACGGCACCGCCGGCCAGGCGGCAAGATCGCTTAAATCATCCCGATATGCCTGCGTCACCTGCGCCAAAGCGGCGTTCTGCGCCTGCAGCGCCTCTCCCGTCAGCCCGCCGCGCACGCCATAGACCAGGAACGGCTCCAGCACGCTAAAGCCGATATAGTGCAGCGCATGCATGATTGGCCACAGCATCAGCCGCATATCGCCGTCGCGCCCGTCCGGGGCGCAGGCCTGTGCGGAGGCGCCGGCGGTCACGGTCAGCAGCGCCCGCTTACCGCGCATCACGCCGTTCTCATGGCGGTGGCGGCTGTCGTAGATCCCGCCGTAAACGAACACCCGATCCATCCAGCCCTTGATGATGGCCGGCGCGCCGAACCACCAGAAAGGGAACTGCAGCACCAGCGTATCCGCCCAGTGCAGCAGCTCGATATGCCGCCGGATTTCCGCCGGCAGCGCCTGATTCGTCCAGTGATGGCGCTGCTCCTGCATCGCATCGAACCTGTCCGCCTGCTTTCTGCTGGGGTAATGACCGGCGCCCTCGCGCGGATCAAACTCCTCCTGATACAGATCGACCGTCTTCACCTGATGCCCTTGCGCCAGATAAGCCTGCCGCGCCTGTTCGGCCAAATGGGCATTGAAAGAATGCGGCTCGGGGTGAGCCAGCACAATCAGCACGTTCATCCTGTGTCTCCCGTTGTAAGGTGGTGCTGTTATGCTGTGGCTTTATCGCCCCCTTGGCAATTACGCACCTGAAGGTAACCCCCCATGGCTTATCCCGGCGACGTCTATTCGAGCAAGTGTTCCGCGCGCGATGCGCTGGCGCTGATTTCCGGCAAGTGGGTGATGCTGATCCTGCCCGCGCTGGCGCAACGGCCGATGCGCAACGGCGAGCTGCTGCGCCGCATCGACGGCATTTCACAGAAGGTGCTGACGCAAACGCTGCGCCAGCTGGAACGCAACGGGCTGCTCGAGCGGCTGGATTTAAGTGAAAAGAATCAGGCGCATGTGGAATACCGGCTCAGCGCCGTCGCCTGCTCGCTGGTCGAGACGCTGACGGCGCTGGACCGATGGGCGGAATACCATTTCCCCGAGCTGGACGCCGCCCGCGAGCGCTATGATGCAGACCGCAAGCGCGCGGCCGATTAAAGCGGTTTGGCCCGCAGCGTCTCGCCGCTGCGCACGAAGTTGCCCGCCCCCAGATGATGAAGGGTGTGCAGTTCCGCATTGGCGGCGGTGAAGTTCCAGCGCCCCTGTTGGAACACCCGCTCGTCCGCCGCCGCGCTCAGCACCTCGCCGAAGCAGGTGTCGTATTTTTCCTGCGCGCCGCTTTCCGGCAGTAAGCGGCACTCCAGCCACGCCACGCAGCCCTGTTCGATCAATGGCACCTGCAAGGTGGCGCTCGGCGCCGCGGCGATGTGGAAGCGGGCGAACTTGTCGTCATCCAGCCCGGACACGCTGCCGACCGCGTAGGTGGCGTCGATGAACATGGCTGCCGGCACGCAAATGCCGAATGCGCCGCTCTCCTCGATCATTTGCCGGCTGTGCGCCCCTTTGTCCACCACGATGGCGATGCGCGGCGGGCTGAACTCCACCGGCATCGACCAGGCGGCGGCCATCACGTTACGTTTGGCGCCGTCACGGCTGCGGCTGGTGATCAATACCGTCGGGCCGTGGTTCAGCAGGCGGCTGGCATGTTCGAGGGCGACAGGGCGAAAGTGGCTCATCGGGAAATCCTTGCGAGTGAGTGATTGCCCCGCAGTGTAGATCTACGCCGTAAAGGCAAGCAATGTGGGGCGCACAGAATGCGCAGATGAGACGCTTGTTCCCCGTCTCGCCATCCGTTATCTATAGTTAAATCAATTCGCCGCTAACGGCCCATTCCACCTGAGGATCTTGCCTTGACGTTTTTAAAACACCCTATCGCTGCGCTGGCGCTGGCAAGCGCCGGCCTGCTGTCGGCGGGCGGCGCGCTGGCCGCTTCCGATGCGCTGGTGTACTGCACTGTCGCCTCGCCGGAATCGTTCAACCCGCAGCTCTCCAGCTCCGGGCCGACCTTTATCGCCACCTCGCAGGTGCTGTACAACCGCTTGGTGACGCTGCGCGAAAGCGATAAAACCCCCGCCCCTTCGCTGGCCACCGAGTGGAGCGTCAGCCCGGACGGCAAGACCTACACCTTTACCCTGCGCCAGGGCGTGAAATTCAACAGCAATAAATACTTCACCCCAACACGCGATTTCAACGCCGAAGACGTGGTGTTCACCGTGATGCGGCAGAAGGATCCCGCTAACCCGTATCACAAGGTCTCCGGCGGCAACTATGAATACTTCACCGACATGGGCCTGGATAAGCTGATCGTCAAGGTGGAAGCGGTGGACGAGCATCACGTGCGCTTCACGCTGAGCCAGCCCAATGCCGCCTTCGTCGCCGACTGGGCGATGGATTTCGCCTCGATCCTGTCCGCCGAATACGCCGACGCCATGCTGAAAAAGGGCACGCCGGAATACGTCGACAACTGGCCGATCGGCACCGGGCCGTTCGCACTGCAGCAGTACAAGCAGGATTCGTTGATCCGCTACATCGCCAACCCGCACTACTGGCAGGGCGAAGTGGCCAGCAAACACCTGATCTTCTCGATTACGCCGGATCCGCAAACCCGGCTGGCCAAGCTGAAAACCAATGAATGCCAGATCATCCCCGCGCCGCTGCCGGAACAGTTCGCCGCCATCAGGGCCGACGGCAATCTGCAGTTGCACGACATTACCGGGCTCAACGTCGGTTATCTGGCGTTCAACACCCAGAAAAAACCGTTCGACAACCTGCTGGTGCGCCAGGCGCTGAGCTATGCGGTGGACAAGAAAGCGATCGTCGCCGCAGTGTTCAAAGACAGCGGCACGCCGGCCAACTCGCTGCTGCCGCCGGGTATGCTGGGCTACAACGATAAACTGCCGGAGTACGCCTACGATCCGCAGAAGGCGCGCGAGCTGCTGAAGCAGGCCGGGCTGGAACAGGGCTTTGAGACCGACATCTGGTCGATGCCGGTGCAGCGCCCCTACAACCCGAACTCGAAGCGCATCGCCGAGATGATCCAGAGCGACTGGGCGAAGGTGGGCGTGAAAGCCAAGATCGTGACCTGGGAGTGGGGCCAGTATCTGGCCGGGCTGCGCAAAGGCGAACAGCAGAGCGCGCTGTACGGTTGGGTGTCGGACAACGGCGATCCGGACAACTTCGCCACCCTGCTCGGCTGCGCCGGGGTGCAGAGCGGCGCCAACGTGGCGCGCTGGTGCGATAAGGATTATGACCGGCTGATCCAGCAGGCGATCCAGGAGAACCAGCCGCAGGCGCGCGCCAAGCTGTATCAACAGGCGCAGGTGATCTTCGCCAAACAAGCGCCGTGGCTGCCGCTGGCCACCGGCAAAGTATTCTACGCCACCCGCAGCAATCTGAGCGGCTATGTGGTGGACGTGAACGGCAGCGATTTCGCCAAGGCCAAGTTGAACTGATCCCGGGCGCCGCGGCGAGGGCTGCGGCGCATTAACTTCGCAACTTACGATGCTCGCTGCCTCCCCTGCCACCAGGCACTTAACCCACTAAATTCATAGCTTATTAAGCGGTGTAACCCTTGGCATTTTGCTTAAACTGCACACGGGCGCTTTCCTCGCCTGTAACATTTCGTTACCATCGGCACACAGACCCTTTAACATCAAAAGGTAACCCGGTGCAGAACACCTACATGCCGTGGCAAATTCGCCTGCACTGGCTGGTGGCGATCCTGCTGGTCATCACCTGCGTCACCATCGAGCTGCGCGGCTTTGCCGAACCGGGCAGCGCCCCCTGGTACGTACTGGTTGTCACCCACTTCAGCTGCGGCGTAACGGTGTTTGCGCTGATGATCGCCCGCCTGTTCCTGCGCTGGCGCCACCCCTCGCCCGCCATCGCGCCCAAACCGCCGAAGTGGCAAACCGGCCTGGCGCACCTGACGCACACCCTGATTTACCTGCTGCTGCTGACGCTGCCGGTGCTGGGGGTGTACTCGCGTTATCTGGGCGGCAAGGAGTGGTATCTGTTCGGCCTGCCGATGCCGTTCGCCGACGTGGCCGATCGGCCGCAGGCGCGGATGATTATCGGCTGGCACAAAACGCTGGCGTCATTCGGCTACTGGCTGATCGGCCTGCATGCCGCCGCCGCGCTGTTCCACCACTATATCGTCAAGGACAATGCGTTGGTGCGCATGCTGCCGTTGATGAAAAAGCGCTGAATACCCAGCACCAGGGATGAATTTTCGGGCCACGCCCGCCGACAGGGAATGACATGCAAACCCAATTTTTTCATGTGACCGTCGAACAATGCGCCTGCCAACAGACGGCGCCCGATAATCTGGTGAGGATCATCGCCTCCGGCCAGACGTTCTTTTTTTATCGTGACGACTTCAGCGACAGCGAAAATCTGCTGGCCAGGCTCGCCGCCGGCGATCGAGTGAAGATCGGCGCCCACCGCCTGCGGGACGGCAGCTACTGGCTGCACTGGCTGCTGCACGGCACTAAAGGCCGGCTGGAGCCTGACAGAACGCTGAAATACAAGCTGAAATACTTTGCCCTGCTGCTGCTGGGCGTCGTGCTGGCCGGCGGTTTCCCGGCGGGCTTTTTCATCATGGACCGGGAAGATTCCTGGCTGACTATTGTCCTGTTCTTTATCGCCATTATCGCCGGCCTTATCGGCATCGGCCTGGTGCTGTTCGTCGGTTCGGAGCTCCTGTTGATTGCGCACCGCGGCCGCAGGCGCCTGCTCAGGGCGCTGGATCGCGTGCTGCAGGGGCAAGACGTCACGCCGCCCGGCTCGCTCAGCCTGAAAATTCCCGGCATCAGATACCGGGCCGTCCGTGCAGACGCAACGTCAGCGCCCACATCGCAACAAACCGAGTTCCCCCTCCCTGACGGCGTCGAGGCCTCCGGCATCGAGACAGTCAACGCCCTGAGCTACGAACTCTGCCACTATGAGATCCCGCGGCAGGTGCAGTATTTGGACACTTATGCGTGGCGCCAGAAGGAGACGCACTTCGCGTTGACGACCCGCGCGCTCAACGTCCCCAATACCAAACTGCATCCGGTATTTCGTCGGCAACATCCGCTTTTCATCGCCAAAGGCGATCCGCTGCAGGTGCTGTATTGCGAGAACGACACCGTCCCCGAGCTCCCTACGGTGCGTGGGATCATCAACCATCGCGATCGCCAGACCTATCTCATCGGCGGCAATCGCTACTTCACCGAAGCCGGCCTTAACCTGAGCGCGCGCGTTGTCTTCATTTTGGGCGCGATCGTGACGTGCTTTGTGCTCGGCCTAGCGGTGGTGGATAACGCCGATACCCCGGTGGGCTTTTACCTGGATGCCTGGACCCTGAAGCGTCTCGGCAGTGAATTGCCACCGATTCTTCTCTTGCTGATGCTGATGGTCAGCGGCCTAGCGCTGCTGATCGAGGGCTTCGCCCAGATCTGCCGCTTTTACTCTTTTGACCAGCACCGCACGTTTAAGACGTTCAAATACCTGCGCCATCTGCGCCGCAGGCTATGGCGGCAGGAACAGGTGACGGAGCTGAAATGATGACGTTAACGCTTTATAAAAGACCCCTTATTATCCTGACGCTGTTTTTGGCCAGCGCGCTGGGCGTCTATTTCCTCGCCCCTGAGCAACGCTATGCACAGTGGCAATGGACCCAGAGCGACGAGGCCTTGCCGACGATAGCCCGTTACGATCTCATCCACAGCTACCCGGCGCAGGACGGCGCTCTGCTGCTCATCAGCAAAAGGAGTGAACGCGGGGCCTACAATAGCTTTTACGGCTGGGCGGCCAACTACCTCAGCCAGGTGTTATTCACCGGCCCTAAGGGGCTGCAGATGCTGGGGCAACTCGACGAGTTGATCTACGATGCGGTTTGCGTCGAGCAGGAGTGCGTGCTTTTTCTGTCCAAGGGGCGCAGGCTGGTCGATGTGCAACGGGGCACCATCGGGCCACTGATCCCCTGGCCGGAGGGTGACGACAACCTGCCTTCCTTTATCGGCGGCAAACTGGTGGCGCTGCCGGGGAAACGCGCGCTGTATTTCATCAGCACCGAAGGCGTATTCTACAGCCCGGACTTTGGCACCCATTGGCAGCAAACGCTGGATCTGCCGGCACAGCTGGACGCGCGGCAGCTGCTGGGCTTTGAGCGCGGCGAGGAGGACTCACCGACGGCTAACGCCTCCGGTAAGCGCAAATCCATGCCCGAGATCTTTACCGCCGTTGATGGCGAACGCGTGCTGTTCTGGATGAACCCGGTGCTCGGCTCCGGCGCCTTGCATATTGCCGTTAACGGCAAAACCGGCGAGGTGGCCGAACTGCATTGGCTCGCGGTGCGCGTGAAGGAAAGCGCGCAAGCGCCGGATGGCGGCATCTACCTGATCGCGCAAACGCTGGACAGAGGGCTGTATCAGCTTCTGCGTTATCAATCTGACGGGCAGCTGACGGTGCTGTTGGAAAACGGTGATAAATCGCTGTATCAGCTGTGGGCGGGCAACGACAAGCTGGTCGCCCAAACGGATAACGGCGATGCGCGCCTTTCGCTGATTTTCGATCTGCGCTCATCCGACGTGCGCTACCGGCAGCCGTTGGAGTATCGCTACAACGGGCGCGACGACGCACGTCAGACCGTGATCGAACCGGAAAGCCACTATGGCGATGACGGAGAGACCCCGCCACTGCCCTACTTCGTTCGCTATCGCTCCACCACGCCGTGAACATAAGGAACTTGCCATGCTGTTAGGTTATGGCGCCGGCGCCGCAGGACTGCTGGCGCTGTTGTTGGCCCTGCTGCTCACCGGCATCCTGATCGCCTGGTGGGGATGGCGCTACGCTTCTGCCCGCTGCGGCCGCCCGCGACCGCCGCTCTCCTGGGGCGGCTATCTGCTGGCCTCGGCGCTGGCAGTCTACCCGGTGGCGTGCGCGCTGATGCTTATCGGCATCGTCATCCAGGATTTCAAGAGCCAGCGGGCGGAAGATCGTTGGAATCAACGCAGCTACCTGACGCTCGACGAAGCAAAGCCGTTCGGTGAAACGACGCTACCGAAAGGCAGTTGGGTAAACCGCCAGGAGCCACGCCTGCCCGGCACCGAAGACAGCCCTATCACGATGGACGGCGTGACCGCCGTGCGTTTTCCTCAGCCGCAAAGCGTGGCCGGCGTGCCGATCATCGCCTTTGAGGTTTTACCGCCGGTGATGGAGCTGGCGAGCGCGCACACCTTTACCCGCCCAAGCGGCCAAAGGGTACGCTGCGAAGCCGGTTGGCTGGTCTCTTTCTCTTTACCGCCGGATAAGCCGACCCCGCAGTGGGAAGAGTGGCAGGCCGGGCTGCCTGCGGCGGCGTTTCGGCCCAGCGACTGGATCTTTAGGGAGTGCTTCTCCGGCAGCCCGATCGCCTTACTGACCTTGCACAACGGCGAAGTCAGGGTGCTGCCTTAAACCTTACGCCGTGGCGTTGGGCAAGCGCACGGTCACGCGGTTATTGGCCGTGGGCAGCTGCAGCGGCGTTTCCTGCCAACTCACCGCGATAACCAAGACCGGCGGCGCCGCGACACGCGGCGCACGCCCGTCGGGCTCCACGCCGTAGGCATCCCATTCAATCACGAACACACCGCCGTCTTGCGGCTCGACCCGCTCGACGAAAAAAGTGGTGTCCGAACCGCGCCCGCCCGCCGGTTTGTGCGCGTAAGAGAGCAGGCTGAACCACTCGCCGGCGAAGTACAGATGGTACAGGCCATCGACAATATGCTCGCCGTGGAACTGGCAGCCACCGACGCTCAAGCCGTCATCCGCCGGGGATCCCGCCACGCGCTCGAGATCGCGCACGAAGAGATTAGTCGGCCGGTTATCCAGCAACAGCTCATAAGGCGGCGCGTGCAGCAGCGCGGCAGGATCGTCCGCATGGCGCAGATCCGCCGGCAACATCGAGCGCGCCGCCAGCGCGCGGCCGTTGGGTAAGGCGATCTCCAGACGATCGGCCGGATCCTCTGTCCACAGCGGCACCCACAGACCGCGCACCGCATGCAACGGCGTGGCCTCCGCCTGCCGGCATTTCGCCCGCAGCCGCGCCAGCGCCTCGGCGGAACCGGCGGCCAACGCGTCCTGCTCGCGATCGGTCAATGCAGGCAGCGCGTACATCACCCGGGCGGCAGGCTCGTACACCGTCAGCCCCTCCCCCTCGCGGCTACGGGTCGGGATCAGGCGCAGCTTGCCGCTGTCCACGTCCTGCGGCGCGGCACAGGCGCTATGCACAATCGCCCCGTCACGCAGCAGCAGCGTCCAAAAATTGGGGCCGCCCATACCCAGTTCCCCCACGCCGCCAATCCGCCGATCGCTGTCGCCGGCGTGCGCCATTTCAATCGGCTGCGAGCGCCAGTCGGTCTTACGCCACTCTGCGGCCTCTTCGGGGTCTTGCGCGCTTTTAGCGGCGTACTTCACCCATTGCAGCACGGCAAACAGCGCGATGCACAGCACGCCGAAAACCGGGTGATCCTGCCAAATCAACAACCAACCGACGATCAAAAGGGCCCAGGCGGCCATGGCGATATCCTTTTCCAAGAGAAAACCGCCTGATTCTAGCGCAGGAAACGCAAGGGGTTGAAGCCTATGCCATGGATAATTAGCCATTCAATAGAAAGGTAATAATTTCAGCGTTATTTCTGTGACTACAGAGATCACATAAATAACGCTTCACAGAGTAATTTCAACATAAAAAGATAACCCTCTGTATCTCAATGCAATATTCGCAACCTTATTAAAACCAAAAAGATAAAAGGGGAAAAAAACCGCAATGATTTGTGTATATTCTAAACATTGACTATGTTTAGACATACTATTTATATGCAGGTAAAACGCCGAATAAAAAAAAGGCGTTTAGGAAGTTAAATCAACCCCGTTATCCGCGAGGGTGAAAAACCATTTCATAGCAATATTCCGAGGGAATTTTATTTCCACGGAACGGGTAACCTTGCGTTTTATCAAGCCAATAGGCTACACACCGCAATTAATATCATTATTAGCATTCCGGAGAGTGACAATGAAAATCGTTACAGGCATTATCCTTACCTCTGTGGCCGCCTTCAGCGGCGCGGCTTACGCGGCTGATGCGCAGCCTACCACCGGCAGCGCGGCGGTGATGCTGGAACATGTGCATGCCGTGATGGAAAACGGCAGCCCGGCGCCGCAGCACGACGCCGCCTGCAAAAAAGAACTTTCCATGCCGGAATCGAAATATATGGGCATGAAGGTCAAAACCGATTACACCATCAACAGCAGCACCATGATGATGTCGGCCAAGTCGATGTTCCCATCGCCGGACTCTATGAAACCGATGGAGCTGACGGTCGATCTCTCCGCGCTGGGCCTGGCGGATGTGTATGCCTTCGGCGCCTTTAAACCGGCCGCGTTGCCGCAGGCCTATATTTATTTCACCATCGACAAGAATTTTAAAGATCCGGTCAGCACCTTTATGATCATTAACCAAGGCAAGCAATATAACTGCGTCATTTCCAGCTCGAATAAAATGATGAGCAAAGAGATGCGTGGCAAGATGATGAAGAAACAGTAACGGAATGAAAAACGGCGCTTCCCTTAACAGGAGGCGCCGCCAGAAAACGCGTTAAATCAGACCCGGATTGTATTTCTGATTGAACTTCTCTTCCGATTGGAACAGATAAATAATGCCTTCGATAAAGCCGACAATCGCCGGGATCCCCGTCCAGCAGAACAGCAGGTAGAACAGCCCCCACCACTTCATGCCTAAGTAAAACTTGTGAATGCCCAACCCACCCAGGAAGATGGCCAGCAGGGCCGCCGCGAGCTTGTCTTTTCTGCTCATAGTGCACTTCTCCTAACTTCTCACCGAACCACCGGCATGTCCAAAAAACGGATGCCGCTCCACAGAGCGCCGCATCGCAATGCTTGAGGGGAAAACATTCATCCATCAAGACTCAACAGAGGTAATTATAACAGTGATTAATTAAACGGTTGTTTAACCGGCGAACAGGGTAAGCAAAGGGAATCTGAAGGAGAGATGGTGCGATAATAGGATTCAAACAAGGAAGGCATATCATTGATTCTACATGGGAATGTTTCATTTCATCTTTTATATACCCCCAAAAATACCCCCATTAATCTAGTTGTCTTGTCTGCGGGAAATCAACCTGAACTTTAGACTAACGTGGATTCCATATGCCATCCTAAGGAAACACATTCGCAAATAGTAATGCTTGGTTACTATATTCATTTGTATTATTGCCACATCAACCATTAGCTCTATTGAAAAGAGCAACTCTAAGAAAAACATAAAGAATAGTGAAGTTCGAGACAAAATAATATGAAAAGAATTGACATTTTCAATCAAATCAATAAATTGCTCTATAACTTAGATAAATATACTTTCATTTTTCTGGTTAGACTACATGACAAGCAATACAGCAAGAACCATACTTATGGACATGGTTGACACCAAAATAACCACCATCAAAGCTAAATGCAGAAGAAATAAGCGTTTTTTTCAATTTTTTACAGCTGGTTCTATAATTTTAAGTGCATCGATTACCGTTGTAGTTGGTTTAGAATGGCCTAATCATGCTGCTATTCAAAAGAATATTGCACTTATAATGGGTGTATCATTAACTCTCATTAATGGTTGGGTAGCTATTTTTGATTTTAAAAAACTTTGGATGAGACAAAAAAATACACTTTTTGGTTTATATCTTATAGATAACGAATTAAAAATCCTCACTGATAGCGATGAAGATAAGTTGAGAGTTAAAGAACTTTTCAATGCTTATCAAGCAGTTTGGGAAAAAGACGGCAGTGAGTGGGCAAATATTTTCAGTTCCGACATTGAATCATCGAAAATAACACAAAATATCAAAGAGTTGCAATCATGAACTTCTTGCATTTAAAAGTTGATAAAATAGCTATTCATCAGATCTTTCCAAGAGGTGAAGATGGGAAGGAAGTATTACCGGGCAAAGGCACGGAGTTAATAAATTTTGATGAAGATGCTTTGAGCGATTTTAAACAAAGAATTTATAACTCTCTTGGGCATGATTCTTCTGCTGTGGAAATGGTGATAACAAACGAAAAGACAGAAAGCACTCCGTTTTACGTAAATATTCTACATGGTTGTAATGATGTGGAATTTATAAATAACAGTTATGAAATTGCTAAAAATTTATCAAAAGCACAAACACGTAGAGGCATGTCCGGAGGTATACTTGTTGTTTTCAGCGCCACCTATCAATATAACAAGCTTCCTTTTGTAGGCATTATCAAAGCTGACTTATACAGTGGATACGAAAAATGGCAAGATAAAAAAACAGGCATTATTTCTTTAAAACATGTAAAAGAGCTACTACTTACGCCTTCAACCAAGCTTTATAAGTCTGCCGGATTTTTTAAACGTGAAAACGTAAAAAATGATAGCACCTTAAGTGAACAATGGGCCGTACATATTTCTGATTATCAGATTGATAAATCTGACGGTAAAGCTGCTGCTCAGTATTTTTATCAAACTTTCCTCGGTTGTGATTACCCAGCAACCAGTGCCAGAACAACAAAACGTTATTTTGAAATAGCATGTGATTTTATAAATCAAATGGATATTGATGAAGAAGAGCGAACCCACTTACACAACGTCTTATACGCAGACCTAAAAGCAGGTAAATCACAAAAAGTTGATCCTATGGCATTTGCTGGCTCATATATGTCAACAGCAGATGTAGATAATTTTAGGAACTATTTAGACGATTATGATTTTCCGGTTGGTCCATTCATAAAAGATACGCAGTATATCTCTAGCAAATTAAAGAATAGGCGTTTAAAATTTAGTAAAAACATTCGAATTAGCGCACCATCAGAAATCTTTGAAGAGTTTGTTTCTATTGAAACTGTAGAGGGTGAAGCAGGTCAAGATGGTTATAGACCAACTTGGACAAAAATTCTTGTTAAAGACAGAATAGTAGATCAATAATGACTGAGACTGAATTCCTCAAGCAATGGCATTCCGAGAAGGCGATGTATGGCGCTTGGGGTCAGTATATTGTTAATTCTATATCAGAAGCGCTTATCAAATCTCTTAAGGTAGATCTAAGAATTATCTTAAAATACCAGTAAATCACAGAGTTAAAGATGATGGGTCTTTAGTTGATAAAGCCTTATATCGTAATAAAGCGTACAAAAATCCTTATAATGATATTGAAGATAAGGTAGGTGTTCGCTTTGTCGTAATGCTCCAAACTGACGTTGAAAAAGTATGCGAGGTTATTAAACAAGTTGCCGTTCAAGAAGGTTGGGATGCTACGCAGTGTAGAAACTATAATGAGGAGCGTAGAGAATCGCCAATGCTCTTCACCTATCAATCTCATCATTTTATCATCCGAAATAAAAGAGCATTTACACATGGAGGTATTCTCATTCATGAAAACACCCCTTGTGAGGTTCAGGTACGGTCTCTGCTTCAGCATGCATATGCTGAATTAACCCATGATGCCATTTACAAGAAAAAAACAATTATAGAACCTGATGTTGTTCGTACCGTTGCTAAAACAATGGCTTTTATCGAAACGGCAGATGAATTCTTTCAAAAGGTTGTGGATAGAACTGAGTCGGAAAATATACTCAAAAATGAGTCGTTTTTGGATACTCTCTTTGAACAAATAACAGGCGTACAACCTATAAAACAAAACTCATCTGTTATTATATATGATACCTTTGAGCATATTATTAATGATAACTTTGAAGAGGAGATGATTAAGTTTATTGGGAAGAATCCCCAACTTGGCGAAACTATTAAGGAAAAAATGGCTACCAATAAATTTTATCAACAGAGCGTTGTTTTATTTGTTTATTGGTTAATTCGAAGGAGAAAAAGCACCCTTGAATCTGAATGGCCATTACCATGGGATATAGTTAGTGATATGGCAATGGATATTGGCGTCGCGCTTAGTAGGGTGACTTAATTATTTCAAAGATGACTAATGCCGCAAATGTGTTTTTAACGCAAATCCTTTATTTACCATAGTTTAAATCCACCGTAGTATAGATTCTGTTCGTCTTCCTGTTGCGTTTTAGTTTGTTCTTTCTTGAGATTTTCTTTTAGTTTCGATTTGAATCTATTTTCATAATAAAAAGAATAAGATGTTTTTTCTTTATTTCTTCTTTCATGGTCTTCTCTTTATTTTTAGACTGAATAACTGATTTTTTTATTCCCAGCCTATATCTCATCTCTTCGAGCTTAGTTGCTCTGCTATTGACACGGCTACCGCTCTTGAGTCTAAATTTATTTGTGGCTGCGTTTGCTGTTTCTGCATGATCAAGTATCCTACCAATAGAACCGCTGCTAAGTTTAGAACCCCTACTATTGAAGATACTTTTATTATAAGTTTTGATTGGTTCTTTATGGTATTGTTTTTTAACTCTGTTGAGTACTTGTGCAGCTTTTTGTGTTGTTCTTCTAACTTTTGGGTTTGTTGGTCTATTGTATTTTTCGCTGAGTTTAAAGCGGTTGTTGTTGCCTCTAATGAGTTGTTCACTCTTGTTAGTGTCTGTTGTGTCTGGTTTAAAGCTGTGCTGACTGACTCCGATAATATCATCATCGTTTCTGATAATGGTTCTATCGTCATTGATATTTGGTTCAACAAATGATCGTCTAATACTATTTTCGTCATATGTTTTTCTTGCTGCGAATCTTCTAATGAGTTCATCATCTCTATTTTTGTCATATTTCACCTTGTTTTTTATAGT
Source organism: Serratia sp. Nf2 (assembly GCF_003028435.1). Lineage (NCBI taxonomy): Bacteria > Pseudomonadati > Pseudomonadota > Gammaproteobacteria > Enterobacterales > Yersiniaceae > Serratia > Serratia sp. Nf2. The sequence goes on along the minus strand of NZ_PYTW01000005.1, from coordinate 4,786 downwards.
GTTCCAACTGAATTTTTTACCAAGAGATGCCCCCTTGAAGAAAATATTTTTTTCATTATTTTTGATACCAAATGATACTCCGGCGACGTTGCCATTAGAAGCAACGTTAAATGCCGGCTCGATGCCTACAGCCTGCAGACGTTCCAAGAACGTAGACAAATCAGGCTTACCGACTAAAGCCGCTTGTAGTGCGTTCTGTAGCACTAAACGGGCTGGTTTCTCACCTGTCCTCAAGGCTTGCTCGATCTCTGCTTTGGTTGGTGCTGATACGTCTGATTTTTGGCCTTTGAGACTTTGTGTAATGGTTAAACTGTACTTTACTTCTAAACGTTCACAAGCTGCTATTGTATTAAATGCTGAGTGCTGACCGTGCCATACAGAACCATCTAAGCCAACCCTATTTGCTACAATATGAATATGGTCTTGATCTGTATCTTTATGGCGCACACAAATACATTGATGTTTTTCTATATCGATATTCATTTCTTTCAAATAGTCTTTTGCTATCTCCTGCCATTTTTCATCTGTTAATTTTTCATCTTTTGGAAGAGATAAAAACGCATGAAACACTGGTTTTTTTATATCTTGCCTAAAACTGCTTACAGTTTTAAACTCATCAGTTAAATCACTAACATTATTATAATCACTTGCCATATTGCTACAAATGAAATCATGATCATCTTTTAATATATATTTAACTCTGTTTTTAAAAGATTTACCTGATTTAGCTACGTATCCCTTCATAATTTAGATCCTTGTTTATTTCTAATATCCTTCTGCTAACTTGCTTTATATTAAACATAAGTTTATCAACTTCATTTTTTCCAAAATACTCATTAACATTTAGTTTCTTTGTTGCTTGGTTTATATTATTGCCTATGGCTGACAATTGTATATAAGTCTTCTGATTTACTTCCGGCATTTTTCTTTTTACCACCGGTTCAGATTTTAATATTTCTCTTCTTATATAATGGCCTCGTTCAAGGCCGGATGCTTCAACCAATGATTTTAAATATTCGAACTCTTCTTTGTTTACTCTGAACTGTATCGATATGTCTCGGCGTTCGTCAGCATTTAAATTTATACGCCCTCGTTTTCTGTCTGTTGTTGGCATTTTCTATTCCTCATAATAATGTAATCATCTGTTGCTCTTATGTAGTCGTTATCATTTTCAATAATTAATGCTTCAATAAGCTCATCAGCTTTATTCTCTTGTATGTATCTATGAGCCACAAAATAACATAAATCTCGCTCATCAATATTGATTTCATTAAATGGTATATCTTTGTTTTGTTCTATGTAATAAAAAAATCTTGCCAGTATTTCGAGCTTATATTCTATAGTCATACTATTCATTAAGTTTTCTACATTCATGTTCTATTATTCCTTTTATATTTTATGAGAGCTTTTTTATCGATTATTTTTCTAACATCTGATATTGCTTGTTTTGCTTCGCTTGAAGAGTTTGTTTTACCAGTACAGATACGGATCATAAAACCTCCCAACATAATACAAAGTATTACCATGGCTACAGACATAAGCATCATATTTATTTATCCTCTTCTTTAATAATCATCACGATCAACATCTAACTTTGACTCTATTTTAAAAAGCCTTCTTTTTAATGATATAATATCATCGTCTTTATTCTTTGCTTCTGTTATTGAATTTGATATAGCAGTAAATAGAGATAAAACAATAATACCAATACCGATCACCGACCAAATAACACAAACTAACGTTATCATATATAACCCCTTATTTTATTATTAACGTAAACGTAAAGCTATCAGCTTTACCGCTTCCCCTTGATAGGGGAATAAGCGGAAGGGTAGATATTTTAACAACCCTCCGAACGAAGTGAGAGGGGGCAATCCGAAGGATTGGGTATAATACCGGCTACGGGATTACACCTTGCCTCAGTTTCCGAAAGCTAAAAAATAAAAGCTGAACTCAACTTATATTTAAATAAATAACCGCTCTAAAAAACTAGTCAATAGCGGCTACATAAATAAATACACTGTACGACAAATAAAATGCAAATAAAAGATAGAGTGATAATATATTGACTTTCTGGTAGTTGTGCGTAAAATTCGCAACGGAGCAAGTGACTTACCTCCTGTGCAATTTAACTTTTTACAGCAAGCGAGCAATTGTGATTTTCGCCTTGCATGGAGCATAAATCCAGCACAAATCACAAAAATACTTTCTAATGTGAAATCAAAAATACTTGATTGGGCTTTATTACTAGAAAGTAAAGGGATTTTAGGTGAAGGTTTATTATTCTCACAAGCAGAGAAAAGAGAAGCGGCAACAATGACTGTTAACAATATTAATAACTTTAACGGCAACGTGCATAATGCTGGTGCTATTGGTGCTGGCAATACCGGAGATATTCACCAACAGAACAGTTTTACTTCAGGTGATTTTAACTCCCTTGCGCGTCAGCTAAAAGAGCACGGGTTGGATGATTCTGATGTCACAGAGTTGGAGCAGCTTGTCAAACAGACTGCTAAACCAACGTCAAAAGATGAGGTTGAAAAGGGCTTTGGGTCTTGGATTGGTAGGATTACGGGAAAGGCTTTTACTGGAGGGCTTAAAATCGCTGGTGCGGCTGCTCCTGCTGTTCTTACTAATGCACTTTGCCATTATTTCAGTATCCCTGTTTAAGTCTTTTAAGGTCGCTATGGTTAGGCGGGATTTCAGTTTATTATCTAAGAAGTCAATTACTTACTATTATACAGGCACCAAAGGACTGAGCCATGAATGGAATAACTAAAGAGCCAGTTGAGCAGATTAAACAAGCATTTAAAGACAGGGTTTCAAGCCCTTTATGGGGTTATGTGTTTTTCTCATGGCTTGGTTTCAACTGGCAAAATATTGCTAAGTTATTTATGAGCAAAAGAGAGGTTGAAGTAAGGATTGCGGAAATAACCTCTCAGGAGTGGTTTTTTGTTCACTACATCGTATTACCAGTGATTGTTGGTGTTGCTCTGGCTGCCGTTTCCCCCTATCTTCAGCAATGGCTGGCAGCGGCACACAAAAAGGCAGAAGATAAGAGGAAAGCTGATACTCTCACAGAGGAATTAAGGCTTCTTGATGTTGATATGGTTAAAAAAAGGAAGTCTATTGAACTTTCAAACGTTGAGGAATTAACTAATAAAAGTGAGCAAGCTAAAGTTGATAGGCAGGATGAGAGGAATAAAAATAGGCTTGAATTTCAAAAACTGAGGGGTATTAAAATATCTAAGGCAATAGGTGACATTGAAAAGTCATTTAATGATGCTAATGATAAACTTCAGGATAAGTTGAATGAAATAAAAGTTACAGATGAAACATGCAAGCTCAAAATGCAGACTCTTGAAAACTTAGCAGAAGGTTTGAACAAGGTTGCTGAATTATATCACACATATCGGAATGTCAACTCCAGGGAAGAGTTTGCATCCTTTTTGTCTGAAATTAAAAAAGGTGATTATTTTGGTTCAGCACAGCTTGATAAGAAGTTTGAGGCAATGGCCCAAAGGGAATCACTATTAGAAGCTCTTAGCAGAACAAAAAGTACTAAGAGTTAACAATATACCCTGAAGATTTATTACCAGCCCTGTAAGGTCGCTATGGTTAGCCAGATTTCCTTTTTGATTTCTGAAATTTCCATAGTGACCCCTTCAATGACTTGTGAACGCTGAAAAGTAGCCTTTTAGATGGCTAAATTAACAGTGGAAAACAGTCTCTCCATATGGTGTAAAAACACCTATCAACACTAGAAATTTCAATAGCTCTAGCCCATTAACTGTTTTAGTTCCAAAAAGAGATAAAAATTAGTATTTATATAACCTGTTTCAATGATTCAGTTTGTCTCAAAAGGAAGACGTTAAAAGACAATAGTAGCCATTTAGCCCCGGCTGGTGATACCAATCAACGGGAGCTTTAGCGACTTCATCATGTACGCTCAAAAGCCATCTTATCAGGACGCTCGTGTATCCATATGGAACCGTGAGCCAGCCGGAGATAGAGCCTGTATATCGTTTACAGGGACGAGAATCACCATAAGCCTGTTTATCCCTCAGTAAGGGGCATCGGGGCTTAATGCGTGACTTCTAAGCGTTTATTGGGCAATTTTGAGACATTGGAAGTCATCAGCTTCGAGTTAAGCTTGTACCTGTTCGAGCTGTACAACTACAGGCCGTTACAGTTAACATCCCAATTGCCATATCAACCATAACGGCAGTTATGAGGGATGATTTACCGATTCTTATAGATGAATAAAAGGCAGATTTTTAAGTATAACTTATTGATTTATAAGGATTTTTACGTGATGGTGCCGATAATAGGAATGAATTTTACTAACCAAATAATTGATATTTATAATAAAAACTTAAATTCAAAAGTCATCTATACACACAGTTATACTAATAAAAGCACGCCAGTGTAACAAGTACAAAATCCCCTCAATCTCACTTTCCTTTGCCTGCGATTTCCCACCAAAAAAGATTTATCCCAAAACTATGCATCCTCTTCACCATATAATTTTTATATTTATATTCATAGTATTAACTGGTTAACACGCTTATCAGCCCCTTCACTCCCCTTCACCTTTTGGTGTTGGCAGCAAGCCAAGGTTTCTTTCGCTGTCGCCCGATCGCTGCGATGAATGACGGAAAGGCAGAAGTACAGCACCAACAAAGCGACGACGAACACCCCCGCCCCAGCAAACGCCACCTGGCGGAAGCCGAGCTCGGTCAGCAGCGCGCCGGCAACTGGGCCCAACACGGCACCGAGTTCGCCG
>NZ_PYTW01000058.1:0-292 GCF_003028435.1 Serratia sp. Nf2 | reverse complement strand
GTTTGGGCAGTCCCTGTGGCCCATCATTCTGGGGGCGTGTCTTACCGGCATCGGCGGCGCACTGTTCTCTCCATCGATTGAAGCGCTACTGGCTAAAGCGGGTACGTACAGCGAGTTAAACGGAAAGCGCAGCCGCGCTGAGTGGTTTGCACTTTTCGCCGTGTGCGGCGAACTCGGTGCCGTGTTGGGCCCAGTTGCCGGCGCGCTGCTGACCGAGCTCGGCTTCCGCCAGGTGGCGTTTGCTGGGGCGGGGGTGTTCGTCGTCGCTTTGTTGGTGCTGTACTTCTGCCTT
>NZ_PYTW01000057.1:0-333 GCF_003028435.1 Serratia sp. Nf2 | reverse complement strand
CCAGCGTGCCTTCTCCCGAAGTTACGGCACCATTTTGCCTAGTTCCTTCACCCGAGTTCTCTCAAGCGCCTTGGTATTCTCTACCTGACCACCTGTGTCGGTTTGGGGTACGATTTAATGTTACCTGATGCTTAGAGGCTTTTCCTGGAAGCAGGGCATCAACTACTTCTGCACCGTAGTGCATCGTCATCACGCCTCAGGGTTGATATGCAACCGGATTTACCAGGTCACACCCCCTACACGCTTAAACCGGGACAACCGTCGCCCGGCTAGCCTAGCCTTCTCCGTCCCCCCTTCGCAGTAACACCAAGTACAGGAATATTAACCTGTTTC
>NZ_PYTW01000056.1:0-337 GCF_003028435.1 Serratia sp. Nf2 | reverse complement strand
GACATTACCACGGCCATTGCGGCGGCTATCGACAATGTCTTTTTCGAAGGTGGAACGCCGGTCGGCAATGGCAAGATCTTCCTCTCTGACCTGAACAGGGCAATCGGAGACATTGATGGCACAGCAGGATTTATCCTTGTTTCTCCCTCAGCAAATATCGATCTGGGGGTAGGGGAACTGCCGGTGCGTGGCGAGGTGAACTACACATGAGCCAGTTTACCGTAAAGGAGTATTCGCGCGCGCTACAGGCGTTGATCCCGACCGGGTTAGCGTGGCCGCGCGACCCTGGCGGGGTTCAGGGGGCAGTTATTCGGGCTCTGGCTACAGGGTTTCAGCG
>NZ_PYTW01000055.1:0-414 GCF_003028435.1 Serratia sp. Nf2 | reverse complement strand
CTTACCACTTTGTGATTCATGACTGGGGTGAAGTCGTAACAAGGTAACCGTAGGGGAACCTGCGGTTGGATCACCTCCTTACCTAAAGATATTAGTTCGAGTGGCGTGCTCACACAGATTGTCTGATGAAAAAGTAATGAGCAAACAAAACCTTGTGGTATAGGTAAGTGCCGGGAGATTTGTGACTGTCCAGTGCAGTGACAAACGACAATGGCGCTCGATTTTTCACGAAAAATCTCACCTTTACCCGAAATTATCGAATCGGTGATTCGATAAGCCAATTTCGGGTCCCCATCGTCTAGAGGCCTAGGACACTGCCCTTTCACGGCTGTAACAGGGGTTCGAATCCCCTTGGGGACGCCATTCCGATAATGAGTGAAAGACATTATCACCGGTTAGCGATAACCGAAAAAA
>NZ_PYTW01000054.1:0-477 GCF_003028435.1 Serratia sp. Nf2 | reverse complement strand
CGCCTTACAGGGCAATGGCGTAACGCTGACCGCCGCCGGGCAGCTCATCAATAACGGTCAACTGGTAGCTGGCAACGGCAAGACGGCATTGTCCGGGCAACAGATTGCGATGAATGGGGAAGGTTCTCTGCAGGCGGGTGGGGACGTGAGCCTGACCAGCCTTGGCCATATCACGCTTGATGGCTTTACCGGTACGGCGGGAAACCTGGTGTTAACGGCCACCGGAACGATCCTCAACACCGCCTTGCTGTATGCGGGCCATAATCTCTCGCTGTTTGCCAACCGCATTCATAACCTGCGCGGCGACATACTGGCGGGTAATGACCTGGTGATGCAAAAAAACGCCAGCGGTGATGCCAATACTGAAGTGATTAACACCTCGGGAACGATTGAAACCACGCAGGGTGACATGACCATCAGCACCGAGTACTTGCTCAATCAGCGTGATGGGCTGGAGGTGAAGATCTCGCAGACTAG
>NZ_PYTW01000053.1:0-497 GCF_003028435.1 Serratia sp. Nf2 | reverse complement strand
CAGCCCGGCCGCGCCGTAGCGATAATAGTGGCGGGTGTCGTCCGGGCGCTCTTCGGCCAGCACGCGGCCCACCGCATCGTAGCTGAAGCGGTATTCGCCGCCGTTGCCGTTCTCCAGCCGCGTCAGCCAGCCCTGCGGGCTGTAGTGATAGCGCCGGGTGCGGTTAATGCGGTCGGTGATGCTGACCGGCAACCCCAGGGCGTTGTACTGCCAGCGGGTCAGGCTGCCCAGCGCGTCCTGATGTTCGGCCAGCTGGCCGTGCGCATTCCAGTTAAAACGCTCCTCGCCGCCGTCCGGGTGGATCAGGGTGTGCAGGCGCCCGCCGTTATCCCACCGGTAGCGTGTCTGGTGGCCTTCGGCATCGGTCTGCGCCGTCAGTTGCCCCAGCGCATCGTAGGTATAAGCCGTCACGCTGCCGGAACAGTCGGTGTAGCGCGTCAGCTGGCCGCGGGCGTCCCACTCCAGCTTCACTTCCCCGCCCAGCGCGTCGATCACGC
>NZ_PYTW01000052.1:0-511 GCF_003028435.1 Serratia sp. Nf2 | reverse complement strand
GGCGAGCTGCAATACCAGTGGGATGCGTTGGCCAACCTGCAGGCGCTGACGCTGCCGCAGGGCGATCGCCTGCAGTGGCTGTATTACGGCTCCGGCCACGCCAGCGCCATTAAATTCAACCAGCAGGTGGTGAGCGAATTCACCCGCGATCGCCTGCACCGGGAAACCGGCCGCAGCCAGGGGGCGCTGCAGCAGCAGCGGCGTTACGACGCCATGGGCCGCCGCAGCTGGCAGAGCAGCGCCTTCGGCCACGACAAACTGACCCGGCCGGAAGACGGCGTGCTGTGGCGCGCTTATCGCTATACCGGCCGCGGCGAGCTGGCCGGAGTGAGCGACGCGCTGCGCGGCGAAGTGCACTACGGTTACGACGCCGAAGGCCGCCTGCTGCAACACCGCGAACCCAATCAGGGCAAACCGGGCGCGCGGCTGGTGTACGATCTGGCGGATAACCTGCTGGGCGAGCGCAGCCCGCAGAGCGACATCGACGCGCACCTGCCGCTGGCGCCGATCG
>NZ_PYTW01000051.1:0-521 GCF_003028435.1 Serratia sp. Nf2 | reverse complement strand
GCTGACGCGGCTGGAGAACGGCAACGGCGGCGAATACCGCTTCAGCTACGATGCGGTGGGCCGCGTGCTGGCCGAAGAGCGCCCGGACGACACCCGCCACTATTATCGCTACGGCGCGGCCGGGCTGCTGGAGGAGCACCGCGAGGTCGGCCTGCCGGGCAGCGCGGGTGAACTGACGCAGCGCGAACAGCGCTTCCGCTTCGACGAGGCCGGGCAACTGGTCTGGCGCGGCAACGCCAGCGCGGAATGGCATTACCGCTTCGACGCCATGGGGCGGCTGCGCGAGCTGAACCGCCTGCCGACGGCGAGCGGTGCGGCGCTGGGCATCGAGCCGGACAGCGTGCAGATGCGCTATGACGCCGCCGGGCGGCTGCTCGGCGAGCAGGGCGTGAATGGCGAGCTGCAATACCAGTGGGATGCGTTGGCCAACCTGCAGGCGCTGACGCTGCCGCAGGGCGATCGCCTGCAGTGGCTGTATTACGGCTCCGGCCACGCCAGCGCCATTAAATTCAACCAGCAGG
>NZ_PYTW01000050.1:0-521 GCF_003028435.1 Serratia sp. Nf2 | reverse complement strand
GCTGACGCGGCTGGAGAACGGCAACGGCGGCGAATACCGCTTCAGCTACGATGCGGTGGGCCGCGTGCTGGCCGAAGAGCGCCCGGACGACACCCGCCACTATTATCGCTACGGCGCGGCCGGGCTGTTGGAGGAGCACCGCGAGGTCGGCCTGCCGGGCGGCGCGGGTGAGCTGACGCAGCGCGAACAGCGCTTCCGCTTCGACGAGGCCGGGCAGCTGGTCTGGCGCAGCAACGCCAGCGCGGAATGGCATTACCGCTTCGACGCCATGGGGCGGCTGCGCGAACTGAACCGCCTGCCGACGGCGAGCGGTGCGGCGCTGGGCATCGAGCCGGACAGCGTGCAGATGCGCTATGACGCCGCCGGGCGGCTGCTCGGCGAGCAGGGCGTGAACGGCGAGCTGCAATACCAGTGGGATGCGTTGGCCAACCTGCAGGCGCTGACGCTGCCGCAGGGCGATCGCCTGCAGTGGCTGTATTACGGCTCCGGCCACGCCAGCGCCATTAAATTCAACCAGCAGG
>NZ_PYTW01000049.1:0-556 GCF_003028435.1 Serratia sp. Nf2 | reverse complement strand
TCACCACCTTCCTCCTCGCTGAAAGTGCTTTACAACCCGAAGGCCTTCTTCACACACGCGGCATGGCTGCATCAGGCTTGCGCCCATTGTGCAATATTCCCCACTGCTGCCTCCCGTAGGAGTCTGGACCGTGTCTCAGTTCCAGTGTGGCTGGTCATCCTCTCAGACCAGCTAGGGATCGTCGCCTAGGTGAGCCATTACCCCACCTACTAGCTAATCCCATCTGGGCACATCTGATGGCAAGAGGCCCGAAGGTCCCCCTCTTTGGTCTTGCGACGTTATGCGGTATTAGCTACCGTTTCCAGTAGTTATCCCCCTCCATCAGGCAGTTTCCCAGACATTACTCACCCGTCCGCCGCTCGTCACCCAGGGAGCAAGCTCCCCTGTGCTACCGCTCGACTTGCATGTGTTAAGCCTGCCGCCAGCGTTCAATCTGAGCCATGATCAAACTCTTCAATTAAAAGCTTGATTTGCTTCCACTCGAGAAGCGATGCTCAAAGATTTACTGCATGAATTTTACTTCAGTTAGTCACTCTTCAAGACTTGATATTTTTTT